>SKVR01000235.1 GCA_007129355.1 Bacteroidales bacterium | reverse complement strand
TATTTAAAGGACAAAAATAGAGATTTGTAGCGATATAAGAGGTTAATTTGCTAACATCTTTACTGTAAATTCTTTCTTCATATTTAATCTAAATAACATTAAGCATTTAGTGCTGATTGTATGCGAGTTAAGGTAAAAATAATCAGCAATTTTGTCTACATTTGTACGAGGAATAAAAAGTACCGCAAATTGGGTTATGCTTAAAAACTCATAATTTTTTTTTTATTTACCTGATTTGTTCCTATTATTGTTAAAAAATTAGCAGCCAAAACTATGGACACAAAATTAAGTTCCATTTTTGATAGTTTCCCCAACAAACAAAGGGATGACCTCATACCCCTTTTGCATAAAATTCAGGATCAGTTTGGCTTTTTGTCTGAAGAGTTGATCATTGAGGTTGGAAAGTACCTTGATATTTCTGTCAATAAGATTTATGGGGTTGCTACCTTTTATGATAATTTCTGTTTCGGACCCAAGGGCAAATTTCACATAAGACTTTGTCATGGAACTGGCTGCCATGTGGCCGGTTCATTTCATATTTTATCCGAACTTAAAAAACAGCTCAAGATTAGTAACGGTGAAACTGACAAGAATGGTCTGTTCAGCCTTGAAGTTGTATCCTGTATTGGAGCTTGCGGACTAGCTCCACTTATTGAGATCAATGGCGAGTATTTTACTCAGCTTACTCCAGATTCCTTAAAAGACATTCTGAAACATTTCAGGGAAAATCATATTTCAATCTATGAAGAGCAATGATCCTAACTCTGTAAAGGAGTTTTTAATACATAAGGTTTTGCGCAATCCTGATCGCAGAAATGACAGTGATGTTGCTAAACAATTGTCGTATATTGGCCACGAAAGAATTACCAGACCCTTAATATATGTTGGTACTGGAACCTGTGGTATTGCAGCCGGTGCCGCAAAAACCTATGATGCTATTGCTTCCTACCTTGAAGATACTCATTTTGATGCTGATCTTGTAAAGGGTGGTTGCGTTGGTTATTGCACAGCTGAGCCTCTGGTCGATGTGCAGATGCCCGGAAAAGCAAGAATCTCTTTTAAAAATGTAAAGTACGATATGGTGCCTGTGTTTCTGGATGAAATCCTGAATAATCATGTTCCAACAGAACTCGTATTAGGGCAATATCGCAGCGCTATTCATCAGCCATGGGATGATGCTCCGTTTCTTGATGAACTTGATTTTAATAAACCCCAGAAAAAGATGCTGATGTCAAATTGCGGCATCATTGATCCTGTGTCTATTTCTGAATATATTGCCCGGGGCGGTTATCAGGCTTTTTCTGATACCATAACTCAGTATACACCGGCCCAGGTTTGCGATATTGTGGAAGAAAGTATGCTTGCCGGCAGGGGCGGTGGTGCCTATATTGCTGGCAAAAAGTGGAAAATTTCCCTTAATGCCGTTAGCGATCAGAAGTATTTTGTTTGCAATGCCGTGGAGAGTGATCCGGGCAGCTATATGAATCGTGTAATCATGGAAAGTGACCCGCACAGACTCATTGAAGCTTTGCTTATAGCATCATATGCCATCGGGGCTTCCAAAGCATTTATTTTTACACGTCGCGAATTTCCGTTGGCTATTGAAAGAATAAAAATGGCACTAAAAGAAGCCGAAGAATATGGTATTTTAGGGCATAATATTTTTGACTCAGGTGTAAATATTGATATTGCAGTAAAAGAAGGTGCCAGAGCATTTGTTTGCGGTGAAGAAACAGCACTTAACAACAGCATAGAAGGAAAACGTGCTATGCCTGTTTCCAAACCACCTTTTCCAGCCATCAAAGGGCTCTGGAACAAGCCTACCATCGTAAATAACCTGGAAACCTTGATAAATGTACCCTTGATCATGAAAAACGGTCCTGAGTGGTTTAAAGGGATTGGAAACGAAACCAGCAAGGGAACTAAATTATTTAGCCTAAGTGGTAAAGTTAAGAACTACGGAACCATTGAAGTGGAAATGGGTATGAGTTTCAGGGAAATTGTAGGTAAAATCGGAGGGGGTATAAAAGATGAACAGGAGTTTAAAGCAATAATCCTGGGAATTAATAGCGGAAGCTACATAACGGAAAAAACACTCGATACTATTGTTGATTTTGACGCCTTAAAAGAAATTGGTTCAGCACTGGGAAGCGGAGCTTGTGTAGTGGTAGACAAAAATTCCTGCATGCTTGATCTGGCTAAGTTTTTTACACGGTTTTTTAAAAATGAGAGTTGTGGTAAATGCATTCCATGCAGGGAGGGAACAGCCAGGATGCTTGAAATTATTGAAACCGCCACCAGAAAACCCGAGAAAGAAAACTCATTTCAAACCCTGGAGCGGTTTAAAGGGATTATGCAGCTTAAAGGCATGGCAGATGTAATGAAAGATACCAGTCTTTGTGCCCTTGGAAAATCAGCACCCAATGCTATTTTGAATACACTGGCTAATTTTAAACCAGAATTTGATGCACACGTATTTGAGCGTAAATGCCCTGCAGGGGTTTGTCGCGATCTGAAAACCTATACCATTGATGTTGACCTGTGCACGGGTTGCACAGCCTGCTATAAAAAATGCCCGGTTGATGCTATTATCGGAACACCAAGACAACCTCATTTCATAGTACAGGATAAATGTATTGCCTGCAATGCATGCTTTGAAGTATGTAAGTTCAATGCAGTTCTGGTTGAATAAATTAACGAAAAATATGAGCTTTACCATTCAAGTAAATAATACACCCATAGAGGTTCAGGAAGGTGAAATACTGCTTAATACCTTGCGCAGAAATGGTATAAAAATTCCAACTCTATGCTATATGCCCGGATTTACACCATCTGGCGCATGTCGGCTTTGTGTGGTGGAAGTGGAAGGTAAAAGAGACCTTGTAACCTCATGTGCCTATCCGGTTGAACCCGGCATGGTTGTAAAAACCAACTCCACAAGGGTAAATAAGGCAAAGAAATCTTTGGTTGAAATGCTTCTTTCGAATCATCCTGATGATTGTCTTTACTGTGAAAGAAACGGAAATTGTGAGCTTCAATGGCTGGCAGAGGAAATGAATATTAAGGAAAGAAAATATTTCAGCCATAAAAAAACAGAAAAACGCGATCATTCCAGCCCATCAGTTTACCGCGATCCTGCCAAATGTATTTTGTGCAACCGTTGTGTAAGGATATGTGAAGAAGTGCAACTGGTAACCGCCATAGAATTTATCTCAAGAGGCAATAAAACTACCGTTAACTCTGCATTTAACAAGGGACTCAATATATCAAGTTGTATAAATTGCGGACAATGTATAATGGTTTGTCCCACAGGTGCTCTGGTAGATATTTCTCATATAGAAAAAGTTCAAACAGCCATTGAAAGTACAAAGAAGTATCCTGTTGCATTTCTATCTCCGGCTTTTGTAGCTTCAGTGGCCGATCATTTTAATATTAAGACTTCCGATCAACCGGCAGGTTATATTATTTCAGCTCTGCGAACTATGGGTTTCCGTAAAGTTTATGACCAGGGGTGGGCCAATGACTTGAATGTTTATCTGGAGGCTAAACTATTGATTGAGAGATCCACTAGAAAGCTTGTTACTCCCATGCTGTCATCCTGTTGCCCGGCCTGGATAAAATATGCCGAGGAGTTTTCTCCTGAAATAATTACTGATATATCAATAGCCAAATCTCCTCAGCAATTAATGGGTTACCTGGTTAAGAATGAAGGGAATGCTGAAGCAGATAATGAATCCAGACAGCTGTATACTGTATCACTCATGGCATGTGTAGCCAATAAGTTTGAAGCATCACGGGAAGAAAATACCAGGAAAGGTGTATCAGAAATCGATGCAACTCTTACTGTCAGGGAGTTTATAAAAATGTTACGCAGTTATGGAATAAACATTACACGACTGGAGCCTGCCCAACCCGACAGCCCGTTTAATATTTCATCTGCTGCCGGTTACCAGATGTCATATACAGGTGGAAAAGCCGAGGCCATTGCATTACAGTTAAATCAAATAATTAATGGCGACAGAAAAACAGGTTTTAAGTTCACTCCACCTAAAAATCCGGGCAGCAAAAAGGAAGTGAAAATTAAAATTGGCAAACAGGAATTTGGATTTGCCTGGGTTAGCGGTATTGCTGAAGCTCAGAAGTATTTAGACTTGCTGAAGGCTGAAAAACGCAACGATATACATTTTGTTGAAATTATGGCTTGTCAGGGTGGTTGTGCCGGTGGGGGTGGACAACCTATATTTTATTTTCAGGACAAACATCGCACAAGGAAAAAAATTAGTCAGGAACTTGAAAAGAATACCAAGATAAGGAATTCAGCAGAAAATATCCAAATGATTGAATTTGTCAAATCGAAATATGACAGCAAAGAAAATCTTAGCCGTTTGCATACCCATTTTAAGAAAAGAGATGTATTGAAGTAGCAGCTTAAACTTTTTATATTAATTACAGAATATCTGGTTATTAGAAGGCGCGTCAGTTATGATACAAACACCAAAAAATCAGTTCATTTACACGGTAAAAGATCGTTGCAAGGTTTGCTATACCTGTGTAAGAGAATGCCCTGCCAAGGCAATCAGGATCATGAACGGACAGGCTGAGATCATTACTGAACGTTGTATTGCCTGCGGTAACTGCGTGAAAGTATGCAACAGGGATGCAAAAATGTTTTCCTTTTCAATTGACAGGGTTAAGAAACTGATAAACAGCGAGGATAAAGTTGCTGCCATCATTGCACCTAGTGTAGCCGGAGAATTTATTGATATTTCAGATTACCAGATTCTTGTGGGTATGATAAGAGCTCTCGGATTCGATTATGTGAATGAAGTGGCTTTTGGTGCCGAGCTTGTTGCAGATAAATTTAAAGAACTTCTGCAAAAGGATCAGAAACAAACTTATATATCAACCAGTTGCCCTGCTATTGTAACTTATGTAGAGAAACATCATCCCCAAATCATAAAATCTCTTGCTCCGATTGTCTCTCCTATGATTGCCACCGCTAAAGTTTTGCACGAGATGCATGGGAAAGATTTGAAAATTGTTTTTATCGGGCCATGCATAGCCAAAAAAGGTGAAGCTATGCTGGGTCAGTTTAAGGATTTGGTTTATGAGGTGATCTCTTTCATTGAAATGCGCAGAATGTTTGATGAAAAGAAGATTACTCCTGATAAAGTTGAACCTTCAGAATTTGACCAACCCATTGCCGGCAAAGGCTCTGTATTCCCAATAAGTGGTGGCATGCTTCAAACAGTTGACCTTGAAGAAGATTTTCTCAGTGGTGAAATTGTTGTAGCAGAAGGTCGCCATAACATCACTGAAGTTCTGAAGGAATTCGAAGAGGGTTACCTTGAAGCCAAATTATTCGACCTTTTATGCTGCAATGGCTGCCTAAACGGACCCGGAATGAGTAACAGGCACCAGTTCTTCCTGAAAAGAAAAAATATCAGCAACTTTGCCAAGCGCCAGTTTGACAGGCTGGATCAAACCGAATGGCTAAAAAATAAGGAAAAATTCTCAGGGATTAAACTTGACAGGTACTTTATTGCCGATGATCAGCGCTATCCGTCTGATTTTACAAAAGAACAAATCAATAAAGTAAAAGAAAAGCTTGGAATTACAAGTCAGGATGATGAATTGAACTGTACAGCATGCGGTTATGATACATGCCACGAACATGCAATAGCCATTTTAAAGGGTATAGCTGAAACCGAAATGTGTTTGCCTTATACCATTGATAAACTGCATAAATACATTTCTGAGCTCGATGTTTCCAACGAAAAACTGGCTTCAACCCAGGCTGCACTCAAACAATCAGAAAAGCTTGCATCTATGGGGCAACTTGCAGCTGGAATTGCACATGAGGTAAATAATCCGCTGGGAATAGTAATTATGTATGCCCATCTTTTACTGGATGATATGGAACCTGATTCTCCTTTCTATAAAGATCTTAAGCTGATTGTTGATCAAGCCGATCGTTGCAAAAAGATAGTAGGAGGATTGCTTAACTTTGCAAGAAAAAGCAAAGTAAATATTGAAGAGGTTAAAATCCGGAAGCTGATTAAAAACAGCCTCAAAGCTATAGTAATGCCTCCCGATATCGACCTTAAAATTGAAATAAATAGCTTGCAACAGGAAATTGCCTGCGATCATGATCAGATGGTACAGGTGTTTTCAAATCTGGCAAAAAATGCAATAGATGCAATGCCGGAAGGTGGTGAGTTGAATATAAAAGTTGAAGACGATAACAGTAACCCGGAAGGGTTGATATTTACCATAAAAGATACAGGTACGGGTATTTCGCCCGAAAATTTGGAGCGGATGTTTGAACCCTTCTTTACCACAAAGGAGGATGGAAAGGGAACCGGACTAGGATTGCCAATCATTTACGGTATTGTTAAAATGCACAAGGGAAATATCAAGGTTGATTCAAATGATAACCCCGAAAAAGGCCCCCTGGGTACCAGTTTCTTTGTAAGTTTGCCCGGAGTTACAGAAGAAGTAAAAGCAAATTGATGACTGACACAAAACAAAAGAGCTATGCTTAAAATTGAAAAAAAGAAGATTCTGTTGGTTGATGATGATACCGATTATTTATTTCAGCTTACCATAGCGCTTGAAGATATGGGTTTTGAAGTAATTGCAGCTCAAACCCAGCAGGAAGCTGAAAATATTATTGATAAACTGAAACCTGATCTTGCTATCCTGGATCTCATGATGGAAAATCAGGATACAGGATTCATATTGTGTCATATTATCAAAAACAAATATCCTGATGTTCCTATAATCATTGCATCGGCTGTTACATCAGAAACGGGTTTGCTTTTCGACGTAGAATCGGAAGAAGACCGGCAATGGATCAAGGCCGATCTGTTTCTTGATAAAGGAATAAGGAATGATCAGCTTCATAAAGAAATCAATAAGCTGCTGAAAATATAAGTAATGGGAAAACTGAACCTGCTGGTAGTAGACGACGAACCGGGAATACGCAGTGGAATTAAACGTATTCTGGAGAGTTTCACGGTAAGTTATCCTTTTATGGATGAAGACTTTGAGTTTGATGTGCTGGAAGCCGCAACAGGCGAAGAAGCTATTGAACTCATCGACAACTATTTGTTTGATATTGTTTTGCTCGATAATAAGCTTCCGGGAATACAAGGTGTTGAAGTCCTTGAATATATTAACAACCAGGGCATAGATGTCATCGTAGTTATGATTACATCCTATGCATCGCTTGATCTCGCTGTTAAAGCAACCAAAAGCGGTGCATATGATTTTGTTCCCAAACCTTTTACCCCCAAGGAATTGCGAAATTGTCTTGAAAATATTGCCAAGCAACTCTTTCTGCGCCGGATGACCCAAAAATTACAGGTAGAGGGTAAACACATACGGTTTCAGTTTCTTTCGGTCCTGTCGCATGAGCTCAAATCACCCATCAACGCTATAGAGGGTTATCTCAGGCTTATGGAAATCAAAAAAATGGGTGATAATGTCGATGACTATATGGAGATGGTGCAAAGGTCGCTGGCACGTGTGCAGGATATGAGAAATCTTATTATGGATCTGCTGGATTTTACAAAAATAGAGTCAGGCAAAAAACAACGAAACATAAAACCCATTTTTCTGCGCGAAATTGCACAACAATCCATTGATCTCATGCAACCTCTTTGTATTCAGAAAGATATTGATATCCATTTGAATTGCAATGATAAAATTACGTTAAAAGCTGATCGGCAGGAACTTGAAATTATTCTGAATAACCTTCTATCTAATGCGGTAAAATACAATAAACAAAGTGGCAGGATTGACCTTATACTTAAGAAAGAAAAAAATGAAGTTTTTCTAAGTGTAAGTGACACAGGAATAGGAATGGAGAAAAAAGATATTGACAAGCTTTTTGAAGATTTTGTGCGAATTAAAAGTGAAGAAACAAAACATATAAGTGGCACCGGACTGGGGCTATCAATCGTTAAAAAGATAGCAGACCTATATAATGCAAAAATTCAGGTTGAAAGTAAGCCGGGCCAGGGAAGCACTTTTACCATAAGATTTCCTTTAACATAGTTTAAATACTTTATTCTTAAATAAGAAGATGGACCTAAAAAACAGTAAAGATTTACCGGGCAAAACCATTGAACGCCTCAGTCAGTATAGAAGAATTCTTTACAATAGCATACATGAAGGCAAAACCAACGTTTACTCACATGAACTAGCCCGTATGATGAACCTTACCCCCGTGCAGGTAAGACGCGATTTAATGCTTATCGGATATTCAGGTAGCCAGAGTAAGGGGTATTTGATAAAAGACCTTATCAGCCTTATTGGTAAAATCATTGATAGTAAAGAACCACAGAAAGTTGCAATAGTGGGTATGGGAAACCTGGGAAGAGCCATCACCAGCTACTTTACAGGAAAAAGAGAACGTCTTTCCATAGTAGCTGCTTTTGATAATGATACGCAAAAAGCCAATCGTATTATTGCCGGAGTTCCTTGTCATCATGTAAATCAACTCAAGGAAGTGCTTCCGGCTGAAAACATAAAAATAGCTATACTAACAGTGGCTCCCGAAGCCACCTACGATGTAGCTAAAATGCTGCTTGATGCAGGAATAAAGGGGATTCTGAATTATACATCAGTTCCTTTATCAGTACCTGAAGGCGTATTTCTGGAAGAGTATGATATTGTTACCTCGCTTGAAAAACTTGCTTTCTTTGTAAAACAGGATATGCAGGATCAGGCATAAATTTAGTAAGAAATTAAAAACTTATACAATGAGAGTTTTTCATGATGCACGTGAAGCCAGTGAAAAGGTAAAAAATACAGTTGTAACTACCGGCTCCTTTGATGGCGTGCACGTTGGGCATAAAGTTATAATTGAAAGGTTAAAACAGATTGCCGATGAAATAAGCGGTGAATCTACATTGGTTACATTTCATCCGCACCCCCGTAAGGTTTTGTATCCGGAGCAGAAAGATCTTAAACTTATTAACTCACAGGAAGAAAAAGTCAAGCTATTATCAAAAACAGGTCTGGATAACCTTGTTATCATTCCATTTTCAAAAGAGTTTTCTAAAACCACATCGCACGATTTCATTACCGATATTCTCATAGAACAGCTTAAGACAAAGGTTATCATTGTGGGGCAGAATCACCATTTCGGACATAATCGTTCAGGTGATTTCTCGTATCTCTATAAATTAAGTCAGGAAATGGGTTTCAGGGTGGAGGATATTCCTCTGCAGGATATTGAAAATGAAATAGTAAGTTCTACTAAAATTCGAAAAGCGCTTCTGGAAGGAAATATCATGAGAGCAAATGCCTATCTTGATCATCAATACATTATAAGAGGAAGGTTCAGCGATTCACCCGGTTTAAAAGGAATTAAAAACCATAATTTTTTCAGGATAACTATTCCTGAAGAAGAAAAGCTGATTCCACCCCCTGGGGTTTATGCCACCAATACTATCTGCAGCGATGAATATTTGAAATCAATGACTGTAATATGTGAAAATGACCAGGGGCAAAGATTTGTTGACACAACCCTCTTGTACGATAATGTTTTGCTTGATGGAGTTAAGGTTACAGTCTATTTCTATAAGAAAATTAAAGGAACAGAAGCTTTCCTTGACGGGCAAATCGATAACAGGGAACTGGAAGACGCAAGGGAAGACGTTGACGAATTATTGTATTGAACGAAAAGTTGTTATCAATTACATCATGACCGAAAATAATTCTATACAAGTGGTTTTTCTGGGAACAGGTACTTCAACCGGTGTTCCGGTTGTTGCTTGCGACTGTGATGTTTGCAAAAGCAACGACAGGCGTGATCACCGGTTACGCACTTCGGTTATGGTAATAATAAACGGTCATAACTACATTATTGATTGTGGCCCCGATTTCAGATACCAGATGATACGCGAAAAGGTGGAAGATATTTCTGCCATCATTTTTACTCATGGCCACCGCGATCATATTGCAGGATTAGATGATGTCAGGGCTTTCAACTACGTATTAAATAAAACGGTTGATGTATATGCCAGTGAAGATGTGATGAACTCCATAAGGAGAGAGTTTCCCTATATTTTTACCGAAAAACGTTTCTTCGGTGCACCACAGCTCGACTTTCATTTTATTAATAATGAAAAATTCAGCGTAAACAATATTGAAATAATTCCAATTGAGGTTATGCATCACAAACTTAAAGTTTTTGGTTTTCGTATCGGAAATTTTAGTTACGTAACAGATGCCAATTATATTTCTGAAAAAGAAAAGCAAAAAATAATGGGCTCCGATGTTCTGGTTATTAATGCTTTAAGGAAATCAAAACATATTTCACATTTTTCCCTTGATGAAGCAATCGAAATCATTAAGGAAGTTAACCCCCGTAAAGCCTATATTACTCATTTAAGTCATTTTATAGGACTACACCATAAAATAGAACAAAGCCTTCCGGAGAATATTTTTCTGGCTTATGATGGATTAAAAGTAGCAATTGAACAGATTAGACAGAAAGTGTAATTCAGAATACAGATTTTGATAAAAAAACTACGATAATCCTCATGAAAAATGTTCTGAGAGATTGAAATAATAAGGCAATCTGTTGAAAAAGTTTTTTGCTTTGCTTAAAATTTCCGTATTTTTGTACCATAATCACCGAAATAAGGATTACCATGATATACCACCCTGAAAATTACAGCATTAAGGATCAAAGAATGAAGCCATTCATTGATCCTGATGAAATCTGGAATTTCATCAACTACTCCAAAGGCGATAAACATAGGGTGAGAGAAATCATTAAAGCATCACTGGATAAAAAACGGCTATCTCTCGAAGAAACAGCCATTCTTTTGAACGCCGAAGAACCTGACCTTATTGAAGAAATCAAAGAAGGAGCCCGTACACTTAAGGAAAAGGTTTATGGTGAGCGTATTGTGCTTTTTGCACCCCTTTATGTAGGAGATCTGTGCATTAATAATTGCCAGTATTGCGGATTCAGAGCCGAAAACAAGGGTATGAAGCGAATTACCCTCAGCAAGGAAGAACTTATCAACGAATCTACAGCTCTTATTGATCAGGGGCACAAACGGCTCATTCTTGTTTATGGTGAACATCCCAAATATTCAGCTGAGTTTATTGCCGAAACTGTAAATATTGTTTATGGTGTAAAGCATGACAATGGCGAAATCCGTCGTGTCAATATCAATGCTGCACCATTTGATATCAATGGTTTTCGTACCATAAAGGATTCAGGCATCGGCACATTCCAGATTTTCCAGGAAACCTATCACGAACCTACATATGCTAAAGTGCACCTTGGCGGTGTTAAAAGAAATTACGACTGGCGTCTTACTGCTCTTGACCGTGCACAGGAAGCAGGGATTGATGACGTGGGAATCGGTGCTTTATTTGGACTATATGACTGGAGATTTGAAGTCCTGGGACTGGTGCGCCATGTCAATCACTTTGAAGCTGTTTATAAAGTGGGACCGCACACCATAAGCTTTCCAAGGATACAAAATGCACTTTCACTTAATATCGATAAAGCACACCTGGTAAAGGACGACGAGTTTGTCAGGCTGGTGTCTGTTTTAAGATTGGCAGTGCCCTATACCGGCATGATCCTAACAGCTCGTGAACCAAAGGAAATACGCGACCAGGTTTTACGTTTCGGAGTTTCACAGATTGATGGTGGTACCAACCTGGAACTGGGTGGATACAGCAAAGCCAAAAAAGATACCCAGGACCTTACCATGAAGCAGTTTCAGATTAATGACAACCGTTCGCTGAATGAAATAATGGATGAACTTATCAAAACCGGTTATATACCATCATTTTGCACCGCATGTTACAGGCTGGGCCGCACCGGCGAGCATTTTATGGAATTTTCAGTACCAGGTTTTATTAAAAGATTTTGCTCCCCCAACGCTTTGCTCACCCTGGCAGAATACCTTGAAGATTATGCTCCTCAGGATACCAAAGAAAAAGGTTATAAGCTCATTGATGAGAAAATAGCCGATCTTTCAAATCATCAAAATGTTGAAAAGCTCAGGGAAAAAGTCAACCTTGTGAAAGATGGTAAACGTGACCTTTACTTTTAAAAATAATAGATAATATTCACAAAATATTTCGGGTATGCATCAGTCAAGAATAATGGGAATCATGGTTTACGACCGTATAAAAGAAGCCGGTAAAACCCAGGAAGTACTCAGCAAATATGCAGCAGCCATCCGGACAAGACTCGGATTTCATGAACTTTCAAGAGATGTATGCAGCAGGGTAGGCACAATACTTTTAGTTCTACAGGGCGATCAAACCATTTGGGATAAGCTCCAGAAGGAGCTGGAAGATATTGGTGGAGTAGAAGTTCAAATCATGAAATTTAAAAACTCCTGAACATTTTAAATAAAAAGATTAATAAACTTAATCAAATTATCATGGATCAACTCGTGATTTTAGGTGTAATGGTAAAAGAAAAGGAAAAGCATGCAACCCGTTTGCAGGAAATTTTTACCAAATACGGGTGTAGTATTAAAACACGCCTTGGATTAAATGAACTGGATATTCCTGAAGCCGGTGAAGCTGGTCTTATTATCCTTGAACTTATGGGAGATATGGAAGAGTGCGGACGACTCGAAAATGAACTCCTTACTATGGATGGGGTTGCAGTCCGGAAAATGACTTTTTAAAAGGGTTAACACATTAATAAAATCTAATTTATTTTATATCTTATTCAACTGCAATGGCTAAAATTGTTCATTTATCTGAAGCTGCGTCTCTGGCTATACATGCTATGGTACTCATAGCAAAATCTGATACTCATATCAATGTAAATATACTCTCCCAGGAAATGGGAGCATCACGAAATCACCTTGCAAAGGTGTTGCAACAACTGGTAAAATATAACTACCTGAAATCCGTTCGCGGACCCAGTGGCGGCTTTGTACTTAATGTACATCCTTCTGAAATAACCATTCTTGACGTATATCAGGCAATAGAAGGTAAGATTGAAACACCGGAATGTCCCTTAGACCGGAAAATATGTCCTTTCGATAAATGTTTGTTGGGAGGAATGGTAAAAAGTGTTACCGACCAGTTTAAATCCTATTTTGAAGGTCAAACCCTGGAAAAGTTTATTAAAGAACCCTATTAATATCATTAATACCTGTTGCAAAATCTCCAGGGGTTCAGAACTCCGGAGCATTTTTGTCAGCACTATTGATACAATCTATTTTCACTTATTGAACTTTTTGCATTAAGCCAGTTTAATAATTCCCAAAAAATTTACATCCCCTTTTAAACCTTTGCGCTTTTTTTTCATCAAAGTACCAAAATCATATTAATAAACCCTTTAAATTTTGATGATTATGAAAGCAAGAAATTTTTTAGCAATTGCACTGGTTCTGTTTTTTGCACTGAATATTGATGCATTTGGCCAAAGAGGGCCACGTGGCAATCAGGATGGTGCAGGAGCATGTCTGAACATTCCGGAACTAACAAAGGAACAGGAAGCAAAAATTAAGGCATTCCGAACCGAGCGCATTAACCAGACCACCGCACATCGCGCACAGATGGATGAACTCAGAGCCCGCCAAAGATCATTGAGGTTGGCTGAAAATCCCAACATGGCAGAAATTGATCGGGTTATTGATCAAATGGCCAGTCTCAGAGCCGAACATATGAAGGCCAATACTGCTCATCACCAAAGCATCAGAGAAGTTCTTACACCTGATCAGAGAGTTTACTTTGACAGCCGCACTGGTAACCGCCCGCGCTTTGAACAGAGAAACACCCGAAGAGGCGATGCAGGCCGCGGCCAGGGACGTTTCCAGGATACTGATCCCCGTGGAAGGAGAAGGTAGTATCTATTTCCTTCATTAGTTATTGCTTTAAGAAAAAGCCCGCATTGACGGGCTTTTTTATATAACAGCTTGCCCTAAATTATATACCTTTGCCGCTTAAATCGCAGCTATCGTTATGAGTAAGTTACCTGTCTTAATACTGATATTCCTGTTGTGGAAATCATTGGCAATTGCAGATGAAAATCCTATTCAAATCAAACCTTATGGTTATATCAGTTACGAAATAATATACGACACATATCGTTCACTTGACACCAGGGACGGTGAGCTTTATCTCTTCCCCAAACGGCCTGAATTTGATATTCATGGCAATGACATCAACAAAAGAACTAAGTTTAATATGCTCTCAGTCCATTCCCGTGTAGGGATGGATGTAAAAGGTCCGGATGCATTGGGTGCGAAAACTACGGGAAGGATTGAAGCAGATTTTTTTGGTACGCGGCAGGATCTGGTAAGGATGTTAAGGCTCCGCCAGGCTTTTATTCGCATGAACTGGGAGACAACCGAACTCCTTCTTGGAAATACCTTTCACCCGGCATTTGTGCTGGACTGCTTCCCAAATACCATTTCATTTGCTGCAGCAGTTCCTTTTCATCCGTTAAACCGTTCACCACAACTTCGTGTAACACAAGATTTGAATCCTGATATTTCTGCATCAGTTTCTTTTCTTGTACATGGCTATCATAGCAGCGCAGGCCCCAATGACCAGCAACGGGAGTCGGGTTTGCCCGAATCGGTTTTACAATTGCGTTTCGGAAATGCATCTGATTTTCTTTTTGGAGTAACTGCAGGGTATAAGTTTTTGTCGCCCAGGGATATAACGAATGGGGGAGAAGCAACAAGTAAAAATGTTGGTGCTTATAATCTTCAGGCATTTTCAAGGCTCAAAAATGAGAAGTTCACTTTAAAACTGGAAGGAATATATGGTGAAAATCTTAGTCATTTTGTAATGATTGGCGGCTATGGCGCCAGGGGAACTCCCGAAGACTTTGACTGGGACGGTGATTACGACTATACGAACCTCAGGACTTTATCCTTATGGACAGATATAGAATCTAGTAATAAGATTTTACAATGGGGGATTTTTGCCGGTTACACCGAAAACCTGGGAGCCAAAGACTTGTTTATTCCCATACCGGGTTTGGCGCGATACGATGATTTACACTACTTGTTTCGCATATCTCCAAGGCTAATTTATTATTCCAACAATCTGAGTTTTGGTGTGGAGTACTCCTTTTATAGTGCCGTGTATGCCGAAGAGTTTGACGCTTATGGCAAACCCTCGGCATCCATGGATCCGGCCATCAACAATCATATTATTTTGATGGCAAGGTATTCTTTCTGAAATTCTTCAGTCAGGCAAGCGCACTATACGGGCTGAAGTAATCTTGGAATTAACTCCTGTAATTCACTGTATTTTAAATTCCTGGCAATAATTGTTCCATCAGGACCCACAAGTACATTCTGAGGTATACTTCGCACTACGTATAATCCAGCAGGTCCGCTTCGCCAACCTTCAAGATCACTGAGTTGCGGCCATTTCAAACCATCTTCTTCAATGCCCTTAAGCCATGCATCGCGATTTCTGTCCAGCGAAATTCCCAGGATTTCAAAATCATCAGATGCCAGTTCTTCATAGGCTTTTACCAGATTAGGATTCTCAACACGGCAGTAAGGACACCAGGAAGCCCAGAAACTCAAAAGGACATACCGTCCTTCAAAGTCTGACAAAGAAATATCATTTCCATCAACATCTTCCAGCGTAAAGTCAGGAGCGGGATTGCCAATGGCAACCCTTTCCAGATCAACAACTCTTTTCTGAAGATCGTCATAATATCTTGAACCCTGAAGTTCCGGGCTGAAAACAGAAAGTATCTTACCGAGTTCTTCATGGTCCAGACCATGGCTTAATTGACGAATGGCAATATAAACAGCTGCAGGATGCTCCGGAAATTGACCCACATAATCAATGATGGCTTCTCTTCTGAGTCTCTCTGTTTCTGCAGATCTTTCTCTCAATTGATCAGCTAAAATATCATTATCTTCCCTTACAGCCTGCTGGACTTCCTGCTGATCAAATCTGATTCTTTCATCAAAAGGTACAGTTACTTCATCAAGCCCTTTGAAAATATCGTGTGCTCTTGAACCTGTTACGGTAAATTGAGATGGACTTTCAGCATCCACAAATACTTCCATAGGAGAATTCTCAACGAATATGGCAAGCCGGCTCGCTACACCATCAATATTAAGATAAAACAGTTCAGGATGTTCTAACTCTCCAGTCAGTTGAAATATCCCGTTACTTATCTCAGCAGAATCAATATTCACCATCAATCCGTCAATCCTGTCCTGAAGATATACTTTACCTTCATCAAGACCTTGAACTGTTCCGGTAATTGTAAAAGATTCTTTTGGTGCAGGCTTACAGGCAAAAACTGCTAAAGCCATTAATATAATCCAGATTTTTTTCATAATTCTCGTTTTTGATTATGGTTAATAATTTGATTAAAAATTTCATCGTTGTTTTCAGCTTTTTTTGTGTGAAGGCTCACCAACCATGTTACCAGAAAAGCAAGGGCAAATGCAGGAACCAGTTCGTAAATCATATCTTTCAGATAATCAACCCTGTTCCAGATAATAACGGTAAGGGCTCCTGTAATAATTCCGGAAATTACTCCCACCTTTGTAACACCTCGCCAATATAAAGCAAGTATGGACGTTGGGCCAAATGCAGCGCCCAAACCCGCCCATGCAAACAGCACAAGCCAGAAAACAAGCTGCTCGGCCACAAAACCAAGCAAAAGGGCTGCAATTACCAGAAGTACAACAAACCAGCGGCTGATCCATACAAGCCTCTGCTGGCTAATTTCTTTTTCTCTGTATATTATCTTTTCATAAATATCCCTCACCAGAGCAGAAGCTGCGACCAGAAGCTGGGAGTCGGCTGTTGACATAATTGCAGCAAAAATAGATGCAATGACCACACCAAACATAATGGGGTGGAGATGATCGCTGGCCAGGGTAGGGTAAAGATTTTCCGGATCGCCGGCGGGCAGCAGGGTTACATCAGGAAAATAAATTCGCCCAACCATACCGGTAAGCAATGCACCCGATGCCATGAGGATATTGGCCGATGTACCCACGATTGCAGTCATTTTCAGACGTGATGGGTTTTTAATTGACATATAACGTGCTATGATGTGCGGGTTACCGACTGATCCCAGTCCGATTCCCAAAAAACCTATCAGCGCGCCGGCGGAGAGTGCAAAAGCACCCGTAAAACTTCCTCCTGAATAAGGTATGGCAGAAGCCTGCTCATAAAAGGCTCCGAAACCGCCAATGTGCATAATGCCAATAATTGGTAATACAACCAGGGCAATGATCATGATAAATCCCTGTATGGTATCAGTAATACTTACTGCCAGAAAACCACCTACTACGGTATAAAAAAGAATGATTATGGCAGTAAGCAAAAGTCCCTGGGTTTGTGTCATCTGGAAGCTGGCGCTGAAGGTTTTACCCCCAGCAACAAATTGGGCTGAAACGTATGCCAGCATAAAGATTATAATGATAATGGCAACAACTGTTCTGATAGTGCCTGATTTGTCTCCGAATCGTTCTTCAAAGAAATCAGGGATAGTTATACAATCACGGTTTTCACTGAATCTTCTTATACGAGGAGCATAATAGAAGAATAAAAAAAATTCTGCAATGATATATCCGGCTGCAGCCCATAAGGCTGATAACCCCATGGTATAAGCCATTCCGGTAAAACCCAGCAACAACCAGGCACTTCTTCCGCTTACTACTGCAGAAAAAGCAACCACCAGCATACTCATTTTACGACCGCCAATAAAAAAATTACTGATCCCTTGTGATGAAAAACGCGCTGCAAGCACACCTACCAGAAGGATCAGTATCAAATAACCTATGAAAGCGCTCAAAGCGTAATTGTCAACATGCAAAACAAAGGATTGAACATCTTCCATAGCAGAGTGATCTTATTTCAAAACGAAAATCTAAAATAAACAATATTTCCGCTAATCTGAAAACTAAATCACTTCGAGTGTTTCTTTTTTTATCCAACCTACGTTGCCATCTGTAAGTCCGATCTCAACCCATTCGCCAATACTGTTTCGTATATATACCCTTGTTCCTTCATGCACAAGAAAAAGGTCGGGGCTTTGCTGAGATGGAGAACTTTTAGCAGAAACCCTTGGACTCATGATGATAGCTTCATTCTCGGCAGAAAGCCTGTTGTATTGCTTTTGTGCAAAAATGAATGACAAACCTGTAAGTAACAATAAGAAAATACCTGTATAAAATGCTGTCATTTTCACACCCCTGGTACGGGAAAATAAATAAACGGAAGTTACCGAAAGAAAGAAAAACAGAATTATAACTGCTGTAATGCCCCAGCCTGATGCCGATTGCAGCATGTATGTATTTCGCCACCATGTCTCATAAAACAAAAGGGGACGTTGTTCAACCTTGTCAATAAGCCTGCTTCGGGCAACATTTAGGTTATGGATGATATTTTCGTTGGATGGATCAAGTCTGATGGCACGTTCATAATTTAGAACGGCTCTTCCGATAAGGTTGTTTTTAAAGTATGCATTACCCAGATTGTAATACAGCTCAGGTGCTTCAAGGTCAAGCGCAAGTACCTGTTCATAAAGTTCAATAGCGTGTGAATATTCACTTCTGGAATAAGCTTCATTGGCTTCCTTGGTCAGATCATCCGGATTTTGGGAAAAAACAGAGAAACTCCCAAGAATAAATATCAAAATCACCAGTCTTCTCATGTTTTTCTATTTCTTTTTGCTGCGTAAGTCCTTTTCTATGGTTACAATAGTTTGCAGTGCTTTATTGTAAATTTCGGCCATGCGGTCCTCTTTCTCTCCCGGGGCAAAACGTGCAAACTCGGTATCCTTAAGAGTATTGATAAAGCTTTCAGAAAGCTCCTGCGGTACTTTTTGTGATTTGAAAGCACCTGCTACCGTTTCTTTGTTAAGGATAGAAACCGGTATGCTGAGCTTGTCTGACAGGTATCCCCATAAAGCCCTGAATATCTCATCATAAAATTCATTCTCCTGCTTTTTATCAAGGAATGTTTTGGCTTTTTTCAGTCTTTTGCGGGCCAGTTTTTCGGCCTTTTTATTGCGTAGAAGCTGCTGGTTGCTCTGCAGTTTGATATGATTACGCCAGTATATTACGAAAAACAGGAATAGAGTAAAGGGTGCAAGTACCAGAATCTGAAACAATCTGCTGCCATAAAACACAGTGCCTTTATTAAACAAGGTTATGGGACCGGAATGAATATATCTGATATCCGTTCCCAGAAGTCTTATATTTTCCTGGCTAATACTGCCCGGTACTGTCCCTGGTTGACTGGGATCACCTTCAACCTTTAAAACAAATTCCGGTGTATTCCGGCTGATATATTGATTGCGGGCAGGATCAAAATAAACAAAGTTAAATGGTGGTATTACAAACTCTCCGCCTGTGCGTGGAATCATCAGATAATCAAAGCTTCTGGAACCTGCAATACCTGAAACCGTATTTCTGATATTGTCGGAAATATTGGGATCGAATACCTCAAGGTTTGTTGGAAAATTGAAATCAGGTTTTTCAAGCATACGCAGATTACCATTACCGGAAATTGTAACACGCAGATTAGCTGCATCATTGGGATTAAGTTCTGTGGCAGAAATATTTGCAGTTACATCAAAACCAGTTCCTACCATTCCGGTAAAAGCCACGGGGCGATTTTGCACAGGTAAAGGTTTTACATTCAAAGTAAGTATATTGGATTTCACGGTTTGCCTGATAGTTCTTTGACCAAAAGGTGAGTCACCGAAAAATTCATCAAAAAGACTCTGTCTTCTTCTGTCACCGGGAAGGTTAACAACCATATTAACCTCAATAGGTTCTACTGTAATTTCTCCGCTTCTCTGGGCAAAAAGTGCCACTCTTCGGATTTCTGCAACTCTATATGTCTCACCGTTAATGACCTGTGTGCGTGTCTGAGGCTGGCCGGGCTGGGTAAGGTTTTCTGACCAGAAACCACGGTATGAAGGCAATTTATCAATGGAGTACTGACTAATACCCACTCGGGTCAGGATTTCGTAGGTAATTATAACCTGCTCACCCTGGAATGGACTCAGAGTGCTGGCAGTGGCCCGTACAAAGAGGTCCTGTGCTGAAGCCTGTGGGTCTTGCTGTGCGGCAGATTGGTCGGGTGATGCAGATGGAGGGGGAGTGGTTGCTGCTCCCACATTAATTGTTACATCATTAGATCTTTGCAACGTTCCGTCAATCCGCGCAGTTGCAGGCTGAATTGTGAATCTGCCTTCGCGGGTAGCCTCAAGAATGTAGGTATATGATACAGATACGGTTTGTGTCATTTGACCATTGATAACTTGCATAGATGTGCTTGATGACTGGCTGGGACCCGATAGCACACGAAGCCCATCAAAATCAGGAGCCGAAAAGTCTGTAGGCTGTGCATTCACCTGAAAAGTAATGCGAAACCTTTCACCTACCGACACGTTGGCAGGTGCAGAGGCTGTAAATTCAATATCATCGGCAGTTGCCCAGGCTGTTGACAGCCACATTATTGCTGATATCAAAAAAATCCTTTGCATAGGTCTTTTATAATTTACCATTCTCTGAGAGGCCTTTCCGGCCTTCTTTGTCTTTCTTCCCGATCAATCTTTTCTTGTATTTCCTGTTCCTGCTGGTTTAAAGCATCCAAAATTCTTTGAGCATCCTCCGGTGAAATCTGATCAGGGCGTGGCTGAGGCTCTTGTTGTTGTTCATCCTGCTGCTCATCGTCACCATCCTCTGGTTGTTGCTGCTGGTCATCCTGCTGCTGGTCATCATCACCATCCTGATCCTGATCCTGCTGTTGTTCCTGTTCCTGCAACAGTTGCATCGCCTTGGCAAGATTATGCCGTGTATCGTTGTCATCTGGTCTCAAGCGCAGCGAATTCTTATAGGCTTCAATTCCTTCCTGGATTTGCTGGTTACTAAGTCTGGCATTGCCGAGATTATGGTATACATCAGCCCGGCGGTTATCTGAAATATTAATATTAGAAATCCCGTCAAGAATGTTGGCGGCCTCATCATATCTACCTTGTTTATACAATGCATTGGCAAGGTTGTAAAGTGCTTTAAGGCTCTGCGGATCTTCTTCCAGAGCTTTGCGATAATTCATTTCCGCTTCGGTAAAATTCTCCGTCTTGTATTCGCGGTTTCCACGTCTCACATCCGGATTTACATATTGTGCAAATGCTTGCAAAACTGTAAAGTTAAATAAAAACAGGATGATGGTTAAACACTTCATAGGATTCAGAATTCAGTTTTGAAATTCAACAAAAGAATACCCGGGATATATTTCCCAATTTCATAAACAAATCACGTAACATCAAATAGTTTTATTTTGTTGAGCCACTTATTTTTCCTTTCAAAAATTATAAGTTCCAGAACAAAAAATATAAGAGCAAGGGCAATAAAATAGTGAAACCTGCTTTCATATTCAGAAAATCTGATGGTTTCATACTCCTGCTGCTCCATTTTACGTATTTCATCAAGAATTTTATTTAAGCCCAAATCGGGGCCGGTACCTGTTTGAAAAATTCCACCGGCTGTATGGGCAATACTTATCAGCATGGGTTCATCAAAGCGGCTAACCACAGTATTTCCTTCATGATCTCTCAGAAAACCGCTCAATTGACCGCTGCGATAAACCGGTATGGGCGCACCCTGTGGGGTACCAATACCTACAGTATGAATAATAATACCTTGTTCTGCAGCTCTCCTTGCTCCGGGTATGGGATCATCCTGGTGGTTTTCTCCGTCGGAAACAAGAATGATTACCCTGCTTCTTTCATCTTGCCCGGAAAAGGAAGCAATACTTCTTTCCAGGGCTCTTCCAATAGCTGTACCCTGCACCTGCACTGTATTTGTATTTACAGTACGCAGAATCATTTTTGCTGCATCATGATCTGATGTCATGGGAACTTGCGTTACAGCAGAACCTGCAAAGACCACCAGACTTACCCGGTCATTGTCCAGCCGGTCAATCAGCCTTGAAACGGCCATTTTGGCTCGATCCATGCGATTTGGGCGAATATCTTCGGCAAGCATACTGCGGCTGACATCGAGGGCAAGAACAATATCAATTCCTTTGCTTTTGGCTTCTTCGGTTTTAAAGCCTATCTGCGGATTTACAGCTGCCATTATGAGTGATGTAAATGCCAGTAAAAACAAGGTAAACCTGAGCCAGGGACGTGCAGATGAGCGCATAGGCATCATGCGTTCCAGCACCTGCCAGTTACCCAGTTTTTGAATTCTTTTTTTGCGAATATAAAGCGCAAAAATAAAAACCAAAAGTAATATAGGTAGTATAGTAAAAAGAATAAAATATTCCTGATTTTCAAATCTTAAGATATCCATACCTTAATATTAACTTTAAATAAAAAACCTTTATGTGGTAACCTTAAGCCAGGTATTTCTTAGCATAAATTCCAGTCCTGCAAGCAATAGTGCCAGCAAAACGAGAGGTAAATATTCATCACTTTTGCGTGCAAACTCAATTACATCAATTTTGGATCTTTCCAATTGATCTATTTCTTTATATATTTCTGAGAGAGCAGCCTGGTTATCGGCCCAGAAATATAATCCACCTGTCATTTCAGACATTTCCTGTAGCAAGGGTTCATCAACTGGGATTTCAACATCACGATACTGAACACCAAAAGGAGTTTGAAAAGGGTAGGGTACAGGCCCTGAACTTCCAACTCCGACAGTATAAACCCTTATGTTGTATATTTCAGCAATTTCTGCTGCTGTAAGCGGATCGATTACCCCGGTATTGTTAATACCATCAGTAAGTAGAATGATTACTTTACTTATGGCATTGCTTTCCCTAAGCCTGTTAATGGCAATTGCAAGCCCATCGCCTATGGCTGTGCCGTCTTCAACCATTCCGGTGTGAACGGTGCGCAACATATCTTTGAGTAATTCATGATCGGTGGTCAGGGGCACCATGGTAAAGCTCTCTCCGCTGAAAATGGTAAGCCCAATGCGATCGCCCGGACGCATATTTACAAATTCAATGGCCGTTTCCTTGGCTGCTTCCATACGATTGGGTTTAAAATCTTCAGCAAGCATGGACCCGGAAATATCAAGTGCCACCACAATATCAATTCCCTCTATGGTAATATCCTGTGTGCGTGAAGTAGATTGCGGTCTTGCAAGAGCAATAATAATTAATGCAAGTACAAGCATTCTTAAAAAAAAAGGTAGATGCAGTAAATACAACCTGAAACTTTTCTTTACATTTCGGATAAATCCTGAATGCGAATACTGCATTTCTGAATACAGATATTTCCCGCGCCAGATATAATATACCACCAGCAATGGTATTACCAGCAGGAAATAAAGAAAAGGTTTATATGCAAATGTTATTTCGGTAAACATCGTTAGTTTGGTGATTATCGTTTCATATTAAATAATTCAGTAATCATTTTCTACTTTACTCACTTTTGATTCTTTTGGTTCTTCTCTGAATCTTGTAAGATTTACAAATTCAAAAGCAGCTTCCATAGAAATCTCGTTTTCATTTGATTCCGGAATATGTTTGGCAAATTTTACCAGGTCAGCAATTTGAAGGCAATTCCACAATATTTCTTCTGTTCTCTTATCATCAGGCTTGCCTGTAAATGCAGACATGATCTCTACACTTGTCATTTCCATGGCATTGATTGCAAACCTTTTGGCAATATAATGCCTTAATATATCTGTTAACTCACTGTGATATTGTTTTATTTTACCCTGCTGCCAAAGCTTCTGAGCTTTAAGTTTTTCCAGGCTGCTGATGGCAGCAATATGTGCTGGAATATCAGGTTTTTCCCAAATAGTTACAGGAGAGATTTTGGGCTTTCTCCGTTTCAGGTAGTAAAATAACGCATATGCAAAAGCAGCAATAGCAATTAGAATAAGTAACCAGGGTAAAACTTCCCTAAAATTAACAGGCGCTGCCATTACAGTTTTAATATCCCTAAGATCGGTGTGTTCATCAATCAGGAACGGCTCTACTTCAAGTAACAATGGTTCGCTCTCTGCAATTATGGTATCATTAGCAGCAATAAACCTGAAAGAGAATGGTTCTACGGGGTGGAATCCTTCTTCCCAGGAAGTGATGCGTATAATTCGCTGAATTTTGATTTTGTTCCTATCATCTGGCTGCAAGGTATCGGTTTTTCCGTAATGAAGAATTTCTATCTTCGGGGTGATTTGCTCATTAAAAACAGGCATCTCTAGTCTTAAACTATCCGGAAACTCAATAACAAAAGTCAATACTACTGGTTCTCCCATAAGAATCCTTGATGGCTCGATACTGTTATTTATTTGTTGAGCTTTTACAGTATTACCAAATAAATAAGCTATCAGAAATAACAGAAATATATTTTTAATGGGTTTTATCATTATCAGATTAAGTTTATTCCTGTAAAATAATCAACAACATTGTAGTTTCTTTAATTTATCCTTCGTTTAAAAAGCGCAATCAGCGGCGGCACATAGTCCTGATCCGTGCTGATCGTTGTCAAGTCAACTGAAGCCCTTGTGAATGCATTCTTGAGAAACATCTCTTGTTGAACATGCCAGCTCTTCAGGTTTTCCCTAAAGCTATGGCTGGAAGTATCAGCCCAGATCATTTGTCCGCTTTCTGCATCGCGCATACGTATCAAACCTACAGAAGGAATTTCCTTCTCCAGCGTATCAATTACCCTTATACCAACCAGGTCATGTTTCTTACTTACTATAGATAATGCATCTTCAAAACCAGCGTCCTGCATATCTGATATAAGAAATGCTACTGATTTCTTTTTAATCACATTTCGCATATACTTTAACGCACCGGAGATATCTGTTCCCTTTTGTTCCGGTTTGAAATCGAGCAATTCACGAATAATTCTCAGGATATGTGTGGAGCCTTTTTTGGGTGGAATAAATTTCTCAATGATACTGCTGAAAAATATCACACCCACCTTATCATTATTATTGATGGCTGAAAAGGCCAGTACCGCTGCAATTTCGGTAATCATTTCTTCTTTGAGCAGCCTGCGGGTTCCGAATTCATTAGAGCCGCTCACATCAATGAGAAGCATTACGGTAAGCTCGCGTTCTTCCTCAAATACCTTAACATAAGGATGATTGAAGCGTGCCGTTACGTTCCAGTCAATAGACCTTATGTCATCGCCAAACTGATATTCGCGCACTTCAGTGAAAGCCATGCCACGCCCTTTAAAAGCACTCTGGTAGCTTCCGGCAAAAACCTGGTTGGAGATTCCACGTGTTTTGATCTCAATCTTACGTACCTTTTTTATCAGTTCTTTGGTTTCCATAGGGCCTAGGGAACTTCAACAGTATTCAAAATATCGTTGATAATATCTTCAGATGTAATGTTTTCGGCTTCTGCTTCATAAGTAAGTCCAATTCGGTGTCTGAGTACATCAGGACAAATGGCTCTCACATCTTCGGGAATTACATAGCCGCGACGCTTAATAAAAGCATAAGCCTTGGATGCCAGCGCCAGGTTAATACTGGCCCGCGGCGAACCACCATAGCTGATAAGATGTTCCATTTTATCCATTCCGTATTCTTTTGGATAGCGAGTGGCAAAAACTATATCGGTAATATAATTTTCAATTTTCTCGTCAAGATATACATCCCTGACCACCTGGCGCGCTTTAATGATATCGCGAGTATTAAGCACAGGGGATGTTGTAGGAAATACACCGCTCACATTCTGCCTGATAATGAGTTTTTCTTCTTCCTTTTCGGGATAACCAATCATAACTTTTAGCATAAAACGGTCAACCTGTGCTTCAGGGAGGGGATAGGTGCCTTCCTGTTCCAGGGGATTTTCAGTGGCCAGCACCAGGAAGGGCTCATCAAGGGGAAAAGTTTGATCACCGATGGTTACCTGGCGTTCCTGCATGGCTTCCAGCAGGGCACTTTGCACTTTTGCAGGTGCACGGTTAATTTCATCTGCCAGAATGAAATTGGCGAAAATCGGTCCTTTCTTAACCAGGAATTCCTCGGAACGCTGCGAATAGATCATGGTACCTATAAGGTCGGCAGGCAAAAGGTCGGGTGTAAATTGTATCCTTGAAAACTTTGCCTTGATAGAATTGGCCAGTGATTTAATGGCAAGAGTTTTTGCCAGTCCGGGCACACCCTCCAGTAAAACATGTCCATCGGCAAGTAAACCGATTAAAAGCCTGTCTACCATACCTTTCTGGCCAACAATGACTTTTCTCATTTCCATGGTTAGGATGTCCACAAATGCACTTTCCTGCTGAATCCGTTCATTTAATTCTTTTATATTCATAATGCAAATGAATTATATTTTAAAATTGTGCTGCAAAAATAGGTTTTGGTAAGTCTAAAGTGACTTTTTTATAGTTAATATTTGTTAATATTTAGGTTAAAAAAATTAAGTGAAATATTGCTAAAAGGATTGATAAATGATAAACATACATCATTTATGAGTATAAAAAGGGTAGGGGAGTCTTTAAAAATGGCATCACCTGTATATGTTGTAAACCTTTCCAGTGCTTTAATACCGGCCAGCTAATTTCCTTTGATAAGTTGCAAAATTAGTAAACTCTGCAGGATATTGCCAATTTTATAGCAAACTATGACCAGAATTACTATATTCGCTTGTTAAACTAATTTTTTCACATAAAACCAGAACGATGATACGGAAGATTTCACTATTGTTTATATTGCCTTTTCTGCTATTTGGGCTCATAAACTGTGGACCTCGCACGCAACCGGCAGAAGATTTTACTGAATCACCACCCGGACTTTTTGAGTCAGAAACACACCAGGCTTTTTTCAATAACCTGGCAAGTCTCTGCGGACAATCATATAAAGGAGATCAGATTTACCGCAGTCATCATGGTGAAAGTTGGTCAGACAAAGAAATGATCATGTATGTTACGGTTTGTGAAGATGACCATATTCATATACCGTTTCATGTGGATGACGATCATTCGCGCACCTGGATGTTCCTTGCCGAAGATGGGCAGTTGCGATTTCGCCACCAGCATCTGCATGACGATGGTACACATGAAGAAGGCTCTATGTACGGTGGGTATGCTGATAACAATGGAACTGCATTTACCCAATACTTTCCTGCGGATGAATATTCTGCCGGAGTTATTGAGGATGGGGGTGGAAATTTATGGACCGTATCCATTGACGAAGACTTTACCACATTTTCATACCGTCTTGATCGGGATGGTGAAAAACGTTTTGAAATTGTTTTTGACATTACAAACCCCATCTGACAATTTTTTTTTTCGTTCAGATAATTGAATGAGAAAAAAATCAATCTGAAAACAAATGATTTATATAAACTTTCAAAAATCGATATACAAAACCATCCGAAATTTACCTTTTAAGCTGTTTATGTTGCTTGGTATTGTTCTGCTCACGACTTATTTTTCTTATGCAGATTATAAAAATGATCAGCCGGACAGCAAACATATTATCGGTAAAATTCAAACAGATGATACTGTTTATGCAGATGTTCTGGAAGTTACAGTATGGAATAAAGATGAAAATTTCAAATATACTTTGATTGATCTTCCTTCAAATAGCAATGCAAAAATTTTTAGTATTGAATGGTCGGAAGAGAATGCCTTTGTGCTTGAGATTAAAGGTGAAAAAGGAGCTGGGAGGGTGTTTGTTGATCCTGATAAGCTCAAAGATACTTTATTTATCTGCTATCCTGTAACTGAAAAGATTGTTTTTCTGCATACCAATGATCACCATTTTGACATTAACTTACCCGCAGAACTTGCTGAAAAAATTTCGGAAACCCGTAACTCTTATGATGATGTATTCCTATTTGATGCAGGCGATATTTTTGTAAGACATCCCCATCGCTGGATTGATAATGACACTTTAATAGATGATCCTGCATGGTATGCCCATAGGGCAAAGCAGATGGTTTACCTTATGAATCAACTGGAATACGATGTTATGACACCCGGAAATCATGAGTTTGATTATGTCGAAACCTATACTCTTGAAGCACTTTCAAAAGCAAATTTTCCACTTATAGCTGCCAATATTGATATTTACACAGATCATTTCCCCGCAGTTAAACCATTTGTTCAATTTAAAACAAGTACAGGCCGCAATGTTAATGTATTGGGATTAGCAGTTATAAGCGTTGAAGGTAAGGGTATTTTGCAAAATGATATCCTGGAAACTGCAGGTGAATTTATGTTTTTAAGAGATGATTCGGATGTGTTTGTTGCACTAACACATATTGGTCTGCAAAATGATGCAAATCTGGCAGAAGAGTTTCCGGAACTTGATATTATCATAGGTGGGCATTCTCATCATTTTATTGAGCAAGCAGTTTTTGTGGGAGATGTACTTGTTGCCCAGGCCGGAGGAAACCGGCATGAAGTTTCCGATAACCATCCTGTTAATCTTGGAAAAGTGACTATAGTTCTTGAAAATGGAATAATTACCGATAAAATTGGTTATATAATGGTTATTGGCGAGCAAAATGATTAATCTTTACAAATTATTAGCTCCAGCAGTGTTATTTAGTTTTTCTTTCTCTTTAATTTTTGTTATTCGCATTTCTGTTCAAATAACTTTTAAATATTCAAATCTCAGGTGGATATAAGTGTGCCACAAAAATATTCGTAAAGAATAATTCTTCAAGTTCTAAAGCTATCCTGATTTCATGCAAAATGTCCTATAATTTATATTATGTTAAATAGTAAATTTATAAGTAAGGGCAGTCAAAATTGAGCGCCCCTACTTCATATTTTTATAGAGTGGTGAATCTAAAATCCTTCTTCATCTTCCAGGCTTCCAAATCTTTCTTTCCAGATTTCGTTAGTTTCTTCAAGTTTATCCTGCTGATCCGTTCTCATATATAATTCACGCAGTGAACGCAAAACTACTTCGAAATTTTGATCATCTGAATCAATCATTTCAAATGATTCTTCTAGATAAGGCTGAGCATTGAGCCAAACTTCCTTAATCTTTTTTTCTTTTTCTTCATAAGCTCTGAAATCCATATCTTCTCTCAGTTCGTTTTCAGCTTCCACAAAAAGACGAATACCTTCATTAAAATACATGGCACCCAGGTTATAGAAAGCATCGAAATAGTCAGGTTTTAGTTCTATAGCTTTCTCGTAAGCTTTGATTGCTTCCTGATAGGCAAACTCTCTCTCGTCCTCTGTAAACAATGTATCTCTCGACATCTGGTCATAATTTACAGCAAATGCATAATGCAGATTGGGATTATCAGGGTCGCGATCAATGGCGATTTCAAGAACTCTTCTCGCTTCCGGAATATTACCTGTAGTAAGATAAATGTTGGCTTCGGCAAATATAATATCAAGGTTATCAGGATATCTTTCGCGACCTTTGCCTATCCATTCTACAGCAGCATCAGCATCTTCCTTTGCATTGCTAATATTAGCAAGTGAGCTGTAAAGGAATGGCTGATCATAATCCAACTCTGCTACCTGTAAATAAATATCAAAAGCTTTGTCGGTTTCTCCGGCAATTTCCGCTGCAAGTCCTGCATTATAAAGAGTTGCAGTGTCGGTTGAGCCGAAAGTTTCACTTACCTGATAAGAATACATGAAATAGCTACTGGCCTGTGAAAAATTATTATCGCCATACTTGATGGCTCCGGCATTGAAGAAATATTCCGATAGCATAAGGTTGGTCTGCTGAATAACCAAAATATTATTGTTATCAGTATCCAGTTCTTGGGCTTTCTTCATGGATTCAAAAGCATCAATAAGGGGCTCATTTACCAGATTGGCATGTTGCGGATCTTCTGAACCTGCAATTTCCATAAGTATCTGTGCATTAAGAATATGAGTTTCAGGGTCACTCATAGTAGACTCATTCCCCAGGGCGTTCTGAACATGCTGAAGTGCTTCTTCAAGATTTCCCCTGTTAAGGTTTCGGTTGGCTCTTCTTACTTCTCCTCTCTGTGCATTTACCATCTCCACGGCAAAAATACTCAGTATCAATAATAATGCGATTTTTTTCATTTGTTTAAAATTTTATGTTTTGGTAAACTTAGTTGTATTTGCAAATGTAGCATATTTTACATTTGCGATTCACACATCAATTATATATATAATAAAAATATAGGTTACTCGTTTGACTCCAGATTCTCATCACCTGTATTTTCAGGAAGATCTTCAGGGTTTTCAAGTATTTCATCTTCATCAGATTTTTCCTGAACTTTTGCTACTGCAGCAATGGTATCTCCATTACGTAAATTTATTAGTTTAACTCCCTGCGTTGCTCGTCCCATATTTCTTAATCCGTTAACTGACAGGCGAATGGTAATGCCCGATTTATTGATGATCATAAGATCATCATCATCTCCGACATTAACCATTGCAATAAGCTTGCCGGTTTTTTCAGTAACATTGATGGTCTTCACTCCTTTCCCGCCCCGGTTGGTAATCCGGTATTCGCTGAGGAAGGATTTTTTCCCATAACCATTTTCCGATACAACGAGAATTGAACTTTCAGGATCATTAACACAAACCATACTTACAACGTCATCATTTTGGTCTTTCAGAGTAATACCCTTTACGCCGGAAGCACTTCTTCCCATGGGACGAATTATCTTTTCCGGGAAACGTATGGCTTTACCGTTTTTAGCAGCTATCAGGATTTCACTTTCACCATTTGTAAGATTGGCTTCCAGCAACTCGTCGCCCGGACGAATGTTTATGGCAATGATACCGTTGGCCCGTGGACGTGAATAAGCTTCAAGTGATGTTTTCTTAATTATACCTTTTTTAGTACACATGATTATGAAATTGTTCTCAATATACTCTTCGTCAGTAAGGTCTTTTACCTTAATAAAAGCTTTGATTTTATCATCGGCCGGAATATTTATCATATTTTGTATGGGTCTTCCTTTGCTGCTCTTGGTTCCTTCGGGTATTTCAAACACCCTTTTCCAGTAACATTTACCTTGTTCTGTGAAAAATATCAAGTAGTTATGGTTTGTGGCATGAAACAAATATTCCACAAAATCTTCATCTCTGGTTGTAGAGCCTTTTGAACCGGTTCCTCCCCTTGCCTGGGTTCTGAACTCGGTAAGATTGGTTCTTTTAATGTAGCCCATATGAGAAATGGTAATTACCATATCTTCATCAGGAATGGTATCTTCAATGCGAAAATCATTGGCGGTATACTCAATCTCAGTGCGGGTTTTATCACCAAATTTCTCTTTAATCTCGAGCAGTTCGTCTTTAATGATTTGCATACGCATTTCAAGGCTTCCAAGTATGGCTTTGAAGTGTTCTATCTTTTTGAGAAGCTCATTGTATTCTTCCCTGATCTTTTCAATTTCCATACCTGTTAGTCTTTGCAGCTGCATGGCCAGAATGGCTCTTGCCTGCACATCTGACAGGTTGTAGGTGTCAATAAGTCCGTTTCTTGCTTCTTCAGGAGTTTTACTCTTTTTTATGAGTTCGATTATATCATCAATATTATTTAATGCAATAATAAGCCCTTCAAGAATATGCGCTCTTTTTTCAGCTTCCCGAAGTTCAAATTCAGTACGGCGGGTAACTACTTCATGTCGGTGTTCAACAAAATACTTAATGATATCCTTGAGATTGAGCAACATAGGCCTGCCATTTACCAGTGCAATGTTGTTTACATTAAAGGCAGTTTGCAATCCCGTATGTTGATAAAGCAGGTTAAGAACTACATTTGGAACTGCATCTCTTCGCAATTCATAAACAATTCGTAAGCCGCTCCTGTCTGATTCATCGCGGATATCGGTAATTCCTTCAATTTTTTTCTCATTAACCAGGTCGGCTGTTTTCCTGATCATTTCAGCCTTGTTTACCTGGTAAGGAATAGAAGTTACAATTATGGTCTGTTTTCCGTTTTCTTCCCCTTCAAACGTGGCTTCGCCTCGCATTACAACGCGTCCTCTTCCTGTATGATAGGCTTCTTTCACACCTTCATAACCGTAAATCAATCCGCCAGTAGGAAAATCAGGACCTTTGATAAAGCTCATTAACTCATCAATGGTTATTTCGGGGTTATCAATGTATGCAACAGTACCATCTACTACTTCGGTAAGGTTATGTGGAGGCATATTGGTGGCCATACCCACTGCAATTCCGCTTGCGCCATTAATGAGCAGGTTGGGAACCTTTGCCGGTAAAACGGTGGGTTCTTCAATGGTATCATCAAAATTTAACTGAAAATCAACGGTTTCTTTATTAATATCGGCCAGCATTTCTTCAGAGACCTTTCTGAGGCGGGCTTCGGTATAACGCATGGCAGCGGGGCTGTCTCCATCAATACTACCGAAGTTTCCCTGGCCATCAATCAACGGATACCGCAATGACCATGTCTGGGCCATCCTTACCATTGCGTCATAAACTGAAGTATCACCGTGGGGGTGGTATTTTCCCAACACCTCTCCTACTATACGTGCTGATTTTTTATAAGGTCGATTACTTAAAGTCCCTAGTTCTGACATTCCGAAAAGTACTCTGCGGTGTACGGGTTTTAAACCATCGCGTACATCGGGCAAAGCCCTTGATACTATTACCGACATCGCATAATCGATGTAGGCACTTTTCATCTGATCTTCTATATTAACCTTGGTTATTTTTTCTTCTGACATACTTAATTTTCTTAGTATTATTCCATCATTTTTGTTGTCGAATTACACGACGCGAAATTACATTTTTTTTATGGAATATTCATGCTGTCTAACCTTCCAATATCAGCAATTTGCTAACAAAATGGCATTTTTTTTGTTAATAAAAAATGATGATGGTTTTTTTACGCAAACAACTTGTTTTTTGTGCATTGCAAATCTTTAAAAAAACGTTATTAAGTTTTGTAACAGTTATTGTGAATAAATATTGCTGTACTTTCAGCGGTTTTAGTTAATATTGTATATAATTTTGAATGAATTTTAGTTAAGAACACTTTATATTATCGCAAATCATTATGGAAGCGAAATTTTCTCCAAGAGTCAAAGATGTTATTACCTATAGTCGAGAGGAAGCAATTCGGAATGGAAATGACTATATAGGTATAGAACATCTCTTACTCGGACTTATCAGAGAAGGTGAAGGCCTGGCCGTTCAGATACTGATCAACCTGGGTGTTGATCTTTCTCAAATCAAATCTCACATTGAAAAAACTATTCGTACGGATTCAAAAAAGAGCCGTAGTGTAGATAATATTCCCCTGGTAAAACAGGCCGAGCGCGTGCTTAAAATCACCTATCTCGAAGCCAAAGTTTTCAATAGCGACATTATTGGTACCGAACATCTTCTTTTATCTATTCTAAAAGACAAGGAAAATCTTGCCACTCGTTTATTGTTGCAACAGGGCGTGGATTATGAGAACATCAAGGATGAGATTTTTCATCTGAAAAATAACCCTGATGAATCTGATTTGAGTGGTTTGGATCCTCGCAGTGAACTTTCGCAGGGCTCAGAAGACGATGAAACATCAGAAGGTGGTGGATTTGGAGGTGGTTTTAAGAAGTACTCCGACAAATCTAAAACTCCGGTACTTGACAATTTTGGTCGCGACCTTACCAAAGCTGCTGAGGAAGACCGTCTTGACCCGGTTGTAGGCCGCGAAAAAGAGCTTGAGCGCATAGCACAGATTCTGTCGCGTCGTAAAAAGAATAACCCAATTCTTATTGGTGAACCCGGGGTAGGCAAATCAGCTATTGCTGAAGGACTGGCACTGCGCATAGTTCAGCGAAAAGTTTCCAGAGCACTGTTCAATAAGCGCATCGTTACACTTGATATTGCATCACTTGTAGCCGGTACCAAATACCGCGGCCAGTTTGAAGAGCGTATGAAAGCGCTTCTCAACGAACTGGAAAAAACTCCTGATGTTATTCTTTTTATTGATGAATTGCATACCATTGTAGGTGCAGGTGGTGCCAGCGGATCGCTGGATGCATCCAACATGTTTAAACCCGCTCTGGCAAGGGGTGAAATCCAGTGCATCGGAGCTACAACCCTTGACGAATACCGGCAGCATATCGAAAAGGATGGTGCTCTTGAAAGACGCTTCCAGAAGGTGCTTATTGAACCCACATCTGCTGATGAAACTATCGAAATTCTCAACAACATCAAAAAGAAATATGAAGACCACCACCTGGTAACTTATTCACCTGAAGCTCTAAAGGCTTGTGTAAGCCTGACCAGCAGGTATGTTACCGACAGGTGTTTGCCCGATAAGGCCATTGACGCGCTTGATGAAGCCGGTTCTAGGGTACACATTACCAATATCCGTGTGCCCGAAAATATTATCAATATTGAGGCTAAGATTGATACCGTGCGCGACGAAAAAACCCGTGCCATAAAAAGTCAGAAATATGAGCAGGCAGCAAAATTCCGCGACCAGGAACGTGAATTACTTGATCTGCTGGAAAAAGAAAAACGAGCGTGGGAAGAAGAATCGCAACTGCATCGCGAAACTGTAACTGAGCAGAATGTTTCGGAAGTGGTTTCTATGATGACGGGGGTTCCGGTTCAGCGAATTGCACTGAATGAAAGCCAACGTCTTATAAGTATGGAAGCTGATCTGGAAAAGAGTGTAATCGGACAGAATGACGCCATTATGAAGGTAGTTCAGTCCATCCGCCGTAATCGTGCAGGATTAAAAGACCCGGCTAAGCCTATTGGTTCATTTATTTTTCTTGGACCCACAGGTGTGGGTAAAACCCACCTGGCAAAGGTGCTTTCAAAGCACTTGTTTGATTCAGATGATGCCATTGTGCGCATCGATATGAGTGAGTACATGGAAAAATTTGCGGTAAGCCGTCTTATTGGTGCCCCTCCCGGTTATGTGGGATATGAAGAAGGCGGACAATTGACCGAAAAGATCAGACGTAAACCGTACTCTGTTTTGCTTCTTGATGAGATTGAAAAGGCACACCCCGATGTGTTTCACCTGTTGTTGCAAATGCTTGACGATGGCCAGCTTACCGATAGCCTTGGTAGAAGGATCGATTTTAAAAATACCATTATCATCATGACATCCAACATTGGTTCGCGTCAACTGAAAGATTTTGGAATGGGTGTTGGTTTTAACACAGGAGCCAAAAAGTCAGGCAGCAAAGAATATGCGCAGAGTGTTATTGAAAATGCACTGAAAAAATCTTTTGCCCCGGAATTTCTGAACAGGGTTGACGATATTGTTATATTTGAATCGCTTGAAAAGGAATCGATCTTCAAGATCATCGATATCGAGCTTGCCATGCTTTACACCCGCATTGAAGATCTGGGCTACAAGGTTATCCTTTCAGATGCTGCAAAAGAATACATTGCAGAAAAAGGATGGGATTCAGCCTTTGGAGCGCGTCCGCTTAAGAGAGCCATCCAGAAGTACCTGGAAGATCCTCTTGCCGAGGAGATCATCAGATCTAAGGTTGTAGAAGGCGATGAGATTCACGTGGATTTTGACAGCGAAAACACCGAAATCACCGTAATAGCGAAAAAGACAAACAAGGAAAAGGCAGATTCTAAATAACACCTGCTTCGCAGATCGAAATATTATTAAAAGCCGGATTACTGATTTGTAGTCCGGTTTTTTTTATCTATAGATTTAATGTTTGCTTTGTTTTTAATGGTCTAATTGTTTTTGATTTGGGACAAACAGAAAAAGCCCTATCTCAAAAATTAAGTAAACTAATTTTTCTTAATAATAAAATAAAACGCTATTGTAAAAAAAAACTCAAAAACCCTTAGCATATTATAAGAGTTATTGTAGCTTTGATTTATATAAAATTTGCTAGAGGAGTTTTCGAAATTATATTTGCAAAATAGCTAATAATTTAAGAGTTTTCAACCAAAAATCAAATCAACATGAAGAAGAAAAACTACCTGAGTTTTTTGATTTTTACAGTTCTGGTGATTACCGGTCAGCTTTTTGCCCAGGAAATGCAGATCCGGGGAACAGTTCGGGATGTCACTGATCAGCAAACCCTGCCCGGGGTAAATGTAATGATTAAAGGCACCAGTACAGGCACTGTAACCGATATCAATGGGCTTTACCAGATCAGGGCCTCTGTGGGCTCGATGCTTGTATTCACTTTTGTAGGTATGGAAGAAAAAGAGGTGGAAGTAGATGGCAGTCGCAATGTTATAGATGTAGCCCTGAGAAGTGAGATATCCATTCTGCAGGAGTTTGTAGTGGCAGTATCAGCCATTGCCCGCGACAGGGAAACACCTGTGGCCATTTCTACTATCAGCGCTGAAGTAATTAGTGAGCGATTAGGTTCACAGGAATTTCCTGAAATTCTGAAATCCACTCCCAGTGTTTATGCTACTAAGGATGGCGGTGGATTTGGTGACGGACGTATCAACTTACGGGGGTTCGACTCTAACAACATCGGAGTTTTGATCAATGGTGTGCCGGTAAATGACATGGAAAACGGACGTGTGTACTGGTCAAACTGGGCCGGACTGTCTGACGTAACCCAGACTATGCAGGTTCAGCGTGGACTGGGTGCTTCCAGGCTGGCCATAAGTTCGGTGGGTGGTACCATAAACATTGTAACTCAGACCACCGATACCAGAAAAGGTGGTACTGCTTTTTACGGTTTCGGACATGATGGCTACGAAAGAAGATCTCTGTCGTTATCTACTGGAATGATGGAGAATGACTGGTCTATAACCGCGCTTGGCGGCCGCACAACAGGGCATGGATTTGTAGATGGAACTGAGTTCGATGGCTGGTCTTATTTTTTGAATGCTTCAAAGAAGGTTAATGATCAGCATATACTCAGCTTTACCGCCTTTGGCGCACCCCAGTGGCACAATCAGCGCTGGCCACGTCAACTGGTGCAAACTTATCGTGAACATGAAAGAGGAATACGTTATAATCCATCCAGAGGTTTACTCAACGGACAGTATTTCAATTCATCGCACAATGAGTATCACAAGCCACAGCTATCGCTGAATCATTTCTGGTCAATAAACCCCTCCACTACCCTGTCAACTGCATTGTATGCTTCCATTTCTTCCGGGGGTGGCCGCAGAACCCTGGGGACACAGTCTGCATGGTACCAGTATGACAGAAATACAGGTTTGCCTACTGATGCAACCAAGCTAACACCTGATGGGTTACTGGATTTTGATTATGCTCTTGGACATAATGAAACCTTATCCAATGGTTCTGATGTAATTATTGGCAATGCCATGAATGAACATGACTGGTATGGGTTGTTATCGACTGTGCAACATGAAATTCAGGATCTGCGCTTTACAGGTGGAATTGATCTCAGATACTACAGGGGGTATCATTATCAGATGGTTACTCATTTGCTGGGTGGAACACACTACCAGGATGTTCTTTATAGAGCCGATACGGTGGTTTCCAGAAATGTTAACAGAGAACCCCATGCCCGGCTGGGAGTAGGCGATAAAATCGGATATCATGATCTGGGTGAAGTAGGCTGGGCAGGGGCTTTTACACAGGCAGAATATGTAACTCCTGATTATTCGGCATTTATTTCAGCAACACTTTCCAATACGAGCTATAGACGCACAGATTATTTCCTGTATTTTGATGATGACTCACCACACAGAGCCAGATTTCTATCAGAAGCAGATAATAACCTCAACCAGGCGAATACTGCCCAGGCACAAGGCAATGAGGAAGCATATGACAGTTTCATGCTGGAATACAACCGCATTATGAATATGCAGGCCATGCAACCGCAGACATCAGACTGGGTTGACTTTCTGGCCTGGAGTATTAAGGGGGGTGCCAATTACAATATTTCAGAAAGCCATAATGTTTTCGCCAATGCAGGTTACTTTACAAGGGCACCTTTTTTCAGGTTTGCTTTTGTAGGATTTACCAATGTTATTAATGCTGAAGTAAACCATGAAAGGGTTTTATCATCTGAAATAGGATATGGTTACCGTTCTCCTTTTGCTGCAGCCAATGTTATCATATATCGCACTGAATGGCTCGACAAGGCTCTGGTAAGAAACCTGGGTCAGGGACTCATTGCCAATATTACCGGCCTGGATGCATTACACCAGGGACTTGAAATAGATTTTACGCTACGTCCGCTCAAAGATCTTGAAATCAGGGGTATGTTCTCTTATGGTGACTGGAAGTGGCAAGATGACCTGATCGCAGAAATTTATGACGATAATCAAGAACTTCAGGATGTGGTAGAAGTTTATGCCGGAGGTCTCAGAGTGGGTAACTCAGCACAAACTACTGCCGCTCTGGGTGCCAATTATGAGGTTCTTCAAAACGTGAGACTGGGATTTGATATTAATCATTTCGACAGAAACTTTGCTAATTTTAATGTGGAAGATCGTGGTGATCCAAGATCAATTGGTCAGAACTCATGGCAGATGCCATCGCACCAGCTTGTTGATCTTCATTTACGATACAGGTTTAAAATTGCCGGCCTGGATGCAACCTTAATTTCCAATATCAATAACCTGTTTAATACCAGTGTGATCAGAGATGCCACTGACGGAGTAAGATTTGATCCTCAAACTCAAGCCCCCATATACGGGCTACCTGAAACGGCAGTGGTATTTTATGGGTGGGGCCGCTCCTGGACAACCTCCATTAGAGTCAGATTTTAATTCATTGATTTTGAAAACATCGCAAAACTCAATTATATGAATACTTTAAAAAAAATATTATCAGTTGTGGTTCCGCTGGCCATACTTTTTACAGCCTGCGACCCGAACGAGGAACTATATGAAACTCTCGATGATATGCAAAAGCCTTACAATAAAGGTGTAGAATACACATTGGCGGAAGCTGATTATACGCGTTTTAGTGGCTTTATTCAGCAATACCTTGCATTCAGCGATACTTTTCCTGCTATGAATTTTATTCCTGATGTTCTGAAAGTAAGGTTTGTTACACTCCGGCAAGAAAGCAGTGCTATAGTCACCTACAACCATTTCCTGTTGCACCCCGATTGGTGGGATGCTGGGTTTGGATATGTTATGACAGATGAAGATTATGGTGAAGATGGAGTAAATATTGTTGGTAATGCATTTACAGAAGATAATCCTGCCAATTATCACTTGCCTTCATTTTTACGTGTTAAATTTCCTGGTGCCATTGATGGAGATGCCATTAACATCATATATAATTTTATTGAATCGGGAGAAACAATAATGAACCTTGATATTTATCAATTTAATGGTCAAAGCTGGATTTGGTCGGAAACTATTGAAAATATTCCTTATGTAGGTTATGAGCTTACCGCCGGGGATTATGAAAACTTTGGCGGTTCAGTAGCACGCTTTGGGAACTTCAGTGAAAGCTATCCGCCGGAAACTCATTTGCCCGTGTTATTGAAGAACATCTTCCCATTTGCTCTTGAAGGTGCCGAGCAGGTTGTAAAATATAAATATCACAATGGCAGTCAGGTTATAAATGTCATTGATAAATATGAGTTTGATGGTAC
>SKVR01000022.1 GCA_007129355.1 Bacteroidales bacterium | reverse complement strand
TATTGATTCACTGAAAAACCTGCGCGACATCGGCAATTCGATTATCGTAGTTGAGCATGACCGCGATATGATCATGGCTGCCGACCATGTGGTGGATATGGGTCCGGGTGCCGGCCTAAACGGCGGACGCATCGTAGCCGAAGGCACTCCCATGGAGATCATGCAGAAAAATACCATTACTGCGCAATATCTGCGGCATGAGAAAGAAGTTCCTGTTCCCAAAAAGCTAAGAAACGGCAATGGTGGAAGGATAGCACTAAAGGGTGCATCGGGCCATAATCTGAAAAGTGTGGATGTGTCATTTCCGTTGGGCAAGCTCATTTGTGTTACCGGGGTTTCGGGCAGCGGCAAATCAAGTCTTGTCAATGAAACCTTGTATCCTATTCTTAGTACACATTTTTACCGTTCCCAGAAAAAACCTTTGCCCTACAAAAAGATTGAAGGGATGGAGAACATCGATAAGGTGATTGAGATTGACCAGTCACCCATTGGCCGCACACCGCGTTCCAACCCTGCCACATATACCAAGGTGTTTGATGAGATCAGGAAGCTGTTTTCGGCTTTGCCTGAAGCACAGATACGCGGCTATAAGCCCGGTCGTTTTTCTTTTAATGTGAAGGGTGGACGTTGCGAGACCTGCCAGGGCGCCGGGGTTAAGGTCATTGAAATGAACTTTCTGCCCGATGTACACGTGGAGTGCGAAACCTGCCAGGGCAAACGCTACAACCGCGAAACCCTTGAAATAAGATACAAGAGCAAATCCATCAATGATGTGCTCAATCTTAATATCGACCAGGCACTGGAATTCTTTGAAAACATTCCGGCTATTGTGCAAAAGATCAGAACTCTCCACGATGTGGGACTGGGATATATTACCCTTGGGCAAAGTAGTACCACGCTGTCAGGAGGCGAAGCCCAGCGGGTGAAGCTGGCAGCTGAACTATCGCGCCGCGATACCGGAAAAACTTTTTACATTCTGGATGAGCCTACCACCGGACTCCACTTTGAAGATGTAAGAGTACTAATGGATGTGCTCAACCGGCTCACTGACCGTGGTAACACTATTGTTATCATCGAACACAATATGGATGTAATTAAAGTAGCCGATCATATCATCGACCTGGGCCCTGAAGGTGGCCACCGTGGTGGTGAGATCATTTGCACCGGCGCACCGCGCGATATAGTCAAGAATAACTGTGGTTATACAGCGGGGTTTTTGAAGGAAGCACTGGGGAAGTAGGTTGATGGGTTGATGGGTTGATAGGTTTAGGGGTTTAGAAGTTTAGAAGAGATGGGATGGCATCCCTTAATTCTCTCAGGTTGATTCTCTGCAGGAATAATATTAAACCACAAAGACTGAATAAGCTGCACCGTAATGCAGGGATGCAATCCCTGGTCAGGTTTCGTATTTAGCTCCGCTGAGCTGCATCTGGCTCGGTTCGATATTCGTGATTAGTATCTTCAATATTTCGTGCTTCGATATTCGATATTCGAATTTCCTTTCTTTTTCTCTTCTACCGGTAAAGCGTTACATCCCCCGCCATAATAATACTCTTGCCGTTGTTGCAGCGGCCGGTGACTTTCCACACGTAAACATCCATTTTAGATAGTTTGCCTTGCACATAGCCGTCCCATCCCACATTAATGTCATCGGAGCGGTAAATGAGTTCGCCCCAGCGGTTGTAAATTTCGAGAGCATACAAATCTATACCTTCATGCACCGGGTGGAAGATTTGTGTGGAAGGATTGCCCACTTCGTAATCTCCTCCAATAGGCCCAGATATATTGGGCATAAAGGCGTTAGGGAAAACAATTTTACAAGTTTCATCCACTCTGAGGGCATTTTTCAAACTAAGCGTATCGAAGCATTGGGGTTGGGTGTCGCGGGTAACAGTGAGGGTAATATCATACATACCGGCTTCAGTATAATAATGAACCGGTTCAAAGGCATTATGGGTTTCTCCATCACCAAAATGCCATATGTAAAAGTCGGCAAGTTCTGACAGATTGATCAGCTCGAGAGGTTCTTCCGGAATATTAATATGTGTGGATATCAGCTCAAAATTAGCCACAGGGTTCTGGATTACCTCTATGCGTTGCCAGATAGTGTCGCGGCCACCGTCGCCGACGGCTATCAGCTGTACATTGTAAATGCCATGATCCATAAATGTATGCAACGGTTCGGGGTCTGATGAATAACCACCGTCATCAAAATCCCAGCGGTAGGAGTGCGCATATAAACTGTTGTTGTAAAACTGCACTGTAAAGGGCTCACAACCAGTGGCTTCAGAATCAACATCTGCTTCTGGAACAGGAGATGTAATGGTTACCTCCTGGGTAACCATGTCGCTGCAATGCTCATTGGATGTAAACAATGCGACCACATAGGTTTTGGTGCTCATATCATTAGAATCCCAAATGTAGGTATGGGTGAAGGGATCAAATAATTGAGTCTGAAAATTATTGCCATCGCCTAACTCCCAGTAAAAATCCCAGTACCCGTTGTTGGTCTGATTATTCAGATTAATTGTGGTGTTGGGATACACCTGCTTTTTAGGCAGTGCAGTAAATTTGGCTATAGGAGCAGGGAAAACAGTAACAGGTCTTTCCACAGTATCTGCACATCCATAAATGGAAGTGGCAATCATTTCAACTGGGAACTCAACCGGATCGAAAGCATCATTGGTAAAAGTATGCAAAGGATTGGCGCTGGATGAAGTATTTTCGTCAGAAAAACTCCAGATATAAGTGTCGGCCAGCAGCGATTCGTTTAGGAATCTGATGGTTAGGGGTGAACAACCCTCCCATATATCTCCTTCGGAAGTAAATTGGGCGGTGACTTCAGGAAATATCATGATGCTCTGGCTTGTAGTAGCTTCGCAGCCATACTCATTGTCAACATGCAGACTAAGTGTGTAATTTACCGGAACATCGCCCGTGTTGTGCCAGGTGTAAATAAAATTATCTTCAAAAGTACCGTCTGTGCCGTCGCCAGGAACCCAGTCATAGGTTTCAACACCAATTGAAAGGTTTTGAATTTCTGGTGAGAAGGGTGAACAACCGGAAAGTTCCGACAGGCTAAATTCGGCTTTGGGCACAGGCCTTATAATGATTTCCTGCGATGTTTGGGCTGTGCAGCCGTAGTGTGATTCTGTATTAAGTAAAACAGTATATACTTCGGTTTCGGTATGACTGTAATTCAGGAAAGTTTCCTGCGGATGTGTGCTGGTGGATGAGTTTCCATTGCCAAAGTTCCAATGAAAGAGATCACCACCCACAGTAAGGTTTTCAAATACTGCAGTATGAGCATGGCAGCCCTGGTTATCGGTAACAAAATCGATATTGATCTCGGGGTAAATGACAATCTGTTGCGAATAGTTATTTGTACAACCATGCAGGTTTTCCACCTCGAGATTTATGCTGTAAATTCCAGGACCTTCACCTGCATGCTGGGTGTAGGTATGCATAAAATGATCAGTGGAGTGGTAAAGGGTATCGCCATCGCCCATATCCCACAGGTAGCTGTCGGCTCCAACAGCAAAGTTGTGTACATTCACATCCACGGGTCCGCAGGCAGGCAGGTTGGGTATACTGAAAAATGCCATAGGTTTCGGATGAACGGTAATTTCCACGAAAGTGGTATCAGAACATGCATTCTCATTAAACGCTACCAGCATTACTTCAAAAGTTGTATTCTGCGTGTGGCTGTAATTGCGGAAAGTATGGGAATGAACCGGCTGAATGTTTTGCGATGTATTGCCGTTGCCGTAATCCCAGAAAAAAGCCACATCGGCAGTTGCTCCGTTCGAAAGATTGGTAAAGTCAACAGTCAGCGGATGGCACCCTTCAATAACATCGGGTTCAAAAGCTGCGGTAATATTGGGATAAATTACCGCCTGTTGCTCGAGTGTATCGGTACATCCAAAAGTATTTTCAATGAAAAGTTCAATATTAAAATAACCGGGTCCGGTGCCGGGTTCGTGGTTATAGGTGTGGCTGAAACTTGCTTCATCGTAGTGGAATTCTCCGCTGCCATCACCAAAATTCCAGTAATAATCCGATCCTCCGATGGAGTTGTGGGAAATCCATATTTCGTGAGGTGAGCAGCTGGGCGAATTTTCAACCTGGAAAGATGCATTGGGTTTTGGGAATATGCGCACCGAGGATGTATCGCTGGCAAAGCAACCATATTGCGACATGGCAAAAAGTTCTACTTCAAAAATGGTATCTTGTGTATGACTGAAGTTTTGGTAAACATGATAGGGGTTTTCATTACTTTCAGTTAGTCCGTCGCCAAAAGTCCAGGTGAAATAATTTGCATTTTGGGTAGAATTCACAAACTGCACAGGAAGG
>SKVR01000230.1 GCA_007129355.1 Bacteroidales bacterium | reverse complement strand
GGAATTATTCTGGCAGGCGGCTCCGGCACACGACTTTACCCAATTACACTGGCTATCAGCAAGCAGCTTATGCCAGTATACGACAAACCTATGATTTACTATCCCTTGTCGGTGTTAATGATGGCGGGTATCAGGGATATCCTGATCATTTCTACCCCTCACGATCTTCCGCACTTTGAAAAGTTGCTGGGCGATGGCAGCCGTATCGGATGTAATTTTCAGTATGCCGAACAGGCAGTTCCCAACGGACTTGCACAGGCTTTTGTTATCGGAAAGGAATTTATTGGCAATGATAAGGTGGCCTTGATTCTGGGCGACAACATTTTCTACAGTAACGGGCTGCAAAGATTGCTGCAGGAAAATAATAATCCTGATGGGGGAGTAGTTTTTGCCTATCACGTTTCGGATCCATGGCGCTATGGAGTGGTTGAATTTGATCGTAATCTCAAAGCTATTTCCATCGAAGAAAAACCCGAAAAACCCAAATCAAATTATGCTGTACCTGGTTTGTATTTTTATGATAATACGGTTGTGGATGTGGCAGCCGGCATCAAACCATCTAAAAGGGGGGAGTACGAAATAACTGATGTTAACAGGCATTACCTTGAAAAAGGCAAATTGAAAGTTGGAATATTAAACAGGGGAACTGCCTGGCTTGATACCGGTACTTTCGATTCACTGATCCAGGCCGGGCAGTTTGTGCAGGTTATCGAAGAACGCCAGGGGCTGAAAATCGGATGTGTTGAAGAAATTGCTTATCGTATGAATTTTATTTCAAAGGAAGGGCTGGAAGAAATCTCAAGGCCTCTTATAAACAGCGGGTACGGAAAATATTTGCTGCAGATCCTGGAAGAAACAATACATGAAGGCTAATCTCAGCATTTCCAACATAATGTTTTTATATCATGGGAAAGAAAAGAAAGATACTCATTACCGGTGGGGCCGGTTTTATTGGAAGTTGCCTGGCTGAAAAGCTTATTAATAATCCGGAAAACTTTGTCGTACTTGTTGATGACCTCTCCACCGGCGACATTAACAAACTCCCCAATCATGAAAAAGAGAACTGGAGATTTGTAAAATGTGATGTGAATAATTACCGCGATATAGCGGAAGTGATGCTTGCCAATCACTTTGATTATGTATTTCACTATGCAGCTTTTGTTGGAGTTAAGCAAACCCAGGCATACCCGATTAAGGTAATGCGCGATATAAGCGGAATAGAAAATATTCTCGGCCTTTCTAAAAACATGGGAGTAAAAAGGGTTTTCTTTGCATCTTCGTCCGAAGTTTATGGCGAGCCTGTAGATCTTCCCCAAAATGAAGAAACTACGCCTTTAAATTCAAGAATTCCTTATGCGGTTGTTAAAAACGTAGGTGAAGCATTTCTGAAATCATATAAAAAAGAATACGATCTTAATTACACCATTTTCCGTTTTTTCAATACTTACGGGCCTAAACAGAGTGTTGATTTTGTAATGTCGCGTTTTATAGCACTGGCATTGAAAAACAAGCCTATTACGGTATATGGCGATGGATTGCAGTCGAGAACCTTCTGTTTTATAGATGATAATGTAGAAGCTACAGTTCAGGCATTTTACGATGATAGCTGCATTAATGATGTGCTCAACATCGGATCAGATATTGAGATAAGTATATTGGATCTGGCCCGGATGGTTATCGATCTTACCGGCTCTTCGTCCAAATTGAAATTTATGCCTCCTTTGCCCGAAGGCGATATGAGAAGACGTTTTCCCGATATTTCCAAAATGAAAGAATTACTTAACAGGGATTTGATCAGTATTGAAAACGGGATTAAAAGAATTCTGGAGGATACACGGTATATTATTCCAGAGAATTAAATTAAACTTTTACCTTAACGCAACTTTTTTCGGCCTCAAAGGTTTATTTACTTAGAAATCAAAAAAAAGCAATTGATGTCATCAAAAATCAAAGATTATACTTTACAAATCAATCGTTATATCGATGGTATAAAGCTTGTAAAGGACCCCAGGGAGTTATACCTGCCGGTTGATTATTGTTTAGGTAACGGCGGAAAAAGAGTAAGGCCTCTTATGGCTTTGCTGGCTGCCGACCTGTTTGATGGGAATATGGATGAAGTTATCGGCCCTGCAACTGGCATGGAGATATTTCATAACTTCACTCTTATGCATGATGATATTATGGATGATGCTCCCCTTCGACGTGGAAAACCTTCTGTTTATAAGAAATGGAATGCAAATACAGCCATTCTTTCGGGCGATGTAATGTTTGCTATGGCTATTCAACACGTTGCTCAATGTCCTGAAAAATATCTGAAAACTATTCTTGACTTGTTTAATACAACTGTAATTGAGGTTTGCGAAGGTCAGCAGTATGATATGAACTTTGAAACTCTGGACAAGGTTACGGAGGAAGAATACATTAACATGATTCGTCTTAAAACGGCTGTTTTGCCCGCCGCTTGCCTCAAAACCGGTGCAGTCATCGCGGGTGCATTACCATCTGAAGCCGATTTGCTCTATAAGTTTGGTGAGAGTGTGGGAATTGCCTTCCAGATCATGGATGACTGGCTGGATATATTCGGTGATGAAGAAACTTTTGGTAAAAAAACGGGTGGCGATATTGTTGCCAACAAGAAAACATGGCTTTACATCAAAGCATTTGAACTGGCCAATGAAAGTCAACTGAGAGATCTTCGGAATGCTTTTACCAATCGCATTTATAATCCTGAAGAAAAAATCAGTATTGTTAAAAATGTTTATTTGCAATTAAATCTTAATGATCTGGCTCTTAATAAGATGGAGCAATACAACAAAAAGGCATTTTCTTATCTTGATCGGGTAAGCAGACCGGAAGACAAAAAGCAGGAACTTAAAAATTTGGCAGAAGATCTAATTCACCGGAAAATTTAAAAAAACAGATTATTGCCGGGTATCAATTGTTTACCATTTGGTAGTATTTTCAAACCGGCATTTAGCAAATACGGTTATAAATTAGTACTTTTGCAGGCCTTTTCATGGTTCGAAAACCGGGAGAGGCCGGTTTTTTTGTAAGGGTAAAAAATGTCCCCTGTTCAGACGTTTTTGTTTGGAGAACGAATTTTGATTCGTCCCGAATTTAAAACTAATCACCTATGCAAGAAAAATATCCCACCCAGGTTTATTCTGAAATCGGCGAACTGGAAGGTGTTATCATTCATACACCTGGGCCGGAAGTAGAAAACATGACTCCCGAAAATGCTGAAAGAGCTCTCTATAGTGATATTCTCAATCTCTCAGTAGCTTCAAGGGAATTCAACCAGTTGAAAGGAGTACTTGAAAAAGTTACCCGGACCTTTGAAGTAAAAGACCTTCTGAGTGATGTTTTGAGAAACGAAAAGGTTAAGGAAAACCTGCTGGATAAGATATGCAAATACGAAACAACAGATTGCATAAAACCTTACCTGTTATCGCTGGAAGAAATGGAACTTTCGCGACAGCTCATTGAAGGTGTAATTATGCAGAAAAAAAATCTTACCAGCTTTCTGAGTAAGGAAAGGTTTGCTTTGCGTCCGCTTCATAATTTCTTTTTCACACGCGATGCAGCCGTATCGGTTTATGATAATGTATTTATGGGTAAGATGAAATCATCTGTGCGGCTGCGTGAAAGTCTTATTATGGAAGCCATCTTCGATTTTCATCCCCATTTCAGCACAAAAACCATAAATCCAAATAATCTGTTAACAGATGCATCGAAAATCAGAATAGAGGGAGGAGATATTTTAGTAGCCAGGCATGATATTATACTGGTGGGTATCGGACCGAGAACATCTTCTCAAGGTGTTGACTTTATTCTTGACCAGCTCAAGGAAAAAAATGAGCATCAGCATATTGTGGTGCAGGAATTGCCGGAAACTCCGGAATCTTTTATTCACCTCGATATGGTTTTCACCATGCTCGATATGGATAAATGTATGATCTACGATCCCGTAATCATGAAAATGAATAAGTACCAGACGGTTCATATTTATGCCGCAGGCGGTAAAGTAAAAATCATAAGAGAAGAGGAGAACCTGCCCACAGCTCTGCGAAACCTGGGCATGGATCTTAAACCCATTTTCTGCGGTGGCAGCAGCGACCCCTGGTTTCAGGAAAGGGAGCAATGGCATAGTGGTGCTAACTTCTTTGCAGTAGGACCCGGTAAATTAATTGGCTACGCCCGCAATGCCAAAACCATAGAAGAACTTCATAAAAACGGAATGGAAGTAATTAAAGCTTCTGACGTTATCAAAGGAAAAGTAAACCTCAGCGATTACGATAAATATGTTGTTACCATGGATGGAAGTGAATTGTCACGCGGTGGTGGCGGTGCCCGATGTATGACCATGCCGGTAAGGCG
>SKVR01000012.1 GCA_007129355.1 Bacteroidales bacterium | reverse complement strand
TTATGCAATTTATGGATGCCAACAAAGAATTGGTTTCAGCCATAGGCTGGGCATTTGTGCTGAGCAGTATTTTTAATGCTTTATGGATAGTGGCATGGCATTACCAGAAACTTCCTTTGTCTTTGCTTATCATGCTGGGTTTACTGGCTTCCTTAGTTTATATCAATTACCAGCTTCAGGGATTTCCGTCAGGTTTGATTAAAGCCACATTTGGTATTTATCTGGGCTGGATATGCATTGCCACCATTGCCAATGTTACTACTTTGCTGGTAAATTACAACTGGGGTGGCTGGGGTATATCAGAAGAAGCCTGGGCTATTATTATGATCGCTGCAGGTACCATCATATCTGCCGTTGCGCTTTTGCGGTTGAATAATCCATTCCTTGCACTTGCTGTCATATGGGCATTTGTGGGCATTATCATCAAACGGCAGACTGATTTCACTTCAATCGTTATTACCGCTGCAGCGGGAGCCTTAATTATGTTGGCAGTAATGATTGCTGGCTTCAGATTTCTGTTCCGTCCAACAGGTTAATAAACGGGAATAAGTTAGTACCAGTGATTAATGCATGGGTTTGTTTTTCTCCGGGTTAGTTTGCAATTCTCAAAGCCCCATTGTAGGGAGAAATAAACATCCATACCGTCCATGTCGTTGATATTTAGAATACCACCTGCCTGTTCTGCACCAATGGTAAGGAAACCAACACGCAATGCAACTCCTGCCCTGGGTAGCTTGTACTCATGAAGGGTAAGGGGCAATGACAGACTGAACCATCGGGTTTCATAACGGGGAACAAAGCCAATATATGAAGGACGTGATACCCGGGTTTTAGCAACCGGCAGATCCTGCACCCAAAGGAAATACGCAAAAATGTTGCTTCCAAAGCTGTAATCGGCCTGGATACTGGCTGCTGTTGGAAGATACATCCTGAAGGGGTCTCCTTCGGTACGGCTAATTTCACCTGAAATCAAACCTTCCTCCATTTCATCAAGTATATCGCCAAAGTTGTTATATGTTTCTGTTTGAGGGTTTTCCCAAACAAGCACTGTTTCGTCAAACTTATTGTAACGTGTGTTTTGGGTCATGTTCATAAATCCGATATCGAGCAGCGAGAAACTGATTTGGTAAACATACGGTTCATGACCTGAAGCACTGTAAAACCTGTCCCGACCTGTCCTGCCAAATCTTGAAGAAGTTTGTGTGTAGGAAATACCCAGATCGAACGACAAACCGCTACCCCTGACAAGGTTATCTGTTCCGGTGAACTCCATGGTATTATAATTCATGGGAAGTGCTCCGTAAGCTTCATAATCGAACCTGTTGATAAACACATCTCGCTGGGCAGAAACTAAATAATCCAGTTCATCTGACCTTAGTGAAGCTGCATGATAAGGCAGAAGCAATCTGGCGCTTGCTCCAGCTGTAAGGCTATATGACTGCCGGCCTGACAATTCGGTTGCATAGCTCATTCCGGTTTCCAGCCAGCCCATGGTAGCCAATTGAAAGGGCTTGGTTTCGGTATAAATGATATCATGTTGCGGAGAATAGGTAAGTCCTCTGCGCGCAAATCGCAACATATGCCCCGGAATCCTGTTCGCTGAACTCAAAGTTCGCAATGCATTGGTAAAAGCAAATACATGATTATTATAACGAAACCTTACCGAGGGTCCCTGAAGCCTGCCATATAAATATCCATTGTAGAGCTCCTCCTGTTGCCTCTCGGAAAAATAGTTATCGTAATTTTCAATAATGCGCGACCGGAAACGGATAAAATCACCTGCCCTGAAATTACCGGCGGGAAGATACATATAGTTGTTTTGCCCGCCAATATGGGCGGTAACCAGGCTGAAATCAATACAATTGGGCGAGTGGAAAAGGAGAGCCGGGTTGATGATGCCGCGGTTTACTCCTGTGTACCTGTCTGATACAATTCCGGCCATATCCTGAGCATGGGTTGCTTTAATCAAAGCCAAATGATTGAAGATAAAGCATAGAAAAATGGGTAGCAGGAGTTTTTTCAAAATGAAAGTCTTTTTGTAAAGATAATATTTTGTACGCAAAAATATTTGGGATGTTTTAGTTTGAGATATTTACATCGTTTCAAAAAATAAGATACAAATCTTTCAAAATGTTAAAAAGTTTATTTGTTGTGAACTCTGGTTGTTTTAAACTTGTTTTAAATTTGTTTAAAACATACTTAAAAGACCTGATAAAGAAATATCATGAAACCTAAAAGCAAGTTTTTACGTCGTAGTGCTCAGCTGCTTATCTTGCTGTTTTTCTCTGTAGGTATATACTCCTGCGGTTCAGGCAATGCCGGTGGCGAAGGGACCCAGGTACCCAGAACTATAAATGCAGAGGGTTTTAGAGCAGAAACCGAGCCTTATACGGTTCAGATCCGCGCCACGGGCGAGTTATTATCTTTTGAAGAAGTTGAACTTCGCACTCCTGCGGCCGGGAATGTACTCAGCATTCATTTTGAAGAAGGGCAATATGTAAGGGAAGGTACCCTGCTGGTGAGAATTGACAGCCGCATCTGGGAAGCCCAGAAAAAAGGGCTGGAAGCCCAGTTACTGTCAGCGGAAAATGAACTTACCCGGAAAAAGCAATTATTGCAGATTGAAGGAACAAGCCAGGAAGATGTTGATCAGTCAGAAGCACGGGTAAGCAGCCTGAAAGCACAAATTGAAGAAATGGCTGTACGCATCGATCTTGCCCGGATAAGGGCACCTTTTAGCGGGCGGCTGGGAATGCGCAACTTCAGTTTGGGTGCCTACCTTTCGCAAGGCGATATAATCACCCAATTGGTACAAACCCATAAGCTAAAGGTTAATTTTGATATACCTGCACGCTATGCATCATTGGCAAGAGAGGGACTGGAAATAAATGTAATATCATCATCCGTTGGCGACACAACACAGGCGCGGGTTTATGCCGTTGATCCTGTTATTAATCCTAACAGCCGAAGTTTGCGTTTAAGGGGGATTCTTGAAAACGGGCAGGGGAGGTTTATCCCCGGCGATTTTGCCCAAGTGGTTATGGACGTTGAGCAAAATGAAAATGCCATCCTGATTCCTGCAGAGGCTATTATTGCAGAACTGAACTCTCAGGTGGTTTACCTGGTCCGCGGCGATAAGGCTGAACGGCGTGAAGTAGAAATCGGAACCCGGACACGCGGACGTGTACACATACTTGATGGAATTGCTGCCGGCGATACAGTGCTCATTACAGGGTTAATGGATGTTCGCGACGGAAGCAGTATCAACCTCATGCGGTTAAACCAGGAGGCCGGCCTATGACATTGTCCGACATAAGTGTAAAACGACCTGTCCTGGCAACCGTTTTTGCCATTGCCATTGTTATTTTTGGGATAGTTGCTTTTACCAGTCTGGGTGTCAGAGAATACCCCAGTGTTGATCCTCCTATTATTACTGTTCGCACCGACTACCCCGGGGCCAATGCCCAAATCATGGAGTCGCAGATCACAGAACCACTGGAGGAAGCCATTAACCGTGTTGATGGTATCAAATCGCTGAGCTCCATCAGTTCAACCGGCCGCAGTACCATTACCGTTGAGTTTGAGTTGGGCAGAAATCTCGATAATGCCGCCAATGATGTGCGCGACCGTGTTGCACAGGCAGTGCGCAACCTGCCACCCGATGCCGATCCACCCATTGTATCAAAGGCTGATGCCGATGCTCAAACCATTCTTACCATTACGCTTTCCAGCGAAAGAAGAAATCTGCTGGAACTTACTGATATTGCCCAGAATGTTTTTGCCGAAAGACTACAGACTATCGAAGGGGTGAGCCAGACCATAATTTGGGGCTCAAAACGTTATGCCATGCGTCTCATTCTTGATACTGAAAAAATGCAGGCACTTAATGTTACACCCCTGGATATCCGTAATGCTCTCAACCGGCAGAATATTGAGTTGCCATCAGGACAAATAGAAGGAGACCGGTCATACATTACTATTCAAACAGCAGGCAGGCTTAATACTGAAGAACAATTCAACAACCTGATCATTGCCCGCCGCGATAATGCGCTCATCCGTCTTCAGGATGTGGGACGCGCAGTCTTGGGTGCCCAGAATGAGCAATCCATTCTCAGGGGCAACAATGCAACTCCCATGGTGGGCGTTGCCATGCAACCCCAGCCGGGTTCCAACTTTATTGAAATTGTCGATGAAGCCTTCCGCAGAGTGGAGATACTGAAACAGGAAATCCCCGATGATATTAACATAGGCGTTGGGCTCGATATCACTGAACCCATCAGGCGATCTATCCGCGATGTGCAATGGACCATTTTTGTGGCTTTCATGTTGGTGCTTATGATAATCTTTGTTTTCCTCAGAAGTTTTCGCACCACATTTATTCCCATCATAACCATACCCATATCATTGCTCGGAAGTTTTATTTTTCTTTACGTTGCCGGATTTTCCATCAATGTACTCACCTTGCTTGGACTGCTGCTTGCAACGGGATTGGTGGTAGATGATGCCATTGTGATGATGGAAAATATTTATGCCAAAATTGAGCAGGGCATGAAACCCATTCAGGCTGCCTTCAAGGGTTCGCGGCAGGTGTTTTTTGCCATCGTTTCTACTACCATAACCCTTTTGAGTGTGTTTATGCCTATTTTCTTTATCCAGGGTCTTACAGGAAGATTATTCCGCGAGTTTGCCATGGTAGTAGCCGGGGCAGTGATCATTTCCACCTTTATCTCGCTCACCTTTACGGTGATGTTATCATCAAGGCTGCTGAAAAAATCAGATCACGAATATCGTTTTCTGCGTTATGTAAGACTTCCCATCGATTATGTTCTGAATCATTATCCGGGTTGGCTGAAAAGTTTTATGAGATACCGGATTCTTGCATTTCCTGTTGTAGCTGTAATGGCAGTTGTTATTTACCTGTTGTTTACCAATCTGCAATCGGAACTTGCACCTCTGGATGATAAAAGCGCTTTAACCATACTATCCACAGCACCTGAAGGAACATCTTACGAAATGATGGATGCCTATCAGCTGAGCCTGATTGAGTTAATTGACACAATCCCTGAAAAGGAATATCTTCTGTCAGTAACTTCACCGGGGTTCGGAGCTTCAGTGTCAGTAAACAGCGGTTTTGTCAGAGTAATGCTTCGTTCACCCGGTGAACGCAGCAAAACACAAATGGAATTAGCCAATGAATTGCGGGGCCAGCTCTCGCAACTGACTATGGCCAGAAGTTTTGTGGTACAACAGCCCACAATTGGTGCACAGCAGGGTGGATCGCGTGGACTGCCTGTGCAGTTTGTACTGCAGGCCCCTAATCTTGAAAAACTGGAAGAGTTCGTCCCCCTGTTTCTGCGAGAAGCCCGCGAGCATCCGGCGCTGGATGCGGTGGATGTCGACCTTCGGTTTACCAAACCCGAGCTTGTGCTCGACATTGATCGCGACAAAGCATTTGATATGGGAATTAGTGTAAGAGATATTGCCGAAACATTGCAAACATTTTTCAGTGAACAGCGTGTGGGATATTTTATCAGGGATGGGAAGCAGTACTTTGTTATTGCCCGGGCAGAAAGACTACAGCGCTCCACACCACAGGATATTTCAGGAATTCGTGTAAGAACTGCATCAGGCGAAATGGTGGCATTGGAAAGTATTGTAAGTTTTCGTGAAGAAAGTCTGCCACCACAGTTGCTGCGTTTTAACCGGTATTCCTCTGCTACCATTTCTGCTTCTACTGCCGACGGATATACGCTGGGCGATGGTATTGATGCCATGAATGAAATAGCAGCCAATGTTCTTGATGAAACTTTCTTTACTGCGCTAACAGGTACATCAGCCGATTTTGCCGAAAGTGCAGGTAACCTGATGATGATATTTATTTTTGCCCTGGTCCTGATTTATCTTACCCTTTCGGGGCAATTTGAAAGTTTCCGCGATCCGCTGATCATCATGTTTACGGTGCCCCTGGCCCTTGCAGGAGCATTGATATCATTATGGGCTTTTGGTCAGACCATCAATATCTTCAGCCAGATCGGTATGATTGTGCTGGTGGGGATCGTCACCAAAAACGGTATCCTGATTGTGGAATTTGCCAATCAGAAACGACTGGAAGGGCAGGATAAAATGCAGGCAGTGCTCAATGCCGCTGCTGAGAGGGTTCGCCCCATCATGATGACCAGTCTGGCAACTGCACTGGGTGCACTACCTCTTGCCATTTCATTTAGCGGTGCATCCAACTCAAGAGTGCCCATGGGAATTGCCATCATAGGAGGTCTGCTTTTCTCATTGGTACTTACGCTTTTCGTTATTCCCGCGTTGTACACTTTCATTTCTGGTAAAACCAAAACCTATGTTGAAGAAGAAGACGAAAATTGAAATCTGGCTTATTTTGATTTTGTTGGGATTTCCCTCAATCTCCACTGGACAGAACACCTACAGCCTCGATGAACTTATCAGGATCAGCCTGGAGCAGAATTACCAGCTGCGTATTGTCAGAAACCAGCAACAAATGGCCGAAAATCAAAATACTGCCGGTAACGCAGGTATGCTTCCCCAGGTTAATTTGGGCGCACAACGGTCATGGCAGATTCTGGATACCGAAACCAACTTCTTTACCGGCGAATCGCGCAGCGGAAGCAATGCTCTCAACACTTCTCTGAATGCTTTTATTGAGATGGATTGGCCGGTTTTTGACGGATTCAGCATGTTTGCACGACGCGACAGATTAGGTTATCTCGCACAGCTGGGCGAGCTGGATACAAAATACTGGATTGAACAAACTGTTGCCGATATTGCCTTTGCATGGTATCAGCTAATCAGAGAGAAACAACTTTTGGAATCTTTCCGGCAATCTCTAGAAATCTCTGCATTCCGTCTTAACCTTGAAGACCAGAAGCGCAGACTTGGAACGGGCAACGCATTGCTTTATCACCAGGCGCTTATTGATTTCAACGCCGACAGCAGCATGGTTTACAACCAGCAAATGCGCATCCGTGATCTGCAGATACGAATCAACAGAATAGTAAATTTTGACCCCACAGCTCTTACCAATCCTGCATCTGACGAAATTGATCTCTCTGGTTTATCAGACATTGAGATTTTACTCGAAAAGGCTCTGGAAAACAACCGTGATCTTGAAAGAACAAGACTGGAAGAAATGCTTGCGGAAGCCAGTCTGCGGGCCGAAAGAGGAAACCGTTACCCTCAATTAAGTGTATTCGGAGGGTACTCTTTTAACCGACAAACCAGTGAACTAGGTTTTGTGGAATCATCCAGAAATTATGGTGGTGATTTTGGAATAAGAATACGATTTAATTTATATGATGGCGGCAGGCAAAACACACGAATCAGAAATGCACTGCTTGAACAGGAAAGCGCAGCTTTCGGAATTCAGGACACCCGGGCTTTGTTGCATTCCGAAATTACCCGTTTGGTTCAGACTTACGAAAACTATATGCAGCAATACATACTCTTACAGCAAAGCAAGGAATCTGCCGCTACTACACTCGAAATTGCAGAAAAACAACTGGAAACAGGTGCCATTAGCGGCTTTGATTTCCGGCAAACACAACTTGCAGCCCTGCAGGTGGAAAATCAGATCATCAATCTGGAATATGCCATGAAAGCCATTGAAATAGATCTCTTTCGCCTGAGTGGTGAGTTGCCCGACAGGATCTTTCAATAAAATATACAGCTGAAACTGATGTTATCAAATAACAAAATACATTAGATGCCATAGATTATTTTAATATCAATGGAAGTGGTGAAGCCATGGATGGAGGTATTACCATTTTTGCAGCAGGCAACAGTAGCTCTTCTTTTGCATATTATTCCGGATATTACTCTGTAGCATTTTCTGTGGCAGTTAACAATAATCAGGATGCCAAAAGCTGGTATTCCAGCTACGGACCTCTGAATTGACATTTCTGCACCGGGAGGAGAAACTAATACTTTATCCCGGCGCGACGTTTTAAGCACACTTAATGAAAAACAATACATTTATAACCAGGGAACTTCCATGGCCTGCCCACATCAACTGGCAGCCAACTTTCAGGAAGAAACATCGGTGAATTTCATTACCGGTCTGCCAGAGATTCTAATATACCCCAATCCCGCCCAGGATAAGCTATGGATAGAGTTTGACCTGCATCAGTCAGTTGACATCAAGGATCAGAAACCAAAATCTCCTTCGATCTGGAAGGATTGCAACCCATAAACCTATAAAGCTAATTCTGAATGGCTCACGTTCTCGGGATCAGCTTCGCTGAGCAAGCCTTGGGCTCAGTTCGAAATTCGAATTTTCCTTCTCCGGTCTCCTATTTCTTTTTCCCTTTTTTCAATGCCATCCTTTTTTTCCTTCCCGGCCCACCCAGGTTTACTTTCAGGTTTTTCTTTTTCTTTTCGTGGAATGCGCCACCCCCCTGGTTTATTTTTACGGGTTTCAGGTAGGCTTTATCGCCTTTGGGCTTTTCATCAGGATCGTCATCAGTGGTATCGCTGATCACCAGATCTAGGGGAAGTTTCTCAACAGGTATTTCCTGCTGGATGTATTGCTGTATGGCTTTCAGCTCGTCCTTTTCATTATGACTCATAAACGAGATGGCAATTCCTTTTTTGTCTGCACGGCCGGTACGTCCTATGCGATGAATATAAGCACCCGGAATTTCAGGCAGCCCGAAATTGATCACGTGGCTCACTTCAAAAATATCAACCCCACGTGCCACCAGATCGGTAGAAATAAGAATTCGAATATTACCGGCTTTGAAATCTTCCAGGTTGTTGATACGCTGGTTTTGACTTTTGTTGGAATGGATCACTCCAAGCTGATCCTTATATTTGTGGGTAAGTTTGTTAAAGAGTTTGTCGGCAGTTTTTTTGCTCGGGGCAAATACCAGTACTTTCTCGAATATTTCATCCTCTTCCAGCAGCAAACTCAGAAGGTTGTATTTCGTGGCGAAATTGGGAACCAGGAAAAGCTTCTGGCTGATTTGGGTAAGCGGAGTACCACGGTATTCTATATCGATCCACGCAGGATCATTAAAGAATTCGATAATAATACTTTCCACTTCATCGGCCAATGTGGCTGAAAACATAAGGTTTTGCCGCTTTTCGGGCAGAAGTTCCAGAATGCTTAATAGCTGGGGTCTGAATCCAAGGCTGAGCATTTCATCCACTTCGTCGATTACCAGTTTCTGGATGGTTTTCAGGCGGAGTGTACCTCTCATTACAAGGTCGAAAAGGCGACCTGGTGTGGCAACCAGCAGGTCGACACCCTGATAGATGCGTTCGCTCTGGGTGTTGATATTGGTTCCACCATAAACCCCGTCGATACGCACGCTCATATAAGCAGCAAGTTTCCGGGCTTCTTCAACAACCTGCAGCACCAATTCTCGCGTGGGTACCATGATAAGTATTCTTGGTTGTCTTTGTTCTGAAAAAGGCAACTGCCTGAGCAAAGGAAGCAGATAGGCAAGGGTTTTGCCTGTTCCTGTCTGGGCAACACCTACCACATCTCTGCCGGACATAATGATGGGAAAAGCCTTCTCCTGAATGGGAGTAGGATGATTAAATCCCATGTCGGCTATGGCATTGAGAAGGGGTTTATTAATATTGAGTTCCTGAAATTCCACAATTTGAAAATTTTTGCAAAGGTAGTGTTATTGTTCGAAAACCTGGAGAAGAACAAAAGTAAAGCCTGGCTAAATATCGACAACAAAAAACTGCCGTTATGGCCAGGCTTAATTATGGTTTCAGTCGGTTACTGATTCAGAATGAATTACTGCACCAGCAACTTAAGTATTGATAAATAGCTTGTTAGCTGAATGGCCTGAATAAGTTATTTTTAATGATTATTTTAAAAAGACTGAAATTGTGTTACTCTTTATGTAATCATTTAATAAAATTTGAGTTTTACAGGAATAGGAAATGGATTGTCATTAAACAATATCCCGTATTTTTGCTTGAATAAATATAACTCAACTCAAATTCATTTACCTAATAAAGAATTACTCACTCTATGAGTTTTTTACATCCCTGGTTTTTGCTGGCCCTTTCTGCTGTAAGTATACCCATTATCATTCATTTGTTTCACTTCCGCAGGTTTCGGAAGGTATATTTCTCTAATACCAGATTTTTGGAGCAACTTACCGATGAAACACAGAAACAGGCCCGATTACGGCATTTGCTGGTACTGCTTTCCAGAATTCTTGCCATTATCTTCCTGGTAATGGCTTTTGCCCGTCCTTACATTCCGGTTGATGATTCTCTTTTGGCTTCCGAAGGAAACAGGGTAAACATTTTTGTGGATAATTCCTTCAGTATGGAAGCCGGTTCTCCCTATGGCACATTACTGGATCATGCCCGCCAATCGACAAGGGAGATTATTGAAACTTTCGAACCCACCGACCGGTTTCAGTTGCTTACCAACGATCTGGAGGGGCAGCATCAGAGATTCGTTAACCGTGAAGAATTCCTTGCAATGCTGGCTGAAATAGATTTCAGTCCGGCAGTACGCACCATCCCGCAAATGATGGAAAGACAGCTCGGACTCATTGAACAGGAAGGCGGCAATGTAAATGCATATGCTTTTATTCTCAGTGATTTTCAAAAAAACATAACCGAACCTGACCAATTGGAGCCTGACTCAATGGTCAATCATTTTTTTGTCCCATTCCAGGCCCAGCGTCCTGAAAATGTGTTTATTGATTCGGTTTGGATAGATAATCCGGTGCGAATGAGAGGACAAGCCATTACTCTAATGGTAAGGATTTTCAATGATTCGGAAGAATCACTGGAAAATCAGCCGGTGAGGCTTTACATCAACAACACCCAGCGTTCGGTTGCATCCTTTGATGTAAGGGCCGGTTCAGCTGTTGATGTGCCCCTTACGTGGACCATCGGTCAGAGTGCACATCAACAGGGGAGGGTAGAAATTACCGACCACCCTGTTACTTTCGACGACACTTTTTATTTCAGTTTTGAACTCAGCGACCGGATACCGGTTCTGGTTATCAGCCAGGATCGCCCCAATCCTTTTATCAATGCGCTTTTGGGATCCGATACAACTTTTGTGTTGCAGAATGTAAATATTTCTGCCATCGATTATTCTGTTTTTTCCGGTCAGAATCTGATCATTCTCAATGAAACCAGGGCTATCGGCGACGGACTTGCACTGGAGCTACGTCGCTTTGTGGAGTCGGGCGGAAACCTGCTGATCTTTCCGGCAGAAAGTGCCGATCTCGATTCGTATAATCGGTTTTTATCTTCTGTAAATGTAAATCTTTACCAGTCGCAGGATACTGTAAACACACGTGTAACGGCCATCAACGAACTGCATCCCGTTTATACCGATGTGTTTGACCGGATTCCCGAAAATCTTGATCTGCCGCGGGTTGAGCAATACTATGTTATTGCACGTCAAACTGCCTCACGTGATACCTGGCTTATGCAATTGCAAAACGGAAATTATTTTCTCACATCCACGCCTGTGGAGAATGGTCGTGTGTATTTATCATCGGTACCCGCTTCTGATAACTTCAGCAACTTGCAGCGTCATGCCATGTTTGTTCCCACACTGTATAACATTGCTCTGCATAGTGGAGCCTTTTATCCGTTGTTTTACACCTTAGGGAAAGATGAATCGGTAAATGTGCGCAATGCAACAGCAGATGCTGATAAGCTTTTCAGGATACACGGGGCTAATATGGAGGTGATACCCGAAGCCCGCAGTATAGAAAACGTTACCAGTCTCATTCTGCACGGGCAAATAACTGACGCAGGAAATTATCAGCTCATGCTCGGTGAGCAATTGCAACGTATCCTTTCGTTTAATTACGACCGACGGGAATCGTTGCTGGATAGCTATTCGCCTTCAGAACTGGCATCAGTTACAGCAGGTATGGGTCAGTTCTCCATTTTTGAGCCCGGCTCCCTCTCATTCGAAAAACAAATGGAAAGCTTCAGGGGAGGGCGACAACTATGGAAACTCTTCCTGATAATGGGTCTGGCATTTTTGTTTGCCGAAGTTCTTCTGATAAGATTTGTGAAATGATTATGATTTTTTGATGACAAATGGCCTTTAAAGGCTGCCAAATATTATTACCTTTGCACCTCCTTTGCCGGCTTGAAGTTTTTGTGTAAGCCTCTCCTGAGCAGGCCAATTTAACTTCCGGTTCAAGGAGAAACCAAGAATTTTTCTGAAATACCTGATGGACGAGAATACAAACAAATTACCCGAAGATCCTGACAGAAACCAACTGCCTGAAGAAATACCCGCAGATGGCTCCGGTGTGGAGCCCACCGACAGGGTAACGAAAATCTCAGGTATGTACGAAGATTGGTTTCTGGATTACGCATCATACGTGATCCTTGAACGAGCCGTGCCCGCCATACTGGATGGTTTGAAACCTGTACAGCGAAGGATTCTTCATTCCATGAAAGATCTGGATGATGGCCGTTATAATAAAGTTGCCAACATCATAGGCCATACCATGAAGTATCACCCTCATGGCGATGCTGCCATCGGCGATGCATTGGTGCAGCTGGGACAAAAAGATATCCTCATTGATACCCAGGGAAACTGGGGAAACATCCTTACCGGCGACAGCTCTGCCGCACCGCGTTATATTGAGGCCAGGCTCTCGAAGTTTGCCCTGGAAGTAGTTTTCAATGCCAAAACCACAAAATGGAAAGGCTCGTATGACGGCAGAAACAAAGAACCTGTAAATTTACCGGTTAAGTTTCCCTTGTTACTGGCTCAGGGAGTAGAAGGAATTGCCGTTGGTCTGGCATCCAAAATTCTTCCGCACAATTTCATTGAACTTATTGATGCATCCGTTGCATACCTCAAAGGTGAGAAGTTTCAGATATTACCGGACTTTTTGACCGGTGGCCATGCCGATTTCTCCAGATACAATGACGGATTAAGAGGAGGCAAAATAAGAGTTCGGGCAAAGATCAGCATCCTGGATAAAAAGACGCTGGTTATTTCCGAAATTCCCTTTTCTACCACCACAGTAAGTCTGATAGACAGCATCGTAACTGCCAATGAAAGGGGAAAGATTAAGATCAGGAAGATTGAAGATAACACGGCGCAGAATGTTGAGATCGTGGTTCATCTGGGCCCCAACATTTCGCCCGATCAGGCCATTGATGCACTTTATGCCTTTACCGATTGTGAAATCAGCATATCTCCCAACTGCTGCGTAATTGACCGGAACAAACCCCGTTTTCTGGGGGTTTGCGAAATACTGGCTATCTCAACTGACCATACCGTTGATCTTCTCAAAAAAGAACTGGAAATAGAAAAGCATGAACTGCTCGAACAGTTGCTTTATTCCAGCCTTGAAAAAATATTCATCGAAAACCGGATTTATCGAGATATTGAAGAGTGCGAAACCTGGGAAGCGGTGATTGAAACCATCGATAAAGGTCTGGAACCTTACAAAAAGCAGTTTTACCGCGAAATAACCCGCGATGATATCATCCATCTTACCGAGATCAAGATCAAAAGAATTTCCAGGTTTGATGCATTAAAAGCAGATGAAATCATGCGCGGACTGGAAGAGAAACTGGAGCAGGTAAATAAAAATCTGGCCAGCCTGATAGAATATGCCATAGCTTACTACAAGCGGATAAAAGAAAAATACAGTAAAGGGCGTGAACGTAAAACAGAAATCCGCTCCTTCGAAAACATTGAAGCCACAAGGGTAGCAGTTGCCAATGTTAAACTGTACGTAAACCGCGAAGAAGGTTTTGCAGGAACGGCTTTGAGAAAAGATGAGTTTGTTTGCGATTGTTCTGACATTGATGATATTATAGTCTTTCGTGATGACGGTACTTTTGTGGTAACCAAAGTTTCAGAAAAATCTTTTGTGGGGAAAAATATCATCCATATTGCTGTTTTTGAGAAAAATGACAATCGTACCATTTACAATATGATTTATCAGGACGGCCCGCGGGGTGCTTCTTACATGAAGCGGTTCTTTGTAAAAGGTGTAACACGCGACAAGGAATACGATCTCACCAAAGGAACCAAAGGCACAAAGGTATTGTACTTTACTGCCAACCCCAATGGCGAGGCCGAAGTAATTACCGTTTACCTGCGCCATAAGCCCAAACTGAAAAAACCCTTGTTTGATCTGGATTTCAGTAGCCTGGCCATAAAGGGTAGGGCAGCCGCCGGTAACCAGCTTACCAAGCACCAGGTGCGCAAAGTGGTACTCAAAGATCAGGGCGTTTCTACCCTCAGTGCTTTAAATCTGTGGTTTGATGAAAACGTGCTACGCATTAATGTGGATAAACGAGGAAAGTACATCGGTGCCTTCAAGGGCGATGATAAGATCATTTCATTATTTCCATCGGGCAATTACCGGACTACCGGCTTTGAATTATCATTGCATTTTGAGGTACTGCCCGTTTTGATTGAGAAATACAACCCATCGCGTATTGTTACAGCCGTATATTTTGATGGAGAATCCGGACATTATTACATTAAACGTTTTCATCCTGAACTTTCTGATAAGTTTCAGAGTTTTATCGGAGAGCACCCCGAAAACAAACTCATCAGTATTTCTGTTGTTACTTATCCCAGGCTGAAAATAAATCTGGTGCCCGGTGGTAAAAAGCAAAAAACAGAAGAAGATATCAATGTGCACGAATTTATCGGTGTAAAAGGTTTCAAAGCTAAGGGAAAAAGGCTTTCAGCCTACGAAGTAGACTCAATCGAATGGCTTGAGCCGGAAATACCCGATGAACCCCTTGAAGGTGAAGTAGAAACGGAAATGGATGATGAAAATGGGAATGAAGCAGAAAACGGGAATGAAGTAGAAAACGGGAATGAAGCAGATAACGGGGCCGACTTAAATCCTGAAAATTCTTCCGCCGAGTTGAAAAAAAAAGGAGATAAGGATGACCCGGATGTCAGGCAGATTACACTGGATTTTGAATAAAAATATCAATTAAAATAAAAACATAGATAAAAATGAGAGATGAAAAGGTGCCTGATACACAGGTATTGGACATTAACGAGGATGTAAAATGGATAGGCATCCTCGATTATGACATCGTTGCCTTTGATGTTGTGATGGAAACCGTATTTGGTACTACCTACAACAGTTATTTCATCAATGCTGATAAGAAAACCGTTGTGGAAACCAGCAAGACCAAATTCTGGGA
>SKVR01000245.1 GCA_007129355.1 Bacteroidales bacterium | reverse complement strand
AATATGAACAATGGTGTGTAAATATTTTTAAGGAAATAATGATTAATCGGGTAAAGAAATCAGGAAGGAATTTGCTGTCAGCAATAAAGCTTTAGCTGTTAATTGCAGGATGGACTCCTGATGATTTCACATGTTTTCGGGGTGTATGATAGATATCAATAGCCACAAGCACAGCCATAAAACCCCAGAAAGGAACTGATGCTTTATCAGTATCCAGGAAATTGTTTAGAGAACCATGTACAAAATATGTAATGAAACCCAAAGTAATTCCAAGTGATATCCAGCGATGTTCCCTGGATGGTGCCCGCTTGAAATTCTGAACTCCGGTAACAATAACCCACAGAGCAAGAGCCATAAAGCTAAGCATACCTAAAAGACCCGATTCGGCCAATGGACCCAGGTACTCACTGTGGGCATTTCCCAAATCACCAAAGTTGGTAGTTATTATAGTATAATCCTGTGAAAGCTGAAACGGAGCATACACCATCTGGTAAGTGCCAGGCCCCCAGCCTAATATGGGCCGCTCTTCAAACATTCTTAAAGCTGCACGCCAGCGGTTGATTCGCTCGAGGTTACTGGCATCAGAGGATATATTGGTAATGGACTGAGCATGCTCACGGAAATCACCTGAAGAATCCTGCCGGTTTCTTTCAAGTTCCATGATTATATCATCCTGAAAAATAAAAGCTGTGCCGACCAAAAGAATCAAACCCGCAAATATCAGTTTGTAGTCAATTTTGAGAGCAAGTATCCAGAAAGCAGCAAAAGAAACGGCAATACTCACCCATGCAGCCCTGCTGTAACTGAATATGATTCCCATAACAAAAACAAGGAAGAAAATAAGGGCAATTCTTTTTCTGAGCACACTGTATTCGCCAATGAATGCTTTGATAATGAATACTGGCGCTACCAAAGCCAGTACAGCACTATAATTGGTGTGATCGCTGAAAAAAGGACGAACTACCCAGGTTCCGACCTGTCGTTCGAATCCGTATGTACTATGCTGAATCGTAATATATATAATAATTATTGCCAGTGAGGTAGCAAAAAGCCAGAGAAACAAACGGATCTTTTCAGGTTGTTTAAAGAGTTGAATAAGAACGAAGTAAAAAGTTACCACAAACCATAACCTGCTTATGAAGTATTTGAAAGAAACAACAGGGAGTTCGCTGGTTACTGATGTAATGAACATCCATAACAAATTGAAAATTAAAATAACTGTTACCGGATGTTTTATAATTCGCATGTCATAGCGCTGTTCATAAAATAATTTGAGAAAGAACAGACACATGATGGCAACAATGATGGGTTCAGTAGGTATATCAACCGTAAAACCCATGGCTTCATTTCGATACTTAAAAGTAAAAGGTGTGATAAAAACAATGACAAACAACAGTTTGTCAAGCGAGAAGAAAAAAAACAATATTACTACCAGTGCCAGTGGCAAGGCCATAAACCAGTAAATCTCATTTGTAATGAATATAACATTCAATAAAATAAAAGCAAAACTGGCTCCGTATAAAAGCTTTATCTTAATATTGTCGACCACTCCGGTTCTTTTGCTGGTTTTATTTTTTTGAAGTAATGATACCTTTATTGAGCAGGTGCTCATAAGTCATAAGGGCAAATACACCCATAACTCCGGCTGCAAAAGCGGCCATAAAAACAATAAGCCATCTTGTAGGATAAACTTTTTTCTCAGCAATAAATGCATCATCTATCAAAAACTTAAATGAAACAAAATTATCGAGGTCTGCACGTGCTTCCTGCATTATCCTTTGCACTACATGCAGATTGCGGCTGGTTTGTTCAAGGTGTTCTTTTTGAGTTATAAAACTACCACCATACTCCCTGATTGCATCCAGTTGCTCTTGAATTATTCTGACTCCTCTGGTGTTTCCTGCAGAAAGGTCAATGGCAAGCTGTTGTGTTAGCCTTTCGGCTTGTGCGTTGTATTGGTATATACCCATGCTCATAAGTGTGGCAAGTGAATCTCTCGTGGTATTAATTTCGTACATCATGTTTTCATAGCGTTGCCGGGCTACCTGGTAGGCAAGTAAAGCCCTCTGCTGACGAATATCGTTTTGGATGGTATCAGCAAGCGCAGCTATTTCATTGGCCATATCAGCCGCCATTTCGGGGCTTTTGTCGCGAACTCCTACTTCAACAGCACCATAAGGTGTGCGGCGAGATGAAATATTGCTGTTATAAATTCTTCGGAGATTGGTATTTCTGTACTTGTCATCTTCATCGATTTCGTAATGTTCAAAAAGATCAAAACGCTCAACAACCTTGTCTCTTATGGCAGTGGAACCCAGAACTTGCAGTAACCTTTCAGCATCATCCACATCACCATATTCCAGGAAGTCTACATTGGAACCAAAAACTGCACGGCTCAAACTGCTTGATTTGGCCGGGAACATAAGCACAGTAGACTCAAAAAGCGGGGTAATAAAAATGGGTGAAGAAAAAATTACACCTAATACTGCTGCTAAAAAACAGACTATTCCAAGATGTTTCCACCAGCGGATAAAAAACATAAAAATGTTTGTGGAATCAAATTCGTTGTTCACATTTTTGTTGTCCATGACTATGATTGTTGTTTTATAATTGTTTTCGTTAAGAAAATACGACTAAATAAAGCTATTTATTGCCCTCAGGGTAGGTTATAAAAAACGAGCCCAAAGATAAATAAAATTCACTTGGTAAACTGAAGGCACTTTAGTGTTTTTCACCATATTTGATGATTCCAAACAAATAAGTGATACTAAGAAGCCTTATGGCTAATGCAAGTAAAACAGCGGCAAAAGCCATAATCAAAAAGTTGATGTGCCAGCTAAATTGCAGTTGCTTTGAGAAATATCCCAGGAAAATAACACCGAAAATGAATACTATAACTTTGATTATCAAAAGGTAGTTTAGCCTGAATTTAAAAAGACGATAGACTAAAAATACCTGTACGCCGACAATCAGGAACTGTGTAAAAAGGGTAGCGATTGCTGAGCCGAAAGCCTGATAAGTTGGTATAAGAAGAAAATTCAGACTGATATTAATGACCATACCGGTAAATGCTAAATAGTTTAAGTATCTCAAATTACCATTGGCAGTTAGTAAAGTGCTAAAAATATACATAGTAGATATGGCACAAAAGCTTGTCATCAGCAACCCAAAAACCCGCGAACTGTGCATAATACGGTAATCAAATTCAAGCATAGTTTCACCGCCGTGAATCGGATACAAAAGCTTCATGAATTCTTCAGCATATACAAATGATGCTACAGCAATAATGATTGCCGGGGTTATTAAAAGTGTATAGGAAAGTTTTATCAGTTCTTCGATTGATTCATTTTGTTTGAGCATACGGGCGAAAATGGGCAGCAACAAAACAGCAAAGAGATATGCGAACATTGTCGCAGCATCAAGCAACCTGTATGCAGAAGCATATATACCAGAATACATGGCTCCGTCAAAAAGCAGCCTTTCCAACATTACACTGTCAATTCGGTTATAAAATGTCATTAACAATACCAGTATTGCATAGGGAAAACTTTGCCGCAACATCATCATAAAGAAGGGCGCACTCCAGTTAAGCTTAAGAAACCTCGTTTCTGCTTTTCTGAAAACTATAAACATTGTTATAAGCACTGTTAGCGACAAAGACAGGGTTTGTGCATAAACAAAATACTCTATTTTAAAGTCGGGAACAATGTTTCCCCAAAGCAACAGGGCACAAATAAATATCATCACACTCCGGTCAAGTACCGAAATAAAGCTATCCGTCCTGAATAGATGCAGACCTCCGAGATTGGATCGCAAATACATGATAAAACCAATAAGGAACTGGTTTAACCCAAGGAAAGCCAGCAAGTACAATTGTTCCTTCGAATATTTAATTACGAATGCTGCAAAAAAAGTAAATACCAGATAAACAATAAAAAGTACAAGTTTTAATAAGATTATGTTGGATAAATGCTTTCGCAGAAGCTGATTATTCTGTGCTATATTTTTATTATTAAAGGTGGTAATTCCGAAATCAAGCAGGATATAAAAAAGGAAAGAAAAATTGAATATAGCGAAATAGAAACCATACTCTTCTGCTCCTACAGTATTTTGAACCGTACGGTCGATACCAAAGATCCAGAAGGGTTTGATCAACAGATTTAAAACCAGCAAAAGCGCCAGGTTTTTTAGAAATTTCCGCTGCATTCAGTTTTGTAATTCAAGAACCATAGTTGCCCCCGGAATATAAAATCTTACTTATCCGTGTCAAATTTAGCAACTTTTGATTTCAATGAGGCTTTTTCAATCAAAAGATTTTGAATTAAAGGTTTGTCATGCTTAATAATTAACTCATTATAAATTACCTGAATCCCTTGACTGGTTCTTTAGAGTTTAAAAACTGTAATCATCTT
>SKVR01000288.1 GCA_007129355.1 Bacteroidales bacterium | reverse complement strand
AGAAATCGAATGTCAGCTCTTCCCATTCATTGGTAACCGTATTAGATACTTTAAGCTCCAGTTCTGCCCAGCCGGTTTCGGTGGCAAACTTAATTCCCACATCACTGATAACCGGTTTCCATACATGGATCTTCACAATGCGATTGTCATCACTCCATTCAAAGGTACCTAAGTCAACGCCTTGCAATGATTCAACTCCTGCATAGGGGTTTCCATCTGCCTTGGCAGTGAATTTAGCTACTGTGGCAGAAGTGTTAATTCCATTAGGATCGGGGTTGGCAATAATTTCCAGTGGAGGATTCGTTTCGTTTTCGAATACGGTCCATGTCCAGTCGGCACCAAAGCCACCCGGTTCAAAATCGATGGGGTTTCTGGGGCCTTCTACAACACCATTTTCTTTGTAAAAATAGAGATTGTCAAGGTAGATGGTTTGAGAGCCATTGCCCCCATCAAACTTAAACTGGATAACATCTGCGAGATTGACACCGGTAAATGCCGTTAATGGGATATCATAACTTATCCACTGATTGGGTGTAATAGGCAGAGCATAGGCTGTTTCTACCGGTCCGGGGCTGATCAGGAAAATGTTTACAGATGTAGCATCTGCAGTCCACATATCCAGGTGAAGGGTTTCCATTTCTGTAACATTCAGCGCGCTGGCAAACTCGGTTCCCTGGTAGTTGAAATTTGCATACTTCAGGGTTTCGTTACCGTCAATATCAACAAAGCTTACCTGGGTTGTCTGACCCCAGTCAGGATTGAAATTAGTGCCTGCTACATCTGTGTATGCATCACTGAAAACGGAAAGTACATCATCAGGATCGCGTGCCGGAGGAGTGGGAGCGGCAACCGTAGGGCCGTCTGAAGGTTCATCATCCACAGCGTTGAAGGTAATATTGTCGAAATACACAATATTGTCCTGTGTGCGTGGGGCAAAGTCTGGGAAAACGATGATTTGTCCCAGTGTTCCGTTGCCATCTGGCGGATTGATGGCATTTGAGAAATCGAATGTCAGTTCTTCCCATTCATTGGTCAGTGTGTTCGACACTTTAAGCTCTAACTGTGCCCAGTCGGTTTCGGTGGCAAACTTAATTCCCACATCACTGATGACAGATTTCCACACCATGATCTTTACTATGCGGTTATTGTCATTCCATGTAAATGTTCCCAGGTCAACAGCTTGTTGCGATTCAACACCAGCCCAGGGGTTTCCATCTGCCTTGGCAGTGAATTTAGCTACTGTGGAAGAAGTGTTAATTCCATTAGGATCGGGGTTGGTAATAATTTCCAGTGGCGGATTCGTTTCGTTTTCGAACACCGTCCATGTCCAGTCGGCTCCATAACCACCGGGTTCAAAATCGATGGGGTTGTTTTGGGAGAAACCCATCGTAACAATGAGTCCCAAAAATAAAGTAATGATCTTTTTCATGATAATTTGAATTTTGGTTTGTAAAAAATAATTGAATTAAATATTTAACTTTTAAATAAGATTTTATTTCTGGAATAAATGCCGGACAGCCATTTTGGGTGTACGGTCAACTTTAAATAACCCCCAGTGTTTTTCAGGCTCCAGCGGTTCGGGTGATCCTTTCCATTTTTCATCGAAAGCTTCAAAAAAGAAAGTAAGGATGTTTTCCTCTTTTGCCCAACCCATCAGATTCTGAAAATATTTTTTTTGGTACTCTTCATTAACCTTCTCAGGATCGATACCTCTTCCGTTTGAATGTGTTGCCCAGCCTGCTTCAGTAATTATTACGGGCTTATGGGGGTATTTTTTTACAATTGAATAATAGTTTTCTTTTGTGTAATCGAGTGATTCATCAATATGTTTGTATTCCCATACTGGATAGGTATGAATAGAAATAAAATCGACTTCTTCAGCCAGTTTTTCCAGTTTTACTAGCCATGGAACATAATTTTCGCAAAAAGTTACAGGTTGTTTCGTTTGACTTTTCACTTGTTTTACATAATCCAGCACTTTGCTTTCGGGCACATAATGGTCTGTCCAATCAACACAGGCTTCATTTCCCACTGATAGAGAAAAAATTAAACCAGGGTATAGCTGAGCCAGTTCAATTAATCTGTTTATTCTGTTTTGATTGTAAACGCGATTGATTTCCAACTGTTCTTCTGAATAAACACCACCATCCCAGGGGCAATTGAAATTATTCATTTCAGCGGTGATATATGCACCCAGCATCACCTGAAAGTCGAGCTTTTCCTTGGTAATAACTTCCAGGACCATTTCGGCGTGCTGATCACAATCAAACAGCCGGAGATATTTCCAGTGTCCATGAAGGAGTAATAAATCTTCTTTTATCTCATCGTAGGATGGATAATTACCCCCGGGTTTCTGACCTTTTCTGAAACCGGAATAGCAGATGGCTCTGCCAGGTGCAATATGTAAATTTTTAAAGGTATTCATTACCGAATTTTAGTTTCCCGTTTTTATCCCATATTCCCCAGTATGCACCCACTTCACCTTCAACTCCAACCTTCCAGGATTCATCGAACGACGAAAAATAGAAAACTCCAATATTTTCATCCTTTGCCCATAATTGCGTATTGATGAAATATTTCATTGCTGCCATATGCGAAGGAACAGCATTACCCAGGTTTTCTCCTTTGCTTGGCCAGCCGGTTTCTGTTATTATAACAGGCTTACCCTTTGCAGCCATTTTTGCCTGTTGAAACATTTGCTGCATATGCGGCAAGGAATGAATGAAATCAGTCCCTTCCCAAAAAGGATAGCAATTGCTCAGAATCACATCACATAGCTCTGATATGTGTGGTTTTTGCACAAACTCATAATAAGCATCAACGTAGCCAACCGGTATACCGGGAAGTTCGTTCTTTACATGCTGAATGAAACCCATGAGTTCATCTTCTGATAAATCATTCCTGTACAGCACTTCGTTGCCTACAGCTGCAATATCAACCAATCCTTGTTTTCCGAGCATGATCAGGTTTTCAATCTCCTGCTGGTTTTTTTCCTTATCCGTGCCAAGCCATGCACCCACCAGCGTATTAAGACCAAGATCCTTTGCAACTTCGGGGATCAATTCATTGCCTTCGATACAGGAGAATGACCTAATCCATTGAGTATGGGGTTTTAAAACCTGCATACGTCTTCTTATTTGTTCTTCCGAAATAATATCGCCGGGTTTCTGGCCATCTTCGTAAAGACTAAAGCAGAAACCATGAACCCCACCATTAAGAATTTCCAGAAACAGGTTGGATAAATCTTCATCGGTCTTACCTTCAAGGAATTGGGGTTTAGCAAATTGCTTTGATTCCTTGTAGCTTAAAAATTGATCAGGTCTGAATGACATTTTCTAGTTTTTTAATTGGACTATATTTTCATTTATTTAAATTGTGATCAGTGACTTACAGTTCTCCCCGTCTTCTAATCAATTCTTCTTTGATTTCCCTTGCTCTGCCTTCGGTCAGGTCATATCTCCACATTACCATAATGGCTAATCCGGCCGTGAATGCAGGTATAAGGATATCTGCAAGCCTGAGATTTGTCATTGTTTCAGCAGTTTGTACCGCTGCTCCAGAGTCAAACCCTACGAGCTTAAGAACTAATCCTCCAAGAACGAGAGCGATCGCCTGCCCAAGCTTTACCATCCACCAGTAGATAGCCCCAAATGTGCCCTCTTTCCTGGGCATTCCATTTTTATACTCATCCAGGTCGCACACATCTGCTGTCATACTCATCATTAGGGTGAATAGCCCCCCAATTCCAAATACCATTAGCGGAACAGGCATAAACATTAGCCAGGGGTTACCCGGACTAAATCCCCACCATTTCAAAGCATATCCAATAATGGAGATGAATGTTGCTATAATAAAAGCATTGCGCTTACCCCATCTGCTCGACATCCATGTTATAATTGGAATGATCAGGAATGCAGTGAATAAAGCGCTTACGGTTGAGAACCAGGCAGGCCATGTTCCCGCATCACCATAGTTGCCATTAAACATATAGAATAGAATGATGAAGTAACTGAATGAAGCAACCAGCTGGAAGCCGTTAAATACTAAAAAGGTGGCGCCACATAGCCTGACAAAAGGTCTGTTCTTAAAGATTAGCCCCATATTCTTTAACAAACTCTTGAAATTTTTGGATATGTTCTCCAGGGTAAGATCATCCCTGTTGGTAAGATTCTCCTGATTAACCTCCTTACAAAAGAGAGCGGGAATAATACCTAAAATCATACATATTCCTCCGACAAAGATTGAGAGTCTTCGAACCCCAACTGCCTGCGTTTCGAATATATCGGGATTAGCAATCAGCACCCAGAACCATGGCACAATCATCCATGCAACCTGCCCGATGGTTTGAGCGAATGCCATAAGGCGGGTACGCTCGTTGTAGTCGGAGGTCATCTCATAGCCCAGCCCAATATATGGCGTAGCAAAAATGGTATTGGCTATAATAAAGATGAAAGAAAAAGTAAGGAAGTACCAGAAATTATACATCTGCGAGTTGTCAGGGTTGAGCTGCCATAGCAGGGCAAACATTACACCGCTTAGTATTGCACCTATGAAGATGTAAGGTCTTCTGCGCCCAAACCTCGACTTCGTATTGTCGGTGATATAACCCATAATGGGATCGGTGAGAGCATCCAGTAGTCGAGGCAAGCCGCCCAGGAGCCCTGCCAGTAATGGGTCGATACCAAAGGCGGTGAGAAGGAAGAACTGGAATACTCCCAGTGCACCCGGCAGCAAGTTGACCACCAGGTTACCAGTTCCAAAGGCTGCCTTTTGGCCCAGGGGTAACTTGTCTCTTTTAGATTGCATTTGTGTTGATGACATAGTACTTCACATTTAGATTACAAAAAAGTTATAACAGGAATGATTCGTCAAGGTGAATCTTACTTCCGCTAACATTGGAACACAACTGAGCCAAAATGGAGCGAGTAAGGGTATTCAGTTTAGCTGCGTATCTAGTTGCGTGCCTTTATTTCCCTGTCGGTTGGAGGAACCTTTACATCCCTCATCAGCGCTTCCTTATCGCCATTATATGTTTTTGTGATGGGTTTGCCATCACGGGTCAAACCATCGAATATTCCGTCATCTACCAGATCCCAAAGCGCATATTTTGCCTGGGATTGCAGATTGATCAATCCGAAATGGTTTTCTGAACCCAGCGGATTGGCGGCATCTTTCCATTGTTCATCAAAAGCTTCGAAGTAAAAACATGAAATGCTTTCACTATTGGTCCATTCACGCATATGCCAGTAATAAAGAGCTGCTTTGTATTCGTCAATGGCTCTCGCTCCTTCGTCTCCATAATATTCGTTAGATATGGTTGCCCAGCCGGTTTCACCAATATGCACAGGTTTATCAACACCAAGGCTTTGCATATAATCAACCACACTTTCGTACTCAGAAATGGCATAATCCCTCGCCCTGAACATGGCTGAATGTATTTTTTCCAGATCCGACAAATGTTCTTCATCTTCCGGCACCCCCCAGAATTCAGGATTGTAATGGGTGTCGTGCATGGGATAGGTGTGCATGGAAATATAGTCCACAGCTTTTATGAGTTCATTTAAATCCTCTTTGTGATATTCGCTTCCGCCGCCACCCCACGACGCAAAATTGTCGGAGCTTGTGATCCACAAAGTTTTTGGCAGCTCGCCTTCTTTTTTCAGGTCCTGCAGATGATTTACCCAGTTGAGTATGATGCCCGGTTCAACATAATAATCCCATGCCCAGTGCACCATGGCTTCATTTCCTACGGCAATGATTTTAACGATATCAGGGTATTGTTGGGTCAGTTCAACTGCGCGGGCAATTTCAACAGCGTTTCTTTCACTCTCTTCATCGCGGATGCGATCGGGCAGATCGGTCCACGCGTTTTTGCAATCGATCCAGGCACCCAGCATCACATACATTTCAAATTCCGGATCTTCATCCCTCATCTGACTGATGGCCTCCAGCAGATTGGCAGCCTCATCGTGATGCACATTGTAGGTTCTCAGCAATTTTATCCCCATGGCTGATAAAATTTTCATATCTTCTTTAAGCTGGGGAATGGTAGGCTGAATATCCCTGGTGATTTCGCGATAACCACCATAGGAAATGGCCTGATAGTCGGGACTGCCTAATATTTCAGCTGCTGTTTTGCCCGCTGGTTGCTGCCCCGGGGTGCACGAGATTATCAGCATTGCTGCCAGAAATGAAAACAGGAATAAGATTGTTCGCTTCATAATTTGCATCTTTTTTTCTTTGTATACATCATCCTGAGCATATTCTTTTATGCTTCTGACCTGCGTTGCTCCAGATCTTTTTCCATTTCAAGACATGTTTTCTGATCAATGGCATAGAAATAAAGAAGTACAGCACAGGACATATAAAGTATTCCCGGGATTACGGAGATCATTAGTTTTATGCCAGTCATAAATGTTTCTGATTGTTCAACATTGGGTACAAACCTGAATATAGCAAGCAGCCAGCCTGCCAGTGCCCCGCCGATGCCCCAGCCTGCTTTCTGGGCAAATGTGGCCGCTGAAAATACCAGCCCGGTTGCACGACGGTGGTATTTCCATTCGGAATAATCTGCAGTATCAGCAAGCATAGTCCATAGCAAAGGTACTGCGGGAGCATAGGTGAATTTTGCCAGAACATTCAGAATGTAAATACCATACAGATTGTCACTTCCCGGAATGTAGAGCAGTATGAAAAACAGGCCGGATATCAGCGAACTTGCTATAAATACTTCTCGTTTCCCAAATCGTTTGGCAAGTGGTTTGGAGAAAGGGATACCCGCAATCAGAGCCAGCGTTCCGATGACATTGAACAACTGCACGCTTTGCTCCTGGCCCACATAATATTTGAAGTAGAAAGCAATGGAAAGATTCTGTAGAGAAAACATGATAAAGGAAATGACCCCTACAAAAAACAGAATCACCCATGGCCTGTTTCTGAGCAGGTTTTTGATGTCTTCCTTCAGATTTTTCTGCTGGGCCGGGGGTGGAGCCACCCTTTCACGGGTGGTTTTGAAGGTGATCATGAAAAGCATGAAACTGATTATGGCAAAAAGGATCATGGTATATTGATAACCCTTAGCCATATCCCCTTTACCGAAATAAGCTGCCAAATAGAGCGCCAAACCTGTTACGATAAGCTGACCTGTAAAAGCAAAACCGAAACGGTAGGAATTTAAACCCGCCCTTTCATAGGAGTCGGATGTCATGACCGCACCCAGTGATGAATAGGGCAGATTGATTGCTGTAAAAACCGTCATCAGCAACAGGTAGGTTACACCGGCGTAAATCACTTTCCCGGTAGGCCCAAAATCGGGTGTGGTAAAAGCAAGCACAGCGAGCACACTGTATGGGATTGCCATCCACAAAAGATAGGGCCGGAATTTCCCCCAGCGGGTATTGGTTCTGTCGGCAATAATACCCATCAACGGGTCGCTGAGCATATCCCAGAAACGGGCTATGAGCATGATGGTACCGGCCGCAGCGGCTGAAATACCAAAAGTGTCGGTATAAAAGATCAGGATCCAGAACCCCACCATATCCCACACAAAGCGCGAAGCAGTGTCGCCAAGGCCATAACCGACTTTTTCTTTTACCGAAAGTTTTGTATGCGTTTTGCTCATCGTTTTATTGTTTTACCTGCGTTGAAACATGACATCACTTTGCCTGCCAGTTGGAGAATATTTCAATTACTTTTTTGGGTTCACGGTCCACGGTATAAAGCCCCCAGTGTTTTTCGGCACCCAGCGGATCGTTGGGATCTCCCTTCCAGTCTTCATCGAATGCTTCAAAAATAAAAGTGGTGACATTGTTCTTAACAGACCATTCCATCAGTTCTTTTACGTACCGTTTTTGCTTTTCCTGGCTTGCCCGCGGTCCGAATTCCGATGCTATGGTTGCCCAGCCGGCTTCGGCAATAACGATCTGCTTTCCGGGTAATGCTGTCAATACCTCTTCAATATTTTCAAGGGAATAGCTCATCCCCTCGTCAATGTCCCGACCTTCCCAGATAGGATAAATATGGATGGATACAAAGTCAACAACCTCTGCCAGTTCACTACCATGGTCAGCCCACCATTTGTAATTGTCGGCCACGGTTACCGGCTGGTCAATGGCCTGCTGTACTCTTTTTACGTAGGTGATAACGGAGTCGACTGTCACATGGTGTTCGTTCCAGTCTACAAGGGTTTCATTACCCACGTTTACTGCCACAATGATATCCTTATACTCGTTGGCCAGTTCAATCCCCTTTTGAATTTCAAGATCGTTGAGTATTTTATTCCTTTCAAGTGTTTCCTGCGGCCACGGTTCGGTAAGCCATTCACAGGTCTCATAGCTGTCAATTTCGGCCCTTAGCCATATTCCCAGCATTACTTTAAAATCGAGATTGTGTTCCCTGATCACTTCCAGTACCATCTGGCTGTTTTCTTCGCAATCGTAGAGCCGGAAGAGCCGGAAAGGAGTTTGCTCCTTCAGGATCATCAGATCTTCCAGAATTTCTTCATAGCTTGGATTGATGGCCCCTGCACCCCGGTCGGGATGCTGTCCGGTTCTGAAGCCTGAATAGCAAACAGCTTCAGATACACCAGCCAGAAGCATGCTTTCTGACTGTGGAAGACCGGTTATTGATTTAGCGTCATTTTTACTTTCACCCGAAAAATTACATGACATAAAGCTCAGCGATATTAATAGAACAAAAAGCTTAAAAGTGTTTTTCATGGTTTCGTTTTTAATGGGATGATTATCCTTTCATTTTAACCGATACTTCCAGCCGATCTATTTTTCCTGTTCTTTTAAAAACCAGGCTGCTGACCTGTTGGGTCATGATATTTCCTTCAAACTCATCCGTATTGCTATCAGCGTAAAAAACAGTGATTTTTTCCTTGTCAGAAGTAGAGTAAATTACAGGCACAGAGCAGTATGTAAATGCGAGTTGTCCTTTATTCAGTGATATTTGTTTTGTCTTGCCATTTATGGCGACATATTCAAATTTTTGTGGTTCTGTCAGAAACTCTTCTTTCCTGAGCAGGCAAGGATTGAAATACAGTTGTCCGTCTTTTACAGATACTCCCAACTCACCAAATCGAGAAAGGATATCTTCCTTCACCTGGCCTGTCATTCCAGGTTGCTGGGCACCCCTGTGCTGTGGGGTATGAGAATAGGGATCGGTGGGAAATGCACCGTACAATTCAGGTGATTTGTGCACACCAATTCCGGCTTCAATCTCATAATAATGATCGAGCAGCTTTCCAACAATCACAGGATCGGCATTTTCTTCAATGGCTTTCAGGCAACATTCCTGCACTGCCAGCAACAACTTTGACACCATATGCCAGTAGATAGAACCCAGCCCCTCGAAGGCGAAGAAGGTACCCGACCGTCCGGTAAAGGCTTTATGGTTGAATACTTTTTCGAAAATATCCAGCAAAAGTTTGTGGTCATTCTCCACAAGGTCTTTGTACTTGCTTTGGGCAAGTGCATTCAGGGCAGTTTTCAGATCGCCAGCATTTTTAAAGTTTCCATTGAAATGGAATGCCCCCTGAATATCCTGTTCAACGATATCTTTGCTGCCATCAGCAATCATTTTTTGAATTAACTCTGATGATTTTGCATCAGATTCAGGAATGGTATTTTTCTGTAAATATTTGGGTAAGTCTTTGTTGGGATACAAAATGTAACTGTACTGATCTTCTCTGAACAGGGCACTGCTTTTCAATGCATCCAATACTTCCAGGGCTTCTTCAGAACCTAAATAACCCGAACTTAAAACGGCTACCTGTCCTTCGAGCATTTCACTCAGATGGGAACAGGAAACCTCTGTTTCTGTGGCAGTCATCAGGTTGTAGGCATGATATAGTTTGTCTTCCCTCTGGTTGGCGCGTATAGAATGTTCTATAAAGTCGAGACACGCTTGTGTAAAATTCTTCAATCCGGACAGTGACACGCTTCTTTTTTTACCCCAGAAACCGCTTTGGTAAATATGCTCCCGGTATTCAGATGCAGCCTTCCCCATGCGATCCAGTATGGCCTTTCTGTCTTTGTCATTGATGCTTTTTGCTAACAATGGACTAAATTCATAAAGCGTTTCTCTTACACTGTGGTAGAATTCAATCAGTTCACTGGAAACTTTTATGTTTTCCAGGTCCGATCTATCCAATGCCTTTTGGAAAAACTTCATGAAACGATGCAGGTAGTAAAGTGTAACCATTGATACACCATTACCCACCAGCGCGTTGTTGGCATCATTCCACTCCGGTCTTTGGGTATTGAGCCAGATGCCGGTTTCCGGAATAAAATTGGATATTTTAGCCAGCATCGTTGCCATAATTTTCTCCAGGAAATTTACATGGTAGATCTCTTTGCTGTCAGCCCTAAGCAATGTTCCGTCAGCACCCATTATCTCACGCTGCTTTCTGATGGCGGTATCCCATTTATGATCGAACTCAATAGTGTCTTTGGGGTTTGCCAGTATCTGTTCATAGGGTTTAATAATGTAGGGGACAGCGGCATATACAAACCATTCCTTATCAAAAAAGGATTGCAATGTGCCGGGATGATACTTCTCTAAGATCTCAAAAAATTTCTGAAGGTAAATGATCTGGTGATCGCCCCAGTAGCCTATATATGACCAGGGATTATCGGGTTCGATTGTTTCCCAGTCGAAGCCGTCTTTGGTTACCCTGTAGGGATTGTAACCGTCAAAGGTAGAAGCATTCAGAAACTTGAAAATCATTCCTTCAATAAATTCGGGATATGATTTTGCAAGTGCTTCCCAATTCTGGAACAAATCCCGCCAGTTACCTTCATAATCCAGAATTTCTGAACCGTCCGATTCATTCTGGATGTTAATGGTAAAATAGTTCCATGGCCGACTGGGATCTCCGTGCCTGCGGCTGAATTTTAAAGGAAGATATTCTATGGAAAGCCTGATCAGATCAGCATCTTCACTGTTCATCAAAACATCCTTGAGCGCAGATTGGCTGAATACATCTTTCAGAGTTTTAATAAAATCCTGATTTCTTTCAACTACGTCTTTATTAGCTTCGCCCAGGTAACTTACAAAATCTCCTTTCTTTATCTGGTAATTATCGTCAAAAATACCCCCGCGCATGATGTTGAACAGCACATTGGAAAAATGACGGGTATCATTCAGCTTATCAGCAGAAAACTGCAACCCATCAGCAGCTGCAACCAACTGAATCAGGTTTTGCGTTCCTGAGTCAATGTCTTGCCAGATTGTTTTTTCAAGGTTCTTATCATCTTTTATTGATTTAGCAAGACTGATTATTTGTGAATGGTTCTGGTTAACATTGGCAATGATTTTCCATTTCTTAGCTGAATTTCCAGGCAGTGAAATCTCAGAGGAAACAAAATAAGCTCCTTTTTCTCCTTTTATGTCACGTTCCCCTTGAATTTCATGTCTCTGCCTGAACTTCGTCAGCTGCCATGAGGAAAGAAGATATTTTGGATTTTCAAATCCGAGTGACCAGGCTATATTTGCCTTTAAAGCTTCACTGGGTTCGGCCTTATCAACAATAATAGCACTAAGTGCATAAATACCAATGCCCGAAGACTGTTCCAGTTCACTTCTTTTATATGCATCTACCAGGTTGCTGGTTGATCGTTGCAGGTCGCTGGGAACACCAAAAGGCATAATATTCTGAATACCATCAAGAATGGTTATCCTATATTCTTTTTCTGAAGTGTTGATCAGTTCGGCTTTTCTTACAAAACCAAATATCTTCCCTGAATTCCACTGGTATCTGAATACCAGACCCAGATCATGGTTGGTCTCTTCAAAAATGATCTTGTTGCCGTAGATACTTTTATAAAGATTCCGGCTTATGGAGTATTTATCAGTAAATCTTTCCGAGAAGGGTTCCCAAATCAGAACCTCACTAGCTGTATGAATCTGAAAAATGGTCTTGCTTCCTGTAATGTCGGCAGATTCTGTGATCTTATCATCGGTATAGTATGGAAACAAAGCATATTCAGGATTTTTGCGTCCGGCAGAAAGTCCTCCGTTGCTTGAAATAAACATCCAGTGATTGGCATCACTAACGATACTCATAAAGAAGGGGCGCATGGTATCATGATTGCTCATTTTAAAATAGCTTTCATTTTCATGCTCAACTACCTTCATCTCAATCTTTTTACTTTCTGCATTCATCGCGCTGTCAGTATGTTTAAGTTTCATTGTATTAATTTTTCATCTTCTTTGAATATGAAAGATAATTTCTTCTCAGTTTATTCTCAGATGTTCATTTTAAGAAAAAATTTACATGATCATTCATTCGCTTTGTTGTATGCCTCTTCAATATCAATATTTTCAAAGTGTTGTTTTATAGACTCCAAAGTGATTCCCTCTGCATATGGATTCAGTTTATGGGCCTTCTTTAAGGCATAATATGCAGCTCTGGGATACAGTGGATAAAATCCCATTTCATCGGTTGGCCCTTTGGCGCAGATCCCAAACCACTCCTCGTTCATGTTGTTTTTACCAGGAATATGATCAAATTTATATCCTCCATTCTCCCAGGAAGCATTGGTGTTATGAACATCCAGATCGATAGTTTGTCCGTACTTCCACCAACCATCACTAAACTGAAAAGTAAACCCACCGAGGGAATTTCCTGCTTTTCCAAGACCGGCAGTATTTTCGTAAATCTCTTTCCAGTTAGCTACATTATAAATTGCCTGTTCCCTCTGGGCCTCTTCCATGGTAATGGCGTTGAAGGCATCTGAACCAAACTCGGTTAACAGGATGGGTTTCCCGTATTCATTTTCTACCCTGTCAAACATATCGGTGAAGGACATACCCCGGTAAACGTTTATCCCGATAATATCAACATCCTGACATTCTTCTGCGATTATATCGAGAAACAATAAATCTCCGTTGCAAATGGCTATGGGATGGTTTGAATCTATGGCTTTCATGGATAAAGCCGCCTCATTAAACAATTTATACATATGGCGGGCTCTAATTGTTGATTGCCGGTCAACCAAAGGTATATCTTCTGTTTCGGCACCTCCCCAAAAGAGACCATAATTGTTTTCATTCCCCAGCAAATACAAAAGCAAGCCAGGGGTATCTTTGAAATCCTGTGACAGTTGCCTTACTTCTTCCAGAAGCAGTTGTTGTACTCTTGGGTCAGAATATTCTGTGTTACCTACCCATTCGCCATCCAGCGTAAGTCCATACCGCCCGAAAGAATGGTTGAGCATGGTATAGATACCGTAGTTTTCGTATATATGTTGAATCCATCGGGGCTGGATACCTGTATAAACGCGGATGGCATTAACTCCCATATTTTTTAGCAGGGTCATTTCATAATCCAGAGCTTTTTTTATGAATTCATCGGATTCTTCCCAGATATTGTACATATAATTGGTGCCAATGGGAAAATAATCCCAGTTCATGCCATTTACCATTAAGGCATCTCCATTGACCAGGAGTCTCCATCCGTCCTCTTTTTTTTCTAAATCGATCTGGTTTGCTTTTGCAAACAAGGCAACAGAAAAACCTGTAAAAATCAGAATTACGATTAGATGTTTTGTACAAGTTTTCATATTTTCGATTTAAAGGTCGTTAAATCATTTCTTGATTAATGATCATTTAAAAGCATTCTCAAAAGTCTTCCAGGTTTTCAGATTTAAAAAAAGCTGCCGGTCTAAAAGAAAGTTTCTTTTTAAGAATCTTCCCAACCCTGCGACCGGCAGCAGAAAACAACACTATGAAAAAGTGTTAACAAAACAAAACCTGTTTCAAAAAAAACATTACTACAACTAATACTTTTTTTTCCTTTAATTAACAAAAAACGGAATATTGGCAGTACCTGCATGATTGTGTTCATCGGTTATATAAACCAGGATGCGGTATGCACCTTTTTCTGCAGGAGCTCGGAAAACCACTTCAGATGTATGGGCTGAAATAATCAGTCCTTCAATACTTGGAGGTCTGGCTTCAAAATCACCACCTTCGCTTAACTCAACGGGTTCGGGCATTACTTCTGCCCTAACGCTCAAACTCTCCATGTCAACATGTTCCACATCTAATTTTACAGTATATTCAGTGCTTTTTTCAAGCATAACGTCATCATAACGTCCGCCTTTCCCCTCAATGGTAATATCTTTCATACGGGGTGCCATATTTTCGGGCCATTCCCCGGTCCAGAGATATTCCATCAGATTAATGGCTTCAGTCTTTTCACCAGCTTCAGTAAATAAGCCATACCATGAAGGGGTACGTTCCTGTTTTTGACCCCATAGAAAAACATATGACCCCATGCAATTGGTTTCGTCAGCAAGCAAAACCTCCTCGTAACGCAACTTGATAGCTTCTGCTTTTTCAGCTGATGTTTGTTCGATAGGAGAACCCCATTTTGTTTCAGGCATTTCCCAGTGACCTGTAGGTCCCCATTCCGTAACAAGGTAGGGGCCGTCGTAACCAGCATTTTTGAGCCTTTGTTCAAGGTTGATGAGATTTCCGTAGGTTTGAATGGAAATAAAATCCAGATCCGGGCAGTTTTCAGCTATGTATTCCACTTCAGCCCGGCCAATTCCGGCAAGCATGGTAGTAACAACATGGTTTCCGTCAACTTCTTTAATCATCCGGGCTATGTCATTGACCGCATCCCAAACCCTTTTGTTGGTATATCCGAGATTGAGTTCATTACCAATACCCCAGCCCAGAAGTGCCGGATGGTCCTTTAATTCAATGACTTCTTTGCGTATCCTTTCCAATTGTGCTTCTATAGCCGCTTCATCATCGTAATCAAAACCGTGTCGTTCTTTTGCCACATACACTCCCATCATTACCATCAATCCGTTTTCCCATGCCAGATCAAGGGCTTCAAGCGCGACTTGCGTGCTATCACCGGTACTCCAGGTGCGGAATGAATTGCCGCCATGTGCTGCTATTTCCATGCAGGGGCCATACTGACACCCTGCTCCTTTCACATAAAACTCTTCATCATTCACGAATAAGCGATATTTGCCATCAACATTGCGCATTTCCACAACTGAAGGTCCTGCTTCCCGGGGACCGGCAGCAGGTTTTTCTCCCTGATTACATGCAAAAAATATCATTGCAATAATTACCGGAATCCATTTCAGTGTTTTCATCTGATTATATTTTATTAAAGTTGCTAGATGGAGCTCGCCAATAATAATCCGACTGCATGTTTTTCCATGCTGCGAATTATAATCAACCGCATGTGTGTCAATTGCTACTGCTATGGATCGGTTCACACACAAAGCATAAAAAGTGCAAGCAAAAATCTT
>SKVR01000318.1 GCA_007129355.1 Bacteroidales bacterium | reverse complement strand
TTGCAGATACCCAATTATCAAAACACAACGATTAACACAAAACCCTTAAAGACAAAACACACATTATGCTGAATCTTATACTCTTTGGACCCCCCGGAGCAGGTAAAGGAACACAGTCGGAACTTATTATGTCGCGTTACAATCTTACCTACATTTCTACGGGTGAGGTTCTGCGCAATGAGCTAAAAGCCGGGACCCCTCTTGGCCAGCAGGCAAGAAAGATCATTGAGTCGGGCGGACTGGTTGACGATGAAATTATCGTACAGATCATTGGCAACGCCATTCAATCCGATACCAGCAGCGACGGATTTCTGTTTGACGGTTTCCCGCGGACTTACGTGCAAGCGTATATTCTTGACGGGCTTTTTACCGGTCTGCAAACTTCCCTGAGCAGGATCGTCATCATGGAAATCTCTGATGAAGAATGCACCAAAAGACTTTTACAGCGGGCCAAAGAACAGGATCGTTCCGATGATAATGAAGCGGTTATCAAGCGCAGACTGCAAGAGTATCATGAAAAAACCCTTCCTTTGCTTGATTTTTACAAGGATACCGATAAAATGGTAAAAGTTAACGGTTTAGGAACTACGCAGGAAGTTTTCGAGCGCATAAACAAGCACATTAATGAAGAGATCAATAGTAAACCGGTAAACATAATGGTTTACGGCTTCCCCGGTTCAGGAAAAACCACCCAGGCCAAAAAGCTGGCGGAGGAGTTCAATCTCACCTACATATCAACCAGTGAACTGCTGAAAGAAGAAGCCCAGATTGGTTCAAACCTGGCAAAGCAAATCAATCCCTACCTGAGTAAAGGTTTGTTGGTTCCCGATGAAATCGTAATCCGGCTTATAGAAAAGAAGCTGAAGGAAACCGATGGAAACAACCGTGGTTACGTTTTCAAGGGCTACCCGCGCACTTTGGTGCAAGCCTATATTCTGGACGGGATTATGAGAAAGAAAAACTGTGCCATCAATTGCGTCATCAACATTCAGGTTCCCCAGCTCGAACTGGTAAAACGCCTGGATGCCCGCAGCAAAACCCCCAACAGTATGCCCTATGATGGCAGTGCAGCTACCATTGTAGCCCGGCTTGAAGAACACTCGCAACGTAACGATGCCATCGTAAACTACTACCGAAAAAACAAGATACTTGTGGATGTTGATGGTCAGGGGCATAAAGATATGGTGTACGAGCGTATTCAGGATCATGTGTTGAGGGCTATACGCAATCTGAGGTAATACCTGTCTAATTCTGCTAATACTAAGATCCGATTTTGGATTTGATAAAATCCAGGGAAAAATGATACATTGAACTATCCATTCCCCTATAAACATAAAGATTAAATTCTGAACGACTTACTCTATACTTTGAAACATCAAAGTTTACCCCCGATGTAAACAATATCCTTTTTGCGGCTGTTAAAACTATTACTGTAATGCTCCGAAAAAATTACATTTCCGGGCAATAAAACAGAAATACGGAAAAACAATCTTATTAAAAATCGTTTTAAAACAAAAACATTATGAGTAAACATTTTGCAAGCGCATACTGGGAAGGTAACCTTCCCAAAGGGAGCGGAAGTTACATACTGAAAACCAGCAATCATGTTGGATCGCTGAAATTCAGCACCCGCTTTGAAGACGACAAGTCTGGATCAAGCCCCGAAGAACTGATTGGTGCGGCACATGCAAGCTGCTTTTCTATGGCTTTTTCACATGCCCTTGATCAAGGGGGGTATACACCCATTAAAGTTGATACAGAAGCTGAAGTTACCCTGTCAAAAACTGATAATGGATTTGCCATTACCGAAATCCTGCTGAAGACCAAAGCAAAGGTGAACAATATTGACAATGACAAATTCCAGGAATTTGCAAACGGTGCCAAAGAAGGCTGCCCTGTTTCCAAAGCCCTGACCGGCACTACTATTAAGCTGGAAGCTGAATTGGTGTAACCGTTAAGATTTTTAGATTTATTCTGCCACAAGCCCGTATGGTTAATTCATGCGGGCTTGTGGTTTTTTATGGAAAGGATATAATATAAAACAACATTACTATCAATAACATCATTTTTTCTGCTATTTAGTTCATTTGAATTACCATAATTCATATATTGCATGAGAATTATTCCCCAAAAAAATATCATGAGCAAAAACATCAAAACCTGGTACGAATCTCTTTTTGAGAATTATGCCCGCAGATATGATGAAGAAAGCTTTACCAAAGGAACTTTGGGCGAGTGTGACTTCATTGAGAAAGAACTGAACCATAACAAGAGTCTGAAAGTCCTGGACATCGGCTGCGGCACCGGACGACATAGCATTGAACTGACCAAAAGAGGGTACCAAGTAACCGGAATTGACCTGTCGGAATCGCAGATTAACAGGGCTAATGAAAAAGCCCGGGAAGAAAACCTACAGATTGACTTCCTGGTTCATGACGCCAGAAGCCTGCCCTTTAAAAACGATTTTGATGTTGCCATTATGCTTTGTGAAGGAGGGTTTCCCCTTATGGAAACTGATGAGATGAATTTTGAGATACTGAAAAGTGCAGCAAGAGCACTGAAAATGAATGGAAAATTCATCTTTACTACCCTTAATGGCTTGTTTCCCGTTTTCCACTCTGTGGAAAAATTCCATCAGTCAACAAATGAAGAAGATGATGCGGTATATCACAGCAATACCTTTGATTTTATGACTTTCCGCGATCATAACATTACTGAAGCTACTGACGATGATGGGAATAAGAAAGTGCTGGAGTGCAACGAAAGGTATTACGTGCACAGTGAAATTACATGGCTGTTAAAGTCGCTGGATTTTAAAAAGATTGATATTTTTGGTGCCAGACTGGGTGAGTTTTCCAGAGAACACAAGCTTACAACCAAAGATTTCGAGATGCTGGTAATTGCAGAAAGATAAATCCGGGCGCAGAAAAATTAGCTGAAAAAAATTAACTAAAACGAACATGAATATCCCATGAAAAAACTCTCTCCAAAAACCGGTCTTTCACCTGGCAGTCTGGTGTTTGTGGGTCATAAGAAGACCGACAAAACGGCCATCGATGTCATGGTCTATAGTCCAACCGAATTGCGGGAGTTTCGTACAGAAAATCCTGAAGATTTTTTTACGCTGAAAGACAGCGCAGATATTTCCTGGATTGACATCAAGGGAATTCACAACACTCAGCAGATAGCAATGATTGGAGAGCATTTTCAGATCCATCCGCTGGTGCTGGAAGACATTTTGAATACCAGGCAAAGACCCAAAATCGATTTCTATGATGATTACATTTTTGCAGTACTAAAAATTATTTCGTGGAATGAGAAAAAGAAAAGCATAGAGACAGAACAAATAAGCCTTATAATTGGTCCGAATTACGTAATCTCATTCCAGGAAAAGGAAGATGATATATTTGACCCTTTGCGGGAAAGGATCCGCAAGGGCAAGGGGCGAATTCGCAATATGGGTTCCGATTATCTGGCTTATGCCATGCTTGATATTACGGTTGACAATTACTTTCTTGTGCTTGAGGGTATTGGTGAGCATATGGAAATACTTGAAGAAAGGCTTTTAAAAAATCCTGACAAGAAAATCCTGAAAGAAATCTATGTCTTTAAACGTGAAAACCTGCTGCTCCGAAAAGCAGTTTGGCCATTGAGAGAACTTATTTCGCAGCTGGAACGTTCTGATATTTCAATCATAAAGAAAAAAACCCGGCCTTTCCTTCGCGACCTTTATGACCACACCATACAGGTAATTGATACGGTGGAGACCAATCGCGATATGACAGCGGGATTGCTGGAGCTTTACCTTTCTACCATGAGCAACAAAACCAATGAAGTAATGAAAGTGCTAACCATTATAGCAACCATCTTCATTCCTCTCACCTTTATTGCAGGAGTTTACGGTATGAATTTCGATTATATGCCTGAATTACAATGGCCCTGGGCCTACTTTGCCGTAATGGGTTTGATGGCTCTGCTGGCTTTGATGATGTTGTGGTATTTCAGAAGGAGAAAGTGGTTATGATTTTTGGACACTTTCCTGCCCTGCCAGCCAGCCGGTTGACCAGGCTATCTGAAGATTAAATCCACCGGTATTGGCATCAAGGTCAATAACCTCACCGGCAAAAAAGAGATTTTTTATCAGCTTTGATTCCAGGGTTTTAGATTGAATTTCATTGGTAGGAACACCTCCTGCTGTAATGATGGCCTCCTTAAATCCCGGATGACCCGTTATGGTAAACCGGAAATCCTTCATGAGCAACAGGATTTTTTTCCGTTCCTTCCCGCCCAGCTGATTGCATAGTTTTTTGCCATCCATTTGCAGTATTTCAAGAAAAACCGGAATAAGGCTGGAAGGCAGCCAAAGTCTGAAGATATTTTCTACCTGCTTTTTCCCGTGTGCATCCAGGTCACG
>SKVR01000214.1 GCA_007129355.1 Bacteroidales bacterium | reverse complement strand
TCTGAAAAAACTGAATTTCAATACAATGGGTCAAAAGTAACAGGTGAAAAAGGTTTTACCATTGCTGCTGCTATGCATCAGGCAGGCTTTCCTATTCATAGCCATAGTTTAAAAAACAGAAGTCGTAGCCTTGAGTGTGGCATTGGTAAATGCGGTGCCTGTGAGATGCTGGTTGACGGAGAAATTAAAAGAATCTGTATTACGCTGGTTGATAAGATTAAGAAGGTGGAGGAAATACCGCATGATTATGTTGCTGAGGAAACAAAATATATCAAATCAGAATCAATCAATGTCTATAAAACCCAGGTGGTTATTGTGGGTGCCGGTCCGGCAGGTTTGGCAACCCGCGAAATTCTGAACCAGCATGGAATAAGCAACCTGGTTGTTGACAGCAACGCTGAGATAGGAGGGCAATTCAATATGCAAACGCACCAGTTTTTCTTTTTTGAGAAAGAAAAGAAATATGGTGGATTACGTGGGTTTGAAATATCCAAACTCCTTGCCGGTGATAATCATGAAGGAATTATGCTGGATTCAACTGTCTGGGATATTTTTGAAAACAACCGGGTGGCTATCAAAAACTTCAAAACACAGAAAATATTTTATATTGATTGCAACTATTTTGTTGTAGCATCAGGAGCTGTACCTTCTCTCCCTACCTTTCATAATGATGATTTACCCGGCGTATATACTGCTGCAGTAGTGCAGAAAATGATGAATACCGAGCTAACCCTTTTGGGTAAAAATATACTTACTGTGGGTGCAGGTAATATTGGCTATCTTACCAGTTACCAGCTTACCCAGGCAGGAGCGTGCGTAAAAGCCATTATTGAAGCTCAGGCACATGAAGGTGGTTTTCCGGTTCAGGCCAACAGGGTACGCAGGTTAGGTATTCCCATCATGCTTTCCCACCTTATTCTTGAAGCTATACCCAACGAAAAGGGTGATGGAATAAAGGCTGCAGTAATTGCACAGGCTGAAAATTTTAAAGCTATTCCCGGAACTGAAAAAATGATTGATGGTATTGATGCCATAAATATTTGCACCGGCCTGATGCCTGACGATGCACTTCTCATTAAAGGACGCGAAATGTTTGGCCGCAGATGCTGGGGTGCAGGCGATGCTGTTCGTATCGGTGAAGGAACCAGTGCTGTACTTCGCGGAAAACAGGTTGCCTATGAAATCCTTGATGCCATAATTCAACCCTATAATTATGATGATTACCTGCTGGTGTCCAAAGAGTATATCGACTCGCAGCAACACCCATTCAAAGTGATTGAAGAGCCTTTTATGCCGGAACCCGAAAGGATGAAAAAACCGTTTGTAATCATTGATTGTTTGTACGGATTTGCATGCAATCCATGTGCATTTGCATGCCCCTACGGTGCCATTACCAAATCATCTACCAGCACTGTCCCACTTATCGATTATGAAAAATGTGTGGGTTGTATGGATTGTATTTATCAGTGTCCCGGGCTTGCCATATTCGGATACAATATTGAAAAGGGCACATTTTTCCTTCCCATCGAGTTTGATATGAATGAAGGTGAAGAAGTTTATCTGGTTGACAATGATGCCCGTATTCTGGGGGAAGGATTTATTCAGAAAATCCTTCGCAAGAAAAACCTTACCCATGTTGCCCGCATTAAATCGGAAGGTATGAAGGATGAAGATAAGACCAAAGTAAGAGGTTTTATTATCAAGCGCGATTATCCTGAGAAAATTGAACTAAAACCACATGGCGAATCTTTCATGTCAGACATGTTTATGTGCCATTGCGATGATGTACAGTTTGATGATGTGATGAGAATTATTGGCGACAGAAAGTTTATTTCGGTTGAAGAGATCAAGCATACTACCCATCTTGGTATGGGTCCCTGCCGGGGTAAGCGATGCATACAACGTTTGAAACAGAACCTGAGGCCCAAGGGAATCCGCCTTATTGGCGGAAGCACTCCCCGCGCTCCCATGTCAAATCAGATCAGCATGGGTGAACTGTATCCGGCGGAAAAACATGATAAGGTTATTACGCATTCGCGTGGTATGCGGCGCAGAATTGTCGAAGTAAAATCATTTGTTGCCGGAGGTGGCATCGGCGGTAGTTCTTTGTTCCGCTTCCTGGCTGAAGATGGCTATGAACCTGCAATGATCAATTACGGATACGGTGGTTCATGGCGGAATATTGCCGGGGGAAGGCCTGTTTTCAGCTTACCCGAGCTAACAGATATTGCCCGGCATAATCTTGAAATGTTTGAAAAGCTCTCCCGTAATTTTAATATCGATTTCCGACTCATTAATTATATCACCTTTGCCCACGATGAGCAAATGTACAAGGCTCTGGAAGATTCAATGGCATGGCAAAAAGCAGTAATGCTGAAGCCATCAGATTTTAAGACTGAGATCTCTCCCTATTTTAATGATTCCAATGATAAATATATTGCAGCATTGAAAACCAGTGAATGCTGGCAGGCTACTCCCGGTAAAGTGATTGATGCTTTGCGAAAAACCGGAACAGCAGCTGGAGGTACTATGCTCGAAGATACCCGTTTAATAGATGTAGAAAAAACCGGAGATGTTTATAAGGTCATCATTAAGACCCATGAAGGTGAATTTGTTGAGTATCATACTCCCATTTTTATCAATGCACTTGGTGCCGAAGGAGATAAGTTTGCCCGACTTTTAGGCATTGAAACGGGTTTGTATCCGGTAAAACACCAGGCTTTTATTACCCGCAGATTACCCATGCTGGGTGCCGGTGGCCGCCCTCTTGATATGCTTATTGATCGCAGAAACTACAAGGGATTCACGGCAGTTTACGGGCAACAGTTGGGTGAAACAGGTCAGATCATTGGATGTGCTTCTCCTGCTGTTGAACCCAATGAAACCGATAAGGATGTCAAGATCAACTCCAGAGAATTTTCAGAAATTGTGTCGGAAATATTTGTAGATTGGATTCCTCGTATTTCAGCAGTAGGTTTTCAGGCTCTTTGGGCGGGGTATTACATTGAACCCCGCATGATTGTGGATGTCGACAAAGGTTTGTTCCTGGGTTTACGCGGACAGGGTTTTATGCTGGCTCAATATCTGGCAAAACTTTATGTAGATCAACTTGCAGGTAAAGATGTGCCTGAATATTTCAACAGGTTGCGCACAGATGGCGATGCCCTTCTCGAAAAGGCTTTCAAATAGGCATCTTTAAATTCCTGAGAATAGGAACTTTCACTGATATTCCCTTGAGATTTTTATTGCGAATAAATTTTTTATTTTTACTCAGATTTTGTATCTTTGCAGCCTTTGAAAAATCAGATAGTACTTTGAAAGCTTTAAAGCCATTTGAGATAGCATTTGTAGGTCTTTCCAACGGAGTTCATGAGTTCTCCTTTGAATTGAATGACGTTTTTTTTTCATGCTTTGCAGACTCAGAAATTACCAAAGCTGACCTTTCCGCAACGCTGGTCATGCATAAAAAAAATAATATGCTTGATCTGGAGTTTCTGGTTAAAGGCAAGCTGGAGCTTACCTGCGATCGTTGCCTGGAAAACTTTTGGTATCAAATGGATCTGCAGAAAATGCTTTACATCAAATTTGGCGAAAGGTTTGAAGAACAGAGCGATGATGTAATCATCATTCCTTCAACAGAAAGCCATATTGATGTTGCTCAGTACTTTTTTGAGTTTGTGGTATTGGGATTGCCGGCAAAGCGGATACATCCGGGAGGAAAAAACAAGGAAGATAATTGCGATTCCGGAATAATTGAGCAGTTGGAAAAATATATGTCTGATAATAAAGAAAAAGCTAAAGAAAATGAACAGGAGAACTCGCCCGTTGATTCTCGGTGGGATGCCCTGAAAAACCTGAAATTCAATTAACTTAGATTAAATTTAATATTGCTTAGATTATGGCACATCCAAAGAGTAAAATCTCAAAAACACGCAGAGATAAAAGACGTACCCATTATAAAGCAACTGAACCTGCTTTGACAACCTGCTCAAACTGTGGCTCCATGAAGCTTATGCACAGGGTATGCCCTGAATGTGGCTTTTACAGAGGACAAGTGGCAATAGAAAAATCCGCTGCTGTTTAAGCACTGCGGTCATTGCCGTGTGAGACAAATTTGCTCACCTAAATATATCCTATGAAAATCGGTTTAGATGTAATGGGCGGTGATTATGCTCCCGATAATATTTTAAAGGGAGCAATTCTTGCTCAAAAAGTATTACCCCAAACTGACCGTATTGTTTTGATTGGTCAGGAAAGCATTATTCTTGAAAAACTAAAGGAGTATAATTCAGATGCTTCACTTTTTGATATAGTGAACGCATCTGAAGTTATTTCTATGGGTGAACAACCTACCAGGGCATTCAGTCAGAAACCTGATTCCAGTATTACAAAAGGTTTCCGGTTATTAAAAACCGGCCAAATTGATGCATTTGCCGGCGCCGGAAATACCGGAGCTATGCTTGTGGGTTCGGTTTATAGCGTTAACGTAGTCCAGGGAATAATCAGGCCGGCTACAACTTCTGTTCTTCCCAAAGAGAATGGTGGAGTGGGAGTTCTTATTGACGTGGGTACCAACCCCGACAGTAAACCCGATGTTTTATATCAATTTGGTCTGTTAGGCTCAATCTATGCCCAGCACGTTTTTGGAATAGAAAACCCTAAGGTTGGACTGCTTAATATCGGTGAAGAGGAAGAAAAAGGAAACCTGCTTTGTCAGTCAGCATTCCGTTTAATGAAAGATACCCAGGATTATAATTTTATTGGGAACATTGAGAGCCGGGATTTATTCAATGACAAGGCTGATGTGATTGTTTGTGACGGATTTACAGGAAATATTGTACTTAAACAGGCTGAATCAATGTACCGGCTGGTTAAGAAAAGAGGGATAACTGATGAGTTCTTCGACCGGATGAATTATGAAAACTATGGGGGTACTCCTATTCTTGGTGTAAATGGCACTGTTATTATCGGGCATGGAATCTCCAATGATATTGCCATAAAAAACATGGTTGTTCTTGCCAAGGAAGTGCATGATGCCCAGGTTTCAGATAAAATCTCAGAAGCATTGAGCCAGTACACTCAAACCAGAAACTGAAATGGTAAAACATAAGCTAGTTTAGTTTCAATCCAAAATATACTTTTTTGAATATGACTAAAATCAGGGCAGCAATTACAGCAATCCATGGCTATGTTCCCGAGTATGTTCTTACAAATGCGGAACTTGAAACAATGGTTGACACTACTGATGAGTGGATAACCACACGAACAGGTATCAAGGAAAGAAGGATACTTAAGGGTGAAGGTAAAGGCACGTCAGTAATGGGTGCTGAAGCTGTAAAAGGGTTGCTGGAAAAAAGAGGCATCAGCCCTGATGATGTCGACCTGTTGATTTGCTCTACGGTTACACCTGATATGAAATTCCCCGCAACTGCCAACCTGATTAGTCATAAAGTGGGGATCAAAAATGCTTTTAGTTTTGATACCAATGCTGCCTGCTCAGGATTTATTTACTCCCTTGTTACTGCTGCCCAGTATGTTGAATCGGGCAGATACAAAAAAGTCGTGGTTGTTGGTGCCGATAAAATGTCATCCATTGTTGATTATACTGATCGTCAGACCTGTGTAATTTTTGGAGATGGCGCTGCTGCAGTTCTTCTCGAACCCACCACCGAAGAAGTTGGAGTAATGGATCATATTTTTCAGTCAGATGGCTGCGGTCATGTGCATCTGCATATGAAAGCGGGGGGTTCTGCCTATCCTCCCACCCACGAAAACATTGATGCCCGTGAGCATTATGTTTACCAGGAAGGGCAGGTCGTTTATAAGTTTGCTGTAAAAAATATGGCAGATGTGGCTGCAGAAATTATTCAAAGAAATCAAATCGCTACCGAGGATGTGGCCTGGCTGGTGCCACACCAGGCCAATCTCAGAATTATTGAAGCCACTGCCCGAAGGAGTGGTGTACCCATGGAAAAAGTAATGATCAATATCCAGAAGTTCGGTAATACCACCAACGCTACTATCCCGCTTTGTTTGTGGGAATGGGAAAACCAGCTAAAGAGAGGTGATAATGTAATACTTGCAGCATTTGGTGGTGGTTTCACATGGGGATCCATATTGCTGAAATGGGCCTACTAATGCCTTCTTGCTATTAAAAGCAAACCCCCCAGTCTATTGTAATCTTTTTCTCGCCTCCGGCAACAGTTCTTCCTTAACCCATTTAAAACCGGGTTCATATTTCAATGCCTTTTCAAGAGTTACAACAGCTAATCTTTCCTGATCGGTATATTGATAACTTTTTGCCAGCCCAACAAGGCTGTTTAGATATAACCAACGCTGATTAGGCTGAAGATCATTTTCAAATAATTCCACTGCTTTTTTGTAGGAGTCCCTTGCTTCTTCCTTACTACCCCCAAACGTTGAAGGGGTGTAAAACCGTGTGTTGCCCTTTTCCATCCATACTGCAGGATTGCCTGGGTCTGCTTCCATGGCATCATCTATAGCCCGGTAACTTCTGGGTCCAAGTCTGATTGCACTCAGCGGGCGCAATGAAATCCGAAAACCCAGAAATGCTCCCCGTAACGCAAAGGCATGAGCCTGATAACGGTTATATACAAACAGTCTTTCCAGTTCTTCTTCTGCTTTGTCAAGATGTTGCCTGGCCAAATCTTTTTTGTCCTCATCCAGACAATAAGGGATAAAACCATAGCGCGTAAGTAAAAGATCATAAAGCATATCAGGTAAGGGGAATGCTGAATAGTATTGCTCCATTTCTGTAATGGTGCGTTCCCATTGCACCATATTGCCGGATATGAATGCATTGTAGATACGATCCTGGAATTCTGTACGCTTGTTTTGAGATATTGCATCTGATGGTGCAACGATCATCAGAATTAGCAGTAAAATGATGTTTAATCTTATTCGAATACTATCAAAATTTTTCATTTGATTTTTTTTATTTCAACAAGTCGATATTTCTCCCTTTCCAATGGGTTGCCTTTTTTCTCTGAAGGATGAGTGCCTTAAAGGTAATATAAAGAAAACTCAACTGTTGCAGTGGTGCCAGTATAAGGTTATAAAATACATTTTGTCTGCTGGCCAGCGAAACCATTATTCTCAAAAAAGCTGTCATTGAAAAATATACCAACAGATAAATAATCGGCAATCCCCATATAACAAAAATGAAACCAAAAGTTGTAATTAATCCAAACAGGATTGCAAGCAGACGGCTTCCACCGAAATATTCGAACACATTTTTCGAGAAACCCTGAACGGCATCTTCCCATGAATGATACATTCTGCAGCTAATTGAGTAATTTCCTAGTAAAGTTTCCACCCTATAGCCTTTTAATTTCATTAGTCTGAAAATCGCAATATCTTCAACCTTTTGCTTTTTAAGGGTTTTGTGAAAACTCTCTTTATGATAAACTTCGGCATCAAAAAGCATAAACTGGCCATTGGCTGCTGAAAGGGAAGCACGTGATGAAATGCGGGTGAGTATGAGAGGCAGAAGGCTGACCAGAATCCAGTTCATTATAGGTACAGTAAGCCTTTCGGCAAGACTATTCATTTTTTGTACAGGAAAAATGGAAAGTAATGACAGTTTATAATTTCGTATATGGTTAACTGCACTGCTTATTAAGCCTTTCTTTATTTCTACATCTGCATCCAGAAAAAGCAGATACTTCCCCCGGGCATGAGTTGCAAGGTTATGGCACGCATGATTTTTTCCAAGCCAACCTTCGGGTAATGGTTTTCCTTCTATTAATATTATTTTTTCATTTTGATTAGCGAATTGCTTTACGGTTTGCGGGGTGTTGTCTTCAGAGAGATCATCATACACAATAATCTCAAGATTTTCGTAATCGTGATTTACCAGATCATTGAGAATTTTTCTGATATTTTTTTCTTCGTTTCGGGCCGGGATGAGAACAGATACAAGTGGCTCCTTATCTGTTGTGGTTTTTTTCAGCCATTGTTTGCCTGCAAGATTAACAAATGCAACCAAAAGCCTGATTGCAGTAAATGAAAGCACAAAAATGGCTATCCAGGTCATAGGTTACGAGTTTGGTTTTGAATACAATCCTTGTAAAAAGCATTGTATTGAGCTTCCAGCTCATCGCAGGTAAAACCGGAGGTTTTTTCCGGGCTGTATAAATATTGTTTAAGAACAGGTTTTCGGAAAGAATGAAAATCAAGCAGATTGGCAATCATAAGAATCTGAATCGGGTTATCCTTTTGTAAAAAAATTCGTCCCCAGCCCTTTTCAAAAACAAAAGGGAACTGGTGTTGTGATTGAATCTTTCCCTGGGGAAATATGAGAAAAAAGTTCTTTTTATTCTCCAGCAGATTAGCCGCGTACCTGATACTCTGACTTGCACTTTTGCTTTTTCTTTTGATTGAGAAAGCTCCGAGTCTGGAGAGGAAAAGATTCTTTTGCAATTGTTCTTCCAGCATCATCACGTGAAATCTGCGGCGAAAGAGTTTATTATTCGTAGAGAGAACCCAGAATCCGTCCCACCAGCTCATGTGGTTACTAATGGCAAGGATGGGAAGGCCTTTGTCTTTCACATCACCAATGATCTCTATACGCCGGAAATTCCATCGGAAAGCCCACGACAGGTAGACCGCGAAAACGGATTGAAACCATCTTGTATGTCGGGCTTTGATCATGTATTACTGGACGATAGTTAAATTTAGAATCAGGAAAAATGCCATCTGAACAAAAAACAGAGTGGGAGCAACTTTGTTACGGTATTTTAGCTTTGCGACGTAAAATATACTCAGCATGACTACCGATATCACAAACCAAGCAATATAATTCTGGATGGGTATTGTAACTCCTCCCCAGCTCCACATGTCAAGGTTAATGGCCACCGGCTCCATGATGATATCATAAACCACCATGAGAGCGGCTCCCAGTAAAACTTTTAGAATTACATGAATTTGCAGTTTATTCATTATCAGATAAACTGCATATATAAGCATCAGCCAGTTAAGCCCAATTAAGGGTGGGGTGCCCATGATTTTAAACCCCAGTGCACCTCCGTATGAGTATTCCCCGAATACAATCCCGGTAAGCACTCCTGCAACTTCCACAAAAAAGCCCATCAAGGTAATGATCAAAAAGATGATAATGTGTTTTGTTTTCCATTTGTCATGCATCCAGAACATTAAACCCATGCTAAGCAAAAGAGAGAATGGCATCAGCCAGATAAAAAGATCACGAGTGTATTGATAAGATAAACCTGCGGCACCTACCGCAAAAAATATCACGAACAAGATCTTAATCCATGTAGCCCTCGGGTAATTGTGGAATCCTCTTAATACTGCTTTCATTAAAATCGTTTTTTATTTGCAACATTTTTGGGTTACCAAATATTTTGAAAACCCAATATAAATATTTTTGCTAAAAAATAAAATTATAATGGTATTAACAGTAAAAACATAAAATGGTTTTTTGAACATGTTGATTTTATATCTACTTACCGATGTAGGTTTGGGCTGGATGAATTTTGTTTAATAATTGGAGAAAACTTTCTCTGATGTATTTAGAAATTAAAAAAGTGAAGATTGTTTGATTAATCTGATGCATTGGACAATGTAATCTTAAACAAGTAATCCCAGTTCTTTTAGGTTGCTGAAATACTTCTATCTTTGCTGCTTTGGTGCCATTATTAAAATTTATATGTTCAGAAAACTGATTTCCCATTCCTGGCAAATGATGCGGCGCTCTGCATTTTTTGAGAAAAGCATGTTTGCCAAGGGCTTTATCGCCTTTGTAATCTTTTTTCTGGTGATGAACCTTTACGGTCTGGGCCGATCTTTGCCGTTATTACTGAACGATCAGTTTCCTGATCTTGCTCCGGCGGAGTGGGTTTATGGCGCATTACCCCTGATTCTGCTGGGCGATCTTTTTATGCGTTTTTTTATTCAGAAAGTTCCGGCCAGTCATGTTGTACCCTATCTTCACCTGCCATTATCCAGAGGCTCATTGTCGGGTTACAGATTATTCCGTTCATGGCTTCATCCCATTAACTTTTACCTTCTGTTTTTCTTTTATCCGTTTATTCAAATGACCATTAACCCTGCCACCAGCAACCAGGAATTAGGATTGCTTGGTATTTTTCTGCTTGTGGGTATTAATCACAGTATTCTCATGCTGATTCGTACACCAGGGAAAGAAAGCAAATGGCTGGGCTTTCTGCTGTTAATTCTTCTGCTTACCACGGGGGTAGCTTATTATATGATTCCGGAGAAAATAATGCAAGAGTCTTTAAATATATTCCTGGCCTTTGTATATGCTCGTCCTGCTGCTTTTATGGTACCCCTTTCAATGATCATATTACTGCAGCTTATAGTTTACAGGCAAACGATAAAGAATTTTTATCAGTTATATGAATCGGGCGAAAAAGTTGAAAAGACTGCCGGGCGAAATATCATTGAAGACCTTCTGGCTTCAGTTCCGGTTTACGGTCCTTATTGGGTGCTGGAGTGGAGATTACTCTCGCGAAACCGACGTACAAAATCGAGCTTATACACTTTTCTCCCCATGTCCATTGCCTTTGCTGTATATGCAGGTTTCTGGTTAACTGAACCGGGACAAACGGGAATGGCCATGGTATATATTCTTATTGCCGGCGGCATTGGCAGTATGCATCTTCAGCATGCTTTTTCATGGGAAAGCCATTTCTTTGATTATATCGCCAGCCGCGATCTTCCTATGGAAATATTTGTCAGGGCCAAGTACTATTTTTACCTGCTTATCGGTGGGATTCAATTTTTACTGGTAAGCCTGTTATTGGCGTTTCTGAATATTGATATGATGTTGTTATTCGCCGGTATCAGCCTTTATTCTATGGGTCTGGGTTTTTACATTTACCTGAGAGCAGGCATAAGACATTCATCGCGAATGGATCTTCAGGGCAAAGCATCTTTTAATATGGAGGGAGTTAGCGGAATGAAAATGCTGCTTGGATTGTTGCAGTTTCTTATTATACTGCCACTGGTTATTATTGGTTTTTTACTGCCCGTTCCGCATGGAGCTGCACTTTTGGTTGGCATTACAGGGATCGTTTTCCTTATAAACCATCGCCGGTGGATAAAAAAACTGGGGCAGCGTCTTGAGGCCCGCAAGCATATCAACCTTGCCTTATATCGCGAAAAATAAATCATTATGAAAATACAGATCCAACGACTTCAAAAACAATATAGCGGGCACACAGTGCTTGATATACCTGAGCTGGACATCGCCAGTGGTGAGTTACTGGGTATAGTGGGCAATAACGGTGCAGGAAAAACTACCATGCTTCGCCTTGCCCTCGATCTCATTGAAGCTAATGAAGGGCACATCAGCATTGATGGTGAAAAAGTTAATGAAGACACCCACTGGAAAAGACATACCGGAAGTTTTCTTGATGAAGGTTTTCTGATCGGATTTCTTACCCCGGAGGAGTATTTTCATTTCAATGGCGAAGTATATGGCATGTCGCCAGCACAGGTAGATGAAGGACTTGAGCTTTACAAAAGGTTTCTGGGTGAAGAAATTCTGGGTACGGATAAATACATCAGGCAGCTTTCCACAGGCAATAAACAAAAAGTAGGTATTGTTGCCGCAATGTTGGTTAATCCATCCGTTCTTATGCTTGACGAACCCTTTAATTTTCTTGATCCCAGCTCTCAGCTTATCATCAGGAATATATTGAAAGATGTAAATCAATTGCGGGGTGCAACTATGATGATAAGCAGTCATAATATCAACCACCTGGCCGATATATGCTCGCGTGTCATTTTACTTGAAAAGGGATTGATCATTAAAGATATTCGTCCCGAAGTTAATGGTCGTTTGGATGAAGTAGAGAGGTACTTTGCTTCGCAAGCCGAATAAAGGTTAAGATTAAGGTGAGATGGAGATTGAGATAAAGAATTAGCTTTGTATATGGGCACAGATTAAAATTCTTCCTTCACTTCAATTACCTTGTAAACCTTATCGCCGCGTCTTACCAGTTCTTGAGTTTTTATTGAGCACATTTCGCCCTTGCGGGTGGTGTTAACCGGTTTCAGATCCACACGAATTTCGCCGGGTTTCATTTCAAGCACTCCGGTAGTAGGTCCGGTGATGTAAATATCATCATCAACCGTTAATTCGCCGGTTTCCATTTTGATTTCAGCAACACCCAGTTTTGTAAAGTAATTGGTAACTTTTCCCACATAAACTTTTTTATGGGTTGCCAGGGAACCATATTTTTCGGTCCATTCGCCCAATTTACGTCCCAGGTAATAACCTTCCCAGAATCCACGGTTGTAAACTTTTTTTAGCTGCTGCATCCATGTTTCAACTTTTTCCGGAGTGAATGTACCATCCAGGCAGGCATCAGCAGCTTTGCGATAAACCCGCGTAACGGTTTTTACATATTCAGGTCCCCTTCCACGACCTTCTATTTTGAAAACCTTCACACCTGCTTTAACAATCTTATCAATAAACTCAAGGGTGCAAAGGTCTTTGGGCGACATGATATATTCATTCTCAATCGCCAGCTCAAATTCGCCTTCTTTGTCCGTTACTTTATATCCCCTGCGGCAAAGTTGAAGGCATGCACCGCGGTTAGCGGAATAATTCATATTATCCAGGCTGAGATAACATTTCCCGCTAACGGCCATACACAATGCACCGTGCACGAAAATTTCAATTTGCACCAGATTACCCGATGGTCCTTTAATTTGGTGTTTTTCAATGCTATTAACAATATCTGCAACCTGGTCAAGACTAAGTTCGCGGGCCGTTACCATTACATCGGCATAGCGGCTGAAAAATTTAACGGCTTGAAGGTTGGTAATGTTGGTTTGGGTTGACATGTGCACTTCCACATCCTTGCTGCTTGCATATTCAATAACACTTAAATCGGATGCAATAATGGCAGATATTCCGGCTTCTTTAGCCCTGTCAACAGTGGCTCCCATCTCTGCCATCTCATCATCATAAATGATGGTGTTCAGAGTAAGATAGGTTTTGATGTTGTGGTTCCTGGCTATTTCAATAATGCGGTCCAGATCGTCGAGGCTGAAATTCTGCGATGAGCGCGAACGCATATTCAGCTTGCCCACCCCGAAATATACCGAGTTGGCACCACCTTGAATTGCTGCCATAAGGGACTCATATGAGCCCACCGGTGACATTATTTCAATGGGTTGTGACTTGTTTTCCATATTTTTGTATTAAAACTATCTAATGTCTATTTATAGAAACCAGAAATGTACTTGTAAAGTTAAACATTAGTGCGATCCGTTCGGATCATTAATATCAAATTTTGAAAGTGCTGTAATGCCAGCTCTTTTTTTTCGTCCAATAATTGCGTTGTTTAAAATGCGGGATAAGGTGGAAAAAGATTTTATCGAAACTATTGAAACCCACAGGGGCATCATATTTAAGGTGTGCAAGATGTATTGTCCGTTGGATGAAGATTGCGATGATCTTTATCAGGATATAGTAGCACAGCTTTGGAGGGCATGGAAGGGGTTCAGAGGAGAATCTAAAATTTCCACCTGGATTTACCGGATTGCCTTAAATACAGCCATTTCAGGATTCAGAAAACAAAAACGAAATCCGCTCAATCAATCTGTATCAGCAGATGATTTAAATCTTTCGCAAACCGATGGGCGGCAACGTAAAGAAGATCTGGAAGTTTTGCATGTAGCCATCAACAAGCTGTCGGAGGTTGAGAAGGCGATGGTCATGCTGTATCTGGATGATGTATCTTACGAAGAGATTTCTGTCATCATGGGTATTACCCAGAACAATGTACGGGTAAAAATGCTTCGCATAAGAGAAAAATTAAAGAAGATAATGGAACTATACTAACACTTGTATGGACGAACTTAATGAACTAAAAAAGATCTGGGACCGCTCCTTTGAAAAGGAACCGGTGACTCCTGACCGGGAGAAACTATTTGAGCTTGTCAACCGGCGATCATCGGGCCCGGTTGGAAAGCTGAAAAAGAGCCTTAGATTAGAGATAGGAGCCATTCTGATTGCAATTCCATTACTGGTAGCAATCATGTTCAGGCTTTCAGAACCCTATTTCCTGTTTAATACCGGTGTGCTGGTTGCAGTTTTTTCAGGATCGCTGGTATACTATTTTCACAATTTGCAGCGACTTGAAAAAATATGGCATCAAAGCCAGGAAAATATCCGGCAGTCCATAGAGAGCACCATCATGCTGATTAAGTTTTTTCGGAAAGTCTATTTCTGGCTGAACCTTATCTTGTTTCCTTTCGGAATCTACTTTGGTTATATTATTGGGTTTGGGCTGGGTTCAGATGGACGACGGGTTACTTCGCTTCCCGTGTTTGAAGACTTACCATTGTTAATAGCTGTATCTCTGATCGGGCTGATTATTATTGCGCTTTTTGGATTGTTTTTTATTTTCCTGAAATGGTATGTAAAAAAGTTGTATGATGTACATATCAGAAAACTGGAAGATATTAATCATGAACTTACGGAGTTTGAATAATTAATCCGATAATTATGAAATACATTTTCACCCTTATACTGATTCTGCTCACAAATATCTCCATTTCGGGGCAAAACTTTGAAACCGGTCTTTTATGGAAAGTAACAGGAAATAATCTTGAAAAACCATCCTATATTTTTGGCACCCTGCATGTTATTTGTCCTGATGAGTTTGTGGAATTTCCCGGAATTGAAGAAGCCCTTGAAAACATTACCCGCATTGTTCTGGAGCTCAATTTGAGTGATCCACAGGTAATGGTTGGCCTGCAAATGGGTATGGTTATGAAAGATAACAAGGACCTTTCGGATGTGCTTGAGAAGGATGAATTTGAGATTGTACGGCGTTTTTTTGCTGATAGTCTGGGCATGAATGTAAATATTTTTTCACGTGTTCAACCTTTTTTTCTCATCAGTATGGCCTTGCCTCACATGATCCAATGTACTCCCAAAAGTTATGAAAGCTATTTCATGCAGCAAGCACAAATGCTTGGTCTGGATTTGCTGGGGCTTGAAACGCTGCAGGAGCAACTTAATGTTTTTGATGCACTAACCTACAGGCAGCAGGCAGAGATGTTGCTTGAAACAATCAATCAATACGAAGAAAAAAGGAATGAATTTCAGGCTATGCTCAATTATTATCTTACTGCCGACATCAAGGCACTGGAAAAACTCTTTGAAGATATTGACGGCCGCTTTGATGAATTCAGCCGCCGACTGATTGAGGAACGCAACCACCGTTGGATTGAAAGGATAGAAAATCTTATGAAAGAAGATGCTACCTTTTTTGCGGTGGGGGCAG
>SKVR01000269.1 GCA_007129355.1 Bacteroidales bacterium | reverse complement strand
CGCAGTTCCATCTCGGAAGAATACCTGGATGAAAAAACCCGCAATTTGTATCCCGATGCAGAAGCTTTTGAAAAAGATCTTCCCAATCTGATGATCCGACTGGGTTACAGCCGTGATAGGGCAGAGTATATTTCTGATAAAATTGTGGTGGAAGGTTCACGCGGAGCCGGCCATGCATGGGGTGCACAAATGCGCTCTCAGCAATCGCGCCTCAGAACCCGTATCCCTGAATCCGGAATGGACTATAAAGGTTATAATATTGCCGTTCATGAATTAGGCCACAACGTGGAGCAAACCATCAGCCTTTACGACGTAGATCATTATATGATGAATGGTGTGCCCAACACTGCATTTACCGAGGCGCTTGCATTCATTTACCAGACCCGCGACCTTGAACTATTGGGCATTCAAACCAATGAACCCAATGTGGAATATTTGAATACCCTTGACAAACTATGGGGTAGCTACGAGATTATGGGAGTTTCACTGGTTGATATGGCCATCTGGCGCTGGATGTATGATAATCCGGATGCCACTCCCGCGCAGGTTAAGGATGAAACCATCCGCATAGCCAAAGAGGTTTGGAATGATTATTTTGCTCCCGTTTTAGGTGTGGAAGATTCTCCCCTACTGGCCATCTATTCGCATATGATCGCCTATCCGTTGTATCTTTCAGCTTATCCGCTGGGTCGTTTGATTGAGTTTCAGATCGAGCAGTATGTGATAGGAGAGAACCTGGCCACTGAAACCGATCGCATGTTTACAACCGGCCGGCTTATACCCCAGGAATGGATGCGCAATGCCGTGGGAATGCCCATTTCTGTTGAGCCTATGCTGGAAGCAGCGAAGGATGCGGTGGAGAAGCTGTAGATGTGTGATATGTGAAGTTGAGATTTTAAAACCGGAAAATTCGATATATAGTCTTTGGGCGATTAAACTGATGTTGAATTAGAACATAGGGATTCGGGACATAATACCCGTCACAGATTACAGATCACCCATCACTGATCCTACATTTGACATTATAAGTTTTTCCACCACCCTCGGGTAGTGCTCATATTCCAATTCATGAATCCGCGCCGCCAGGCTTTCCGGTGTCTCGGATGGCAACATTTGGCATTGGGCCTGGAATATGATGGCTCCTTTATCGTATTCTTCATTCACATAGTGGATGGTAATGCCCGACTGCTTATCGCCACTTGCAATAACTGCTTTGTGTACTTTATCGCCGTACATTCCTTTTCCGCCATAGTTGGGTAATAAGGCCGGATGAATGTTTACAATTTTGCCGGGGTATTGCTGAATCAGCCATGAAGGGAGCAGGCGCAGGTAACCGGCAAGCACGATAAAGTCAATGTCGTAATCCTGAAGTACCTGTGCAGCTTCGCCATTTTCTAACCAGTCATTTCCTGTCATGACCTTAAAGGGTACATGCTCTTTTGATGCACGTTTCAGCACATAAGCATCTGCCTTGTTGCTTATGATAAGGCTTATGTGAATGTCGGGATGGTCTCTGAAATATTCAATCAGGTTTTGCGCATTGGTGCCATTGCCCGATGCAAAAATGGCAATATGAACTCCCGATTCACTTTTCATAAAATATCTTCTTTTCTTTTGTGGTTTTCTTTGACACGTTATTTATTTCTGTAAAGCGTGATACGCGCCTGGTCAAATTCATAAGGCACAGGCGATTCATTCCAGATGAAAACCCGCAGTTGCATGCCCACTGAATCCAGATTTTCTGTAGTTATGATTTCTTTCACGGCAAAACCTTCATCGCCACTGTCGGGGATCCCAAAGTTTTTCCAGATGAGTGAGTTGCCTGCCCTATCGGTTATTTCATATACCAGGTTTACTTCTTCAAGGGGAATGCGGGGCTTTACAAAAGCAGCATCCAGGTAGTACCTGTATCCGGGGTCCAGTTCCATTTCTTCTATTATATCGACATATTCGCGGCGGAATGTACCGCCCCTTATCATATTATCCTCAAGCAATATATAATCCAGAAAATCAAAAAACAACGAATCGGGAATAAGAGCTTGCGATGCAAAAGTATTTACTTCCCTGAATGCATGGAGTATGGATTTCAGCTCTTCAAGCTTTTCAGTATCGTTTGAAGGAATTGTTTTCAGACCCTCATCAATTTCGAATAATTCAGCATCGGATGTAAGAAAAAAATTGCCGTAAGCCAGTTCGCTTATCTTGTTTTCCCTGTCCATGAAAGGGATAAACACCTTTCGATTTTCATTTGAGCAAAGAGAGTGGCCTATTGATGTAGAATACCCGGAGGTTGTAAGGCCATAATTTTTTGCCATCAATGAAATGAAGCTATCATAAATATCCTTATGACTGCTAATATTTTCAAAAACTTTTGTTTGTTTAAGTAAAGGGGAGTAAATTAACAATGGGACATGATACTTCTCCAGGGATTCGGCAGGAGTTAAATTGCGCATAGGATAATTACCTGTGATAATGAAAATGGTATTTTGGAATCGGTCATCATCTGAAAAACTATTGAAAAAGTCTTTGAGTGCATCATCGGTGTACATAAGTGAGATGTACTGTTTTTCAAATTGCTCAAAATGTTCTCTGGTTGCTGTATTTTCAGTGGCTGAAATCATTTTGATGTATTTCTCTTTGTAAAACTCTTCATTGATTACCGGCCAGGGATCATGCATGCTGCCGGTCTGGATAATCTCTAGCCTGGGATGATGCTGTGTTTCCTTTCTATTTTCAAAATAAAAATTTAAAAGGTCACTGTCATTGTAGCCCCAAAACCAGTTTGTGCCCTCTATGTGGATGGCATCAAATCCATCGCCGAAGTCTGAAGCATCCCAGATGCTGTCTGTTTCATTTGCAATCAGGAGTTTATCAGTGAATTGATTCCATACATGCCTGCCCGTAACATAAGATGTGTAATAGTTGTTAAAGCCCAGCACATTGATCAATGTAAAATGCCGGGGCATAATAGGTAGAATGCTAAAACCCCTTTCGCCATAAGGCAGCCCTCCCAAAACAGAACCCATGGTATTTTGCATACCACTGGATGTGGCCAGGAAATGTTTCCAATAAAGACTCTGTTTTTTCAGCTCTTCCATAAAGGGCATAAAGCTGATTTGATTTATGGGATACAGAAACTTGTCGCCCAGTCCTTCGACTATAATAATAACTACATTGGGGGGTAAACCGTCATAAGTTTCCCTGAAATAGGGGCTGAGACACTGGTCTGCAATAGATTTTCTCAATAATGGATATTCATCATCTGCAAGATAAGTCTCTTTTCCCCTGATAGCCTGGTAGCGTTCTGTGGCAGCAATCACTGTTTCTTTGGGCATTTGTGTTCCAAAGGTGCAACGCATAGAAGATGCGGCAAAATGAAAAGGCTTATTTACACGGTGTTGGTTTTTTGTGAAAAAGTTAGAGTTCAGTCCCAGTTCAAAACCTGCAGGAATAGCAATAATGAGCAAAAAGGCAAAGAAATTCACTGCAATTTTCGGGAAAACATGCACCTGACGACTGATGATACGAATCAGATATATGCCCAAGGCCAAAAATATGAAGAAAGGTAACAGAAAAGAAATTACAGGAATATTCTTTAATGAGAAGACCCAGGCTGAAAGGTTGCTGCACTGGAAATTCACTGCCGAAATGATTTCTCCGGTAATGTTATAATATGCCTGAACCGGTATGGAAAGCAGGTAAAACAATCCCATAATAACCCCGAAAAGGAAAACAGCTGTTTTGGGTTTCCAAAGCCATACCAATGCATAGGGAATATAAATGACCAAAAGTGAAAGGTTTACCAGGACGATATCACCTGCAAGTCCACTCAGAATTTCAGGATATGTCCCAGCACCGGCTATCAAGATAATTTCCCACAGTCTGAAAAGGAATAAAAAAATGTAGTTAAGAATGATAAGGCTGATGTATGAATTAAAGGCCTGAAAAAAGGATTTAAGCTGCTCCATCATTGCGGTTTTTTGAAATGATCAGTGGATTGGGATAAATTGTCAGGTGCAAATGCAAATAAAATTCAAAATTATAGAAAAAAAGGCTTGTATGTAATTAAATGTTTAGGATTGGTTAAGTTTGAATGATTTTATATTATTAACCCCAGTAAGGGACAGAATAAAGAGTGTTTTGCAGAAAAAAAACAATTGTTTGAAATTTGGAATCAGGCACAAGGCTAAAGAATACTTAAAAAGCTGTATATTAGATGATGAGCGTTTTTAAGATTGATAGCTTAAGATGAGTGCAAAATTTAGTAAAACATTGTAATATAGCGGATTATCTAAAAGTCAACAAAAAAAGTTGGTTATAACAATTTTAATCATTTATCTTTGCAGTCTGTTTAACAAAAAAAAGGAGAAAACATGTCTGACATTTCAACAAGAGTAAAAGCTATCATCGTTGATAAGCTTGGT
>SKVR01000010.1 GCA_007129355.1 Bacteroidales bacterium | reverse complement strand
TGTGGTAAGCCCATTGAAACATCTCGTCTGTAAATTCTGTCACCCAGAGGGTAAGGTTTTGGATTTTGGTCATTGGTGCGGGTTTTCGTTGTACTAAATTACGATATTTAAACAAATATTTGAACATTGTTTGACGTCCCCATGATGTTGATCAAAGAATGCATGCCTTAAACTGGTTTCAACAAGTATATTTTCTATCCTTAATGCAGGTGAATCCGGTTTTCTTTGCTGCATATTCACTTGCTCAAATAAGTATATAGCCAATAGGGCAAGACTCAGAATGATGATGGCAGATATCACGAAATCTTTCCAGCGACTTTTGGTTTGTTTTTCCATACCTGTGTCACATTTTTATTTATGAGTGTAAGCCATCTGAAAATTCCTTCCATGGGGCATAAAAAATGGCACCAGGGGCGGTTTACCACCAGTGAAGCCAGCAACATGATAACAGTAACGGCCACCAAAAGGGGAGGGCCTCCTACCCGAAAAAAATTATCAAAGATGGTATAGTCCGATACTGCCGGGCTGCGCAATCCGAGGGCCAGGGAGAGGGCCACGAGGGTTAGTGCCCACTGTAAATACTTGAGGCCCCGATGCCATGGAGGCATCAAAGCTCGGGGATTGCCCAGCAGGCCGGTAATTCTTTGTGCTGCACCAAACGGGCATACGGTTTGGCAATACAGATTTTTCCCGGTTAGCAATGGGGGCAGGATACTTCCGGCGAGCAGAAGACCCAAAAAAAGTCCGCCGCTGCTCAGGGGAAGGTGCCCCATGAGCAGGGCATTGATTTGCGTAAGCGTAAGGTAGTTGTTGAGCCAGGCTCCCAGGAAAATGACAGAAATGAGCTGCGAAGCCCATAAAACCCTTTTCTTCAAGCGGGGTCTTTGGGTTTTCAACAATACAATGCCGTTGATAAAAAGCACTAAAAGCACTGCCTCCTTCCATCCCGGTGCGACCATTTGCACTCCTGGTTTTTGTCCTTCTGCTTCCAGGTAGCTTGCTTCTATGGCCTGTACAATGGCCATGCATGATACCGTTGCCCCGCTTACGATATCTACGGTGTTTGCTCTTCGGCTCATGGCTGTATGTTTGCCTTGCAGGTGTCCGAAGAAGTTTTGCTGCTGTAGTTTCTGATAGTAGGAATAGGTTTCTGAATGGTCAAGCACCTGAATATTTTTTATGCGAAAATCATTATCCGTAAGGGTGAGCAGGGTAATATCTCCGCTATAGCCCGAACCCTTACCCATATATGCGTACCCTGCTTCGTTGCCCAGGCTGTCCGTTAATTTCCATTTGATATCATGAACACGAGTGGCATGGTAGGCTGAGCTATGCAGGAACTCCTCAGCCAGCACCTGGTAAGCTGTTGCATGAAAACGGCTGCCCAGTAGCCATGCCACGAGAAGCAGCACCAGCACACCTGATATTACCAGTCTTTCCTTAAGCCTCTTTTGCATGTCATGCCTTTTTTAATAATTTCCAGATACCGCTACCTGCCAGCAAAAGCACGATGCCGAAAAACAACAGGAAGCGTTTGCCCGCGGCCCATTCTCCTTCTCCCATGAGGGTGAATGCTGCTGCAACGGTGAGGGCCAGGAAAAAGAACCATCCGGATAGCACCGACCATTTCCAACCGTTCATCTTTATATTGGCATCTGCAAGCCAATACTTTATACCCATGAAAAAGAGTGCAATAAGCACACCCATGCTCATCCAGAACAGGGGTTGTAAGATTGTTGAATAAGGGAACATATCGTTAGGATTAAAAGTCAAACCATTCTTCAGTACGCAGCCAGTCAGGTGCTTTGCCGTAAGTTTTGTTGTTGCCATCGGGAGGGGGCAGGTATTGACTCCCGCCGGGATAGTCAAAAAACTGCTTCTGCATGGCAAGCATGGCGGATGCAATGGCACCGGTGGGGTCTCTGGGGTCCAGCTCCCGTGCGAAGGTGTGTATCCAGTTGTTTTTGCGGGAGTAAGGACACACGGCCAGACAAACTCTGCAACCCCTTGCACTGCTGGTAGCAACCTGGTTCCATGCTTTAAAACACTTGTCCTGGTCAGTGCACCAGCGACGATAACCCCGGACTACTTTGGTGGGTTTGTCATCAAAGCTTATGGCGCCGCTGGGGCATTCTTCGGCACATATTTTACATTTGTTGCAAAACTTCATGATGCCTAAATCCACAGGTATATCCGCATCCAGGGGCATATCAGTGGATACTGCTGCCAGGCGCGTATTAGCCCCAAGCTCCGGTGTAATGACTACGCCATGGCGGCCCTGCTCACCCAAACCTGCATCGATGGCCAGGGGCGGGATGATTAAATCATAGCTGTTGGGAGGCACATGCGAGCGGGAAGAAAAGCCGATTTCCCTGATAAACGCTTCCAGCTTACCTGCGATGAAGCGAAGCATGGTGTAGGCTTCATAAGAAGTCCCATAGGTTGGATTGGCATAAAAGGATTCCCATTCATGGGGGATGGCAAAAACAATGGCATTTTTCCAGTGGGCAGGCTTTTCAAAGTTTGTTTTTCCCACTCCCCGTAAAATTCCCTGGTATACCCATTCGTCCTTTATGGCGGTTACGCCCACCAGTGTGGCCCCAAAGGTATGGGTGATTTTTTTTATTAATTCTGCACCATGTTTGGGTGATTTGAGTTTAAGCGGGTCAGGGTTTACCCCCTCAAAATCCCATTCTTCCGGCGGCCCCTGGGGTTGAGGAGGGAAAGCATCGCGCCCCCTTAGTGGGCTGGCGTGGGCTTTGGACCAGGCATCGGTAAGCAGATAGCGGTTTTTGTGCTCCGGCCAGTTGGCTCTTTGTTGTTGGGCACTTTCGCTAGTGAGAAAAAACTCTTCAAATGCTTTGGGGTGATCTGTATAATATGCCTTTAATTCTTGAGGCAGGGAAGAGATGCCTTCCTCTTTTACCTTTTCCAATCCCCTTTCTCCCAATGAACGGATATAGAACCCCAACTCTCCGTTTCTTCTGAACAGGTTGTCAAGGTATTGAATGCGCTGAGGGGTGCTTACTTTTTCGTAGGTTGGCGACACAACCAAAAAGGGTTTGCGATTGAAAAACTGGTCTTTGGCATAAGGTGCCCTTCCCCAGCCTGTGTTGCCCTTTTTGTCAGTCCCTGACATGTATCCTGCGGCTGCTGCACCTCCCAAGGCAAGGGTTCCGCTGGCTAGCCCGGTAAATTTTAAAAAGTCTCTTCTGTGCATAAACTTTTTTTGACAAATATATTAGTTTCATTTGAAACTAATATGGTTTTTGTCTGGAAATAAGAATTATTTTATCGTGCATTATAACCAATTCCAATGATGCAAAACGGTTTGAGCAAAAAGTTTTCTATTTTCAACATACACACTCCAAAGCAATTGGCATCAAAGAAAAGCACTTTAACTTATGCAACAGGATATGTGATATATGTGATATCCTGCAGGAGTTATGTAACAACTAAAAGGCGAGTATTGATCAACTTTGCCGGTTACTTATTCCTTCAAATTTTCCAATCTAACGAAATATAAACTGTCAAAGTTTGACACGAAGCTATCTCGAAACGCAATTCTGGTCGTTGAGCTTGTCGAAACGACACCTGTCCTTCAATCAGGTACCCACTTCGACAGGCCTAGCGTCCGGTTAATAATAAACTTTTGCGACAGCCCCGTTTTTTTGAAAATATGTGACGCAAAATTACGTCATTACAAAAATATAACGTAATTTTGCGTCACATTTAAAAATGCAATTATGAAACTCGAAATATTTGAACCATCACTTTGTTGCGCATCAGGTGTTTGTGGACCCGAACCGGATAAAGAATTGATTGAATTACAAAACCTGATTCAATTGTTATCCAGAGTGGGCGTTACCATAAACCGTTATGCCATCAATCAATCACCTGTGGCTTTTGTAAGTAATCCTGTCGTTAAGGATTTCATGCGTTCTGAGGGGCCATCAAAATTGCCCGTGTCTCTTTTGGATGGAAAGATCATTAAGCAGGAAAATTACCCTACTATGGAAGAGCTTATTCAGTATATTCCTGAACTCAAAAATGTAAAACAGGACGGAAAGATCCTTGGTATATTTAGTTAATATGGAAGATATGATAAACGTAATCCTATACACCGTTCCACAGGCAGCTTGCGGCTCAGGACAGATGAGCTGGCAGGATGTGGCTGCGATGGTGAAAAATCAGCTGGAGCGTCATTATGCCGGTAAATTTCACTTTGAACATATTGAGTTTATGGATGACCGTTGGTTTGCCAATACCCACGCCCAGGAAATCCTGGAAAGAGGAGATGTAAACCTGCCCTTCGTGCTGGTGGATGGTGAAATTGCCAGTGCAGACAAAAAGGTGAACATCTCAAAAATCAAGAAGTTCTTGCAACAGAAGGCATCTTAAAGTTCATTAAAGCGATGTGCCCTAT
>SKVR01000157.1 GCA_007129355.1 Bacteroidales bacterium | reverse complement strand
TGTTTTTTTATTTTCGCTCCTAGAAGATTATAAAAGACAGGCCAACACTTACCAGGCTTGCATCCTGTGCATTGTTTCCTTCAAAAATGTCGGTAAGATTAATAAATGTATTCAGGTTGACTCTACCGTAACCTATGCGGCTATGGAAGCCGAACATAAAGCTCTCAATGTTGTCAAGTTTACCTTCCTTCAACTTGGTTTCACGGTCGCCTGGCAAAACCTCACCCACATATTTAGTATGAGCATTAACCAGCAGTCCAGCCTTTACGCCGGCATGAATACGGAAAGTCTGGGGGGTATTCCGGGTTCTGAATCTCAGTTCCAGTGGAATGTTCAGGTAGTTTAAGCTGATTTTGTTTTTGTCATAATCAAGATCCATTGCATTGGAGACAAAATCATGCCTTCCCTGGGTTCTTTCATAAAAATAATCGCCGTATAAATTGTGGCTTGTAAATCCCAAACCTACAGCAAAACTGAAATTAGTTGTACTTATGGGAAAATCCTGCAAATAATTAATGGTAACACCGCGGTTAATTGCTTTGGTTTCCATATTGTCGGGAAGGTTTGACCACACATCAGTAAACAGGCCAACAATTAATCGGTCTTTGGGGCGCATTCGGGGAATTTCCTGCGAAACAACATCAATCGATACGAGCGCAAGTGCAGCAAATAAAACAATGAATCTTTTCATGATAGAATATTTAGGTTCTTACTCAAATTACTTTTTAACGTAAATTACCGCGTTTAATTTCAAATTTAATGCCATTTTGCGAGAATGCATAATTTAATCACCCTGAATTAGTGGTTCATCTCAATTACCAGTTTTCCTTTCACTCGACCTGTTTCAATATGCTTATGAGCCATTGCCGCTTGTTCAAGTGAATAAGCTTTTTCAATACTGGCCTTCAGCTTTCCCTGTGCAATCAGTTCAGTCAGAAAGTCAAGATCCTTGCTCAGCGGTTTGGTTAATATGCCGAAAGTTTTTTTATTTACCAGCGGATTAAAGATTTGTCTTAACATTACCGGTGGAGATGGAATGGTTGTAATAAATACTGATTTTTTTGCAAGGATTTTTTGGCATTTCCCGAATGATGATTTGGCAACTGCATCCAATACAATATCAAATTTAGAGGTCAGCTTTGTAAAATCTTCTTTTTCATAATCAATAACATGATCAGCACCGAAGCTTTTCACAAAGCTTGTATTTTTTCCTGAACATACGGCTGTAACTTCCGCGCCGAATGCTTTGGCAATTTGTATGGCAAACATACCCACGCCCCCTGAACCGCCATTGATAAGGACCTTCATCCCCTTGCTAATATTTCCTTTATCCCTCAGCGCCTGCAGTGCAGTCAGGCCAGCAAGGGGTATAACAGCAGCTTCGTTAAAGGAAATTTTTTCAGGCATGCGGCTGAGCAGGTATTCATTAACATTTACATATTCAGAATACCCTCCAATAGAAATGGGAAGCATAGCATATACTTTATCGCCCGGTTTGAATGCTGATTGGTTAGAACCAGTTTTTTCTACAATGCCTGATATTTCACCACCCGGAGTACGTGGTAATTTTGCCCGATATATAAATTTTAGCGAACCATTACGAATCTTATAATCAACAGGATTTAAGCCCGCAGCCATTACCTTTATAAGTGACTCTCCTTCTGAAGGTTCTGTTGTTTCAAAATCCAGAACCTTGAGTACATCTGCTTCACCGTAGACTTCATATATGATTTTCTTCATAATTTTTTTTTTGATTTTTAACGCTTATACTTTCCTAAACAAAAAAGTGCTTTGATTTGTTGGAATGCTAAACAAGTGATTAAGAACATTTTTATTCATTTTTTTTAATTATAACACATCTGATACAATGGCCAAATTAAATGGAAAATCTATTCCGGAAAAGGAGAAGCCTGAATTATTGTATGTTTTCGATCCGCTGTGTGGTTGGTGCTATGGTTTTAGTCCGGTTATAACACGATTGAAAAATGAATTGAATTCAGATGTTGACTTTCTCGTTTTATCAGGAGGCATGGTGCGTGAATCCGGCCCGATTGGTGAAATGGCAGACTACATTAAAACTGCCTACAAAGTGGTGGAAGATACCACCGGAGTGAAATTCGGCGAGAAGTTTCTTAATGGTGTTCTGGAAAACAGAGAAGCAATTTTTTCGTCTGTTCCACCAGCAAAAGCATTAGCGGTGCTGCGTTTGCATAAACCGGGTGAATGTATTGAAATTGCTGCCAGGTTGCAAAATGCCATATATTATGACGGAATAAATATTGATGATTATGTTGCTTACTCGGAAATAGCCAAAGAATTTGGAATGGAGCCGGATGATTTTCTTTCACAGGTTAATTCGGAAGAAATAGCGGAAATAGTTCAAAACGAATTTAAGATGGTAGCAGAATTGGGGGTAAACGGTTATCCTTCAGTATTGCTGCGTAAGGGAAAGGAAACCCAATTGCTTTCACGTGGTTATAAGGATTATGACAATTTGAATAAAATTGTAAAAGATTCCATTTTTTCTTAGAAGATTTGAACCATTTTTCTGAAATGTTTTTTTAAAGGGGCGGGTTAAAAATTCGCCCTTTTTTCTATACTTTTGCGCAGAGTAAAAATTCGGGAAAAACAATAAATTTTAATTATGGGTAGAGCATTTGAATATCGCAGGGCTGCCAAAGAGAAGCGCTGGGATAAGATGTCGAAGGTATTTCCAAGACTGGCAAAAGCCATTACTGTTGCAGCAAAAGAAGGTGGTACAGATCCTGACCTGAACTCTAGGTTGAGATCGGCCATTCAAAATGCCAAGGCGCAAAATATGCCCAAGGACAATATTGATGCTGCCATCAAGAGGGCATCCGGGAAAGATGCAGCTGATTTTTCTGAAATTGTATATGAAGGCAAAGGACCCCATGGTGTTCTGGTGGTCATTGAATGTGCCACAGATAATTCAACCCGAACCATCGCTAATATTAAATCATACTTTAACAAAGTGGGCGGAAGCCTTGTGCCCACAGGCTCACTGGATTTCCTTTTCAGCAGGAAAGCAGTATTCCAGTTCGACAAAACTGGCAACATTGATATTGAAGAACTGGAGCTTGAATTGATAGATACCGGTTTGGAAGAAATAGAAGAAAATGAAGGAATCATTTACATGTATGCTGATTATAAAGACTTTGGCTCAATGAACCGGGCATTGGAAGATAAGGGGATAGAAGTAATAAAAGCCAACCTGCAGCGCATCCCAAATTCTCCTGTTGAGTTTACAGAAGAGCAGCTGGAAGAAATTGACAAGCTGATTGATAAAATTGAAGATGACGATGACATTCAGGCTGTTTTTACCAATATTGCCTGATCAGTCACCAATAAATCGTTCTACCGGAACTTTTTCTTCACGAGCAATATTTTTTGCTCCTGTTTTTTTTGATTCTTCATAAATCTTCATCCAGGAAAGAAGTCCGGCAATGGCAATGCCCAGGAAAACAAAATACTGAAAACTTGTAAAGACCAAACCCTTCTCAAAATATAAGGGCACAGAAATAATGTCTCCAATAATCCAGTAAATCCAGTTTTCGATGCGTTTGAGGGCCATGAACAACATTCCTACAAGAAAAATGGAAGTTGTGAAGGAGTCAACATACATCAGCTTCAAACCTTCAAAATACACATAAGTATCCAGATAATTCTGGTCATTTCTATTGAAGAACCAAAGCATCCCCAGTATTACAAAATAAAAGACAAAAACGGCAGCAATGCCTAACAGCTGCTGATTTTTGGTGTTCCATCGAATAGGGATGACCTTTTTTTGCGGACCCTTGCGGGTCCACATGTACCATCCGTAAACGCTCATAAGGAAGTAGAAGAAGTTAATACCCAAATCTGCATATAGCTTGGGTTCAATCAGGATATATACATAAATCAAAACCGATACAATACCAGTAGGATAAACCAGAATATTGGCTTTTTTGGCATACCATACGCTCAGCAAGCCAAATATTACGGCAATGATCTCCAGCCATGTGGTTTCCATCACATTTTGCAGGAATATTTCAAAAAATGTATTGAGTAACATAGAAAACAGGGATAAATGTAAAACCGAGCAAAGGTAAAACTTTTGTCATATTAGAATGATTTAAACACTAACATCAGATATGCTGAAATGTTGAGTTCTGAGCTTTAGTGTTTATATAAAAACAAATTTATCTGGCCTTAATTTTTTACCTTTGCATCAAAGGCAGAATTGCAAATCTTAAAAAATATACGAAATTGTTATTTAGCGAATTAAAATTAAATGATGACCTGATGCAGGGACTGGATGCCATGGGTTTCAAAGAGGCTACGCCTATTCAGCAACAGGCAATACCCGCTATACTTGAAGGGAAAGACCTTCTGGCATGCGCTCAAACAGGCACCGGAAAAACTGCTGCGTTTGTACTTCCAATTATCCATAAGATCATTGATCAGCAGAGTTCGGGAGTTAATACCCTTGTTATAGTTCCCACCCGGGAGCTTGCCCAGCAGATTGACCAGCAAATTGAAGGATTGGGATATTTTGTTTCGGTGGGCTCTATGGCTGTATTCGGAGGGGGTGACGGAATTAGCTGGGAGGCCCAGAAAAGAAGCCTTACAGAAGGAGTAGACATAGTTGTAGCAACTCCGGGCAGACTTATTGCCATGCTATCTATGGGGAAAATTGATTTCTCCAACATAAAACATCTGGTGCTTGATGAAGCCGACCGTATGCTCGATATGGGGTTCTTTGAAGATATTATGCGTATCATCAGTTATTTGCCTGAAAAAAGGCAAACATTGATGTTCAGTGCTACTATGCCCCCGAAAATAGAACTCATGGCCAGAAAAATTCTGAGCAACCCCCTGCAGATAAACCTTTCCCTGTCAAAACCGGCGGAGGGTGTTATGCAGCAGGCATACGTAGTTTTTGATGACCAGAAAGATGATTTACTATTGCAGCTTTTGGCAAATCTTGATTTTGAGTCTATGCTGATTTTTGCTTCCACAAAGGTGAAAGTAAAGAAAATCTATGAAATGCTGAGATCGAAAAGGGTGGATGCATTGGCTTTCCATTCTGATCTGGAACAGAAAGAACGCGAAAATATTTTGCGCAAGTTCAAAAATAAACTCCTAAAAATCATTGTTGCAACTGATGTTCTGGCGCGGGGGATTGACGTTGACAATATCAGCATCGTGCTCAACTACGATGCTCCGGGCGATCCGGAAGATTACGTACACAGGGTTGGCCGCACAGCAAGAGCAGCACGGACAGGTCGCGCTATCACATTTATTGGTAAACTGGAACAACGAAAATTTGCCGGTGTGGAAAAACTTATCGGTTATAGTGTTGAGAAGGTTCCGTTGCCCGAGAAAATAGGTAAAGGTCCCGATTATAACCCACGAAGTAGCAGTGATGGAGGAAAACCCAAATGGCGAAGACCCGGAGGTAAAAGCAATGAGCGGGGAAAGAGCAATCAGGGTTTTAAGCCCAGGCATAAATCGGAGCGTGACAGGGATGAAAAACCTTTAAGAAGTTTCCGCAGAAACAGAAACCAAAGGGATAGTGACGCTTAAACAATGAGTTCTGAGCAGAACGTATAAACCAAATATAAAATGATTAACTAAACGACATTGAATCTTATATCCTGATTAATGAAAGGGAATTCTCTATCCTTTCAAATAACAATAGGTTTGTTTTTGATGCTCTCATGGCATAGTTCATCGAAGGCCCAGATTGACTCAACTTTTCGCTTGTACTTCTATGATCAGTGTTTTTGTTGATTAATCCTGATCATTTTTTTCATAAAAAACTTTTCCAACTCTCTGGATATGCGCAAGTAATTCTTCGCTGGAGATACTGCTTTTTTTGGAAAGATCAATTTTGTAGGGAAGCAGAAGGTCGTCAAGTTTGTTTTCAACAGACATCAATTCTGAGAATGTAAGGTTATTTCCTTCAACAACCAAATCTATATCGGATCCCGGTTTATAAGTCCCTTTAGCCCTTGATCCGTAAATAATTACCATCTCGATAGCATTATACTCCTTGAAAATACTATTGATGGCATTTATCTGATTTTGTTTAAGCCCAAATGGCATATACCTAGAGATTTATCATTTTGTTTTTTAAGTCGATAAATAAAGTATAATAAGTACCGAAAATCTTTTCCCTGATTTCTTTAACAACACTTTCATTGTAAGTATGTGAAGACTTATTGCGACTTGCAATCATTTCCATCCAACCCTCACCATCATCAATCAGACCTTTATTAAAAGCTTCACGGGTTGCATCTCTTGATCCTGTAATATTTGTATTACCCTGATATATAAAATAATCCTTCATTAGATTCCAGGCAAGTTCATGCGTAAACTCGAAGGCTTGAATGAGTCCTTGCTCTTCGAGCTCATTGAGCTGCTCCTTATCAATGAATTTTTTCAATTGAGAAAGAGCTTTGTTATAATTTGACAATCTTTGTTTCCAGCGAATATCAGATTCCATTGTTCCTGTTATTTTGTAAAGACGAAGCTACGAAAGTTTTCATTAAATTCTGTATCAAAGTAAAATGATTATTTATCATGATGTTTAATGACTCAGATTTTAAGAAGATTTTATATTTTTGAATTTTATAATTCTTCAAAAAATTTAGGAGATGCGAAAAATTTCCTTCATACTAATTTTCTCTGCTATAAATATCTGTGTTTTTTTTCTTCAGGCTCAGACTACTGATATTTCGGGAAAAAACTTAAAGAACAATGAAGCACCATTAGGTTTTCAGAAGGAATGTAAGAGTAATATGCAATGGGTGCCTAACGACAGACTTTTAATTGATACTACCCAAAACAAATTGTTTCAGAGATTTACACCACTGAATTTCGGGAAAAACTTATCATTGTCTCAGAAAAGTGATTCATTGGGTCAGTTACCGGTTTTGGTGCCGGCTCAGAGTGGTTTTATTTTGATTAAAGTACCGGAAGATGCTAATAAGGGTTTTTTATTGATTCTGGATCCTGATTGATCAAGGTATTGCAAATCATTTTAACTTCTCTGCTTACCATTGTGTTTTTCATCCTACTCTTATTTGATTTTTTACTTTTTCCCAAATATATTTTTATCATTTTTCATACAATAAGCCCGGCGATAAGGGTAAATCAAATTACTGCGTAAGTCATATATAAATATATTTAACGAAAACCCCATCTGTTTATACATTCAAAAACACTATTTTTACTCCGTTTTTATCTTATGCATATCTGATTGTAAAACATTCCATTTTATGAAGCATAGTATTTTTGCAGGATTTGTTTTTTTAATCCTTTTATTTCTTAGTACCACTGATTCATCAGCCCAGCTTTCACCTGAAATTCGTTACCTTTCCCTTGAAGAGGTAATTATAGTTGCCCGCGAGCAATCGCCCGATGCTATGGCGGCAAGACACCGTTATCGTGGGAGTTACTGGCGTCATAAATCTTTTCAAGCCGGTTATTTACCAGGTTTAAGGTTTGATGCAACCCTTCCAAACCTTAACCGGACCATCCAGGCAATTACATTGCCCGATGGTTCTGATGTGTTTGTAAGAAGAAGCCTGGCATCATCATCCGGAAATTTATCGTTAAATCAGCGTGTTGGTTTAACCGGGGGGCAGATTTTCATGAATACGGGCCTGGAACGTATTGATCTGATACGTGAAGACGGAAATAGGACATCATTTTTGTCTACACCCATAAATGTAGGTTTTGTACAACCCATTTTTGCCTTCAACCCCTATAAATGGGAGCGCATGATTGAACCTCTTCGTTTTCAGGAGGCGCGTAAACGTTATATCGAAGACCTTGAAACCATCTCCATGAGGGCCAATAATCTGTTCTTCGATCTTTTGCTGGCTCAAATCAATATTGAAATCAACACCCTCAACCTGGCAAACAATGATACGCTTTATGAGATATCCAAAGGACGCTTTTCATTGGGGAGGATAGCCGAAAATGAACTTCTGCAAATGGAGTTAAATGTGCTAAACTCAGAAGCAGCGCTGGAGCAAGCGCGGATTGATTATGAAGCGGCACTTTTCCGCTTTCGTTCTTACATGGGGATTGAGAATGTAGAAAATGTTACACTCATTGTACCTGATGAACGACATAACATGATCATTCAGGTTGAAGCTGCCCTGGAGCAGGCACGCCAGAACCGCTCCGATATTCTTGCCCTTGAGCGGCAGCAACTGGAAGCTGAGAGTCAGGTCAGCCAGGCACGTTCCGATAGCCGGTTTAACGCAAATCTTTTCGCTGTTTATGGTTTAACTCAAACGGCAGATAATTTTTCAGATGTTTACGTTGATCCACTGGATCAGCAGCAATTAAGGATTGGTATACAAATCCCCATTCTCGACTGGGGTGTGGGCCGCGGTCGCGTGAGAATGGCCGAATCGAACCGTGAGCTGGTAAATACCAATGTGGAGCAGGCATTGATAGATTTTGAGCAGGAAGTATTCCTGCGGGTAATGGAATTCAACATGCTCGATCGCCAGTTAATGATCGCTTCCAAAGCAGATACCATTGCCGAAAAGCGCTACGAGGTTTCCCGCCAGCGTTATCTTATCGGGCGTATTGATATTCTTGAACTAAACATTGCCCTTGAAGAAAAAGACCGCGCCAAGCAGCGCTACCTGGCTGCAATGCGCAATTACTGGAGAGGTTTTTACGAGATGCGGCGGCTCACCCTTTACGATTTTAAGGAAGACGGGCCCATTACGTTGAATTTTAATGAAATCTGATTATGCTTGACTTGTCAGATGCCACAATTGATAAAATCATTGTGCACAAGGTGGGAAACCCCTCTCATGATGAGCAGTTGAATTGCTCAAAAGATGCATTTCCTTTGAATGATCCTGATCTGGAAGAAGTTCTTTCACGTTTCTTCCTGGCACCTTTTCATAAAAAAGACCTTGGTTTTTACAATTTCAGGCATGATTCCGATATCAATCTCAATGAGATGTTTCATTATGCCGGCAAAATCTTCAATATTGATGAAAGCTTTGTGCTGCAGTCGGTAAATATTGCCAGGCATCTTTACGATAAATCCCATCACCCAAAGGTAAAATCAGGCGAATTGTATATCGTTTTGCTTAATAACTGCATGGTAGAAGATGAACTTACCGATGCACTGGGGGTTTTCAAATCGGAAAACAAAGACACATTTCTTAAAGTTTATGCCGGTGGTGATAACTTCTCCATCGAATACCAGGATGGTATTAATATTAATAAGCTTGATAAAGGTTGCCTGATTTTTAATACTGAAAAGGAGCAAGGGTACAAGATGTGCATTGTTGATAAAACCAATGCCGAAGAATCAAGATTCTGGAAGGATGAATTTTTGAAAGTTACACCCCGCAACGATGATTTCTACCAGACCCGGATGGTAATGAATATGGCCAAAAGTTTTTGTAATACCAGGCTTGTGGAAGAGAACGATGTTTCACGCAATAAGCAGCTGGAGGTCAAAGATAAGGTAGTTCAGTATTTTTCGGAAAACGATGCATACAGTTCAGACGCATTTGAACAGGAAGTGTTGGCCGAACCCCAGGTCATTGACGCCTATCGCGATTTTCGCCGGCAGTTTGCCGGGCAGCAGCAATTGCTTACCAAAGATGATTTTCAGATTGCAGAACAAGCTGTGAAAAAGGAAAAGAAAAACTTCAGAAGTGTTATCAAGCTCGATAAAAACTTCCATGTTTACGTGCACGGAAATCCCAATATGATTGAGAAAGGATTTGATGACGGACGGGGTAAGTTTTATTATAAATTGTTTTTTGAAGAGGAAAGCTAGTGATGTTTATGGGTTGATAGGTTTATGGGTTGAAAAGTTTAAGAGTTAAAAAAATAGGTTTGGTTTTCATACCTTTAGTGCATATTAGTTCTAACCGAAAAAAAATACAAATAGCTATGGAAGGATTTACTACTTTATTGATTGTATTGGGAGTTTTTGTCCTGTTTGCCATTCTGGGATATAACCGGTTGGTGCGCCTGCGTAATATGGCTGAAAAAGCATTTGCCAGCATTGATGCCATGGCCAAAAAACGTTACGACCTGATTCCCAACCTGGTTGCCACAGTGCAGAAGTATATGGAACACGAAAGGGCAACCCTTACTGAAATTACTGAAATGAGAGCCAAGGCGGTTTCAGGTAATCTTTCAGACAATGAGAAGGTTGATCTTGACAATAAAATTTCACGTGCAATGGGAGGCATAATGGTTGCAGTGGAAAACTACCCTGATCTCAAAGCCAACCAGAATTTTATGCAGCTTCAGGGCAGCCTCAATGAAGTTGAAGAACAGCTCAGTGCTGCACGCAGGGCTTATAATGCGGCTGTTACAGATTATAACAATGCCTGCCAGATGTTTCCTTCCAACGTTTTTGCCCTGGTTTTTGGGTTTAAAACCAAGCGCCTCTTTGAAATAAGTGACAAGGAGAGACAGAATGTGGATGTTAAGTCGCTCTTCAGCTCTTAGTGAAATTACTAAATCTGCCTGATAGATGATTGCCGGAGATACATTTTTAATTTATTGTTTCTGATCAGGCTCTGTAATTTCTTTTATTAACCTGCCAGATTCCCATTTATGAAAACACTTCAGGAATTCGAACAATACTTTAATCAGGCTATGATGCCTGACCTGGAAGCTCTGGATGCAAGAAGAAAAACCGTAGTTAAAAGAGGAACTACTGTCGTATTATTTACTTTGTTGGGCTTACTCCTTACAACTGTAATTTATTTCAGTTTGGATGCCAGCAAACAGGATAATAACAGTATTTTTTACTACATCATTATAATGGCCGCTATTCTGATTACCGGAATTATATTCGGTGGAAGCTGGGCGCGCGATAAAACGTTTTATTCCGATTTTAAGAAGCAGGTCATTGAACCCATCGTGAAATTCGTAAGCCCCGATCTTACCTATGAACCCGAAAACTTTGTGGGATCCGATAGCTTTCAGCGATCCAGGATATTTCTGAACCGGGTCGACCGTTACTCAGGTGATGATATGGTGCATGGAAAAGTGGATAAAACCCAGATATGGTTTTCTGAAGTAAAAGCCGAATATAAAACCACCACAACTGATAATAAAGGTCGAACCAAAAGAACCTGGCATACAATTTTCAAGGGCTTGTTTTTTATTGCGGATTTCAATAAACACTTTCAGACATCAACAGTGGTATTGCCCAACAGGCTCGGTAAGGGATTTCTAGCCGATTTCTTCAGGAAAATGAATTTAACTCGTCGCGAGAAGCTTGTTAAGCTTGAAGACCCAGCTTTTAGCAAGCATTTTGTGGTTTATGGTGAAGACCAGATAGAAGCCCGGTATGTGCTTAGTACATCACTAATGAATCGCATTACAGAGTTCAGGGAGAAGCATCCAAACCCTTTATACCTGTCATTTGTAAATTCCTTTCTTTACATTGCTATAGCTTACCGGAAAGATCTTTTCGAACCCGGTTATTTTAAGAGGTTGACCAGGTTTAGTCTTGTCCAGGAATATTTCGAAGATATTCAACTAGCTGTTAGCATTGTAGAGGAGCTAAATCTTAACAACCGTATCTGGACCAAACAATAAAGGAGAACGGAAAAGGGAGACCGGTGATGTGTAATCGGTAATCTGTGATGGGTAAAGGGAGAAAAAAGACTTAAATCCGAACCGGACCGAAGGCGAGTCCAGCAAAGCTAAATTTCATATCCTTATTTACTTACTTTCTCATTTCCTTATTTCCTCAATAATCCAATAACTTACTAACCTAATACCTGATAGGATCAAATCCCTTCCCGTAAACTCCCATTACTTTGGAGATAGATATAAAAGCATCGGGATCAATATGCTTAATGGTTCGAAATATTTTATTGGTTTCGTAACGTCTTACCACTACCATAAGGATAGTACTTTTAGTTTTACTGTACCATCCTTTGCCGTCAACCAGTGTTACTCCACGGCCGATTTCATTGGCAATTTGTTCGGCTATCAGATCGGGTTGTTTACTGAAGATAAACATTTGCACACTTTGACGGTGTCCCATGAGTACCATGTCAATGGAGTAGGAAGCCACACCCATTACAACCACCCCATAAACAATTACTTCGATGGACTGAAAAATTAAATATGAGCTGGCAATAACAAAAACATCCATATAAAGTATAAGCATACCATGACTGATGTTTCTGTATTTATTGATGATCATGGCAATAATATCGGTGCCGCCTGTGGTGCCACCCTGCGAAAAAACCAGCCCGACACTGCCTCCACCCAATATACCGCCTATAATGGCTGCCATGAATTTATCCGATACAACAGGTTCGGTAATGTATTGCTGTAAAATACTCAGGAATACTGATAAAACAATAGAGCCATATATGGTTCGGATACCGAAAGATAAACCAAGGCTTTTTATCCCCAGAATTATCAAAACAATATTGATTAGAAAAAAAGTTACACCCACAGGAAATCCTGTTGCGTAAAAAATTATGGTACTTAAACCGGTTATGCCTCCACCTATGATTTCTGAAGGAATAATAAAAGCAGTCCAGGCAAGCGCATTTAAAAATAACCCCAAAGTTATAATAGAATAACTTTTTAATCCGTAAAGCAGAGGATTCCGGTTTATTTTGAGCTTCATAATTTATTAACTTGTAGGTTGTTGTCAATATTTTCTTTTTATTTTTCAGAATTGCAAAAGTAAACAAAGACTTTGAAATACTTAAAAAAACATAACCCAGGGGTTTAATTATTTATTTTTTCTATTTTTGTGAGTTAACGAGCAACTAAGCCAAAGCATTTTCGTTATCTTTAACATGTTAAATATCAAAAGCCTGTGTTATGAAAGCTAAATACCTCAGTTTAATTTTATGGTTTTTATTTCCAGCTCACCTTATTGCCCAGGATCAGCCTACCGTACAACCTGAATTATTAAATGATGATTACAGCCTTTATAGCTCAAGTCCCAGGTTTGGAATGCAAATGGGAAGCACTTTTTCAACAGGTTTCGGCGGAAGCATGTTTACACAGTCTTTTGCTCCCTATTTACGGTTCCAACCCGGCCAGAATTTTTCCTTAACGGCAGGAACCATTTTTTCCACTTCAAATTTTAGTGGTGGTGTACCCATGTTCATGAATGTTTCAGGTGCAGAAATGCCCAACAGCTATTTAAGTAATACTATATATGCATTTGGCGCATATCAGGTAAATCCGCGACTTACTATCACCGGTGGCGCCTGGACTGAGCAGAACAACTTCAACATGATGCACGACCAAATGAATCCGCAGGCATTTGATTTGAATGCTCGGGGTATGATGATGGGTATGGAACTAAGAATTACTGAAAATTTACGTTTTGGAGCTGAAGTAAATGTTTCAAGGGGAAGCAATCCTTTTAACCCTTATTCAGCTGGCCCGGGATACTATCAAACGAGTCCTTTCCACAGAAGATACCCCTGGTAGTATTGGTGATTTTACTCAGGCATTATGGGTAAAGATTGTTTTATTTCCTCGTTTAAAACCACCCGTTTTAGGTTTACTTTTTTTCATCACAAACTCCTTCAATAAAAAATACTGAAAAAGTGAAAAAAACTTTTGTGGTTATCCAAAAAATAATTATATTGTAGTGCTGAAAATTTTAATCATTTTTTAGTTGTTTTTATTGGTTAATGTTGTTTTTGTTTTGGTGGTTAAAAGGCAATAGGCGAGTGCAGGGCTCGCCTTTTGTTATTTATATAGGTTTAGGTTTTCAGGAGAAACTTGTCCACCAAAGTGTTAAAATTTGTATAACCCCCCACAAGAAGGGAAGTAGCTCTTCAGCAGAAAATGTTTTTTATTATCCTTTTAAAAATCCCCATTTTTTTGTATTTACTTTTTCCCTTTTTCAAGCCTCAGTAATTCTTTCAGAAAGTATTCAAAATCAGAAGGCTTTAACAGAAATATTTTTTGTCCCAGCAAAACTGAGCTCTGAGCCAGTTTTTCTTTCGATCTTTTCATATTTCTATTGATTGCGGCAAATTGGCTGTTGTTGTTTTTGAGAGGCCCGGATTGCATTAACGCATTTTTCAAAACAACATAATCATTATGTTTACCCAGCCATTGACTTAATTGCTGGGTTTGCCTGGCATGGGCACTCATTATTCCCGGCCAGAAGGAGTTCAGAAAAACATAATGATACCATAAATACTTTACTTGTTTTCTCCATTCGTGTATTATGTGATCGTCAGGGTTTTCTTTTACTGTTTCCAGCAGTTTGAATCCTTTTTTATATACCTTCTTTGTTCCAAAAGACAGACATTCATGCATTTCACCGCTAAGATAGAGTGTGTTAATCTTGTTACCGGTTTCCTTGAGACTATTGATAATATTTTTAGTGGTTTTAGGCAGTTCAGGGTTTCTTATGATTTCATTACGATTTTTTTTCTGAGCCTGAATATATCTTTTGAGAAAGAATTTAACGGTATCAGAACGGCTCCTGTTCATCATATCCCCGCCAATATCAATGATAGCCGTAATGTCACGGTTCAATGAAAGCAATCTTGCCTGGTCACGGTAAAAGATATTGAGTTGGCTGTATGTGCTGTCGGGTAATGCGCTTTGTGTTAATCTCAGGAAACTTCTGATCCTTTTAAAGCAAAGGCGGGTTTGGTGTATATTTTCAGGGTTTTTTAAGTTTTTACTTAGAAATTCTATTGCAGCATTATTGTAATGCAGAAGTATGCTTCTAACATTGTCCTCCAAAGAACTTTGCAATTGAATTACCGGATGCTTCATGTTTTATAATTATCCCCCCTGCAGCCTAAGGTTTGTAAGTCCTGCTCTTTTTGCGGCTGTAACCACATGATTATATTCTCCTTGATTAATTCTGCGATTTATCTCCGGATACTGATCTGCTTTAAATACCGGTGTGTATTGAGACATCACGTTAATATAAGTTTCTTTTGGCAGATTCTTAGCAATCCATTCCATAACCTGATCTGATTTTGCCACATTATTGGGCATAATCAAATGACGTATCATTAAACCCTTGCTGATAAGGCCGCTTCCGGGGTCAACCTGTGGCACACCAAGCTGCCTGTGCATTTCCAGCAAAGCTTTTTTTGTGATTTCAGGATAGGTTATTGCCCCGGGAGAATATTTATCTGCAGCCTGGGGATCATCATATTTAAAATCGGCCAGGTAAATGTCAACTACTCCATCCAGCAGCTGAAGGATTTCAAGCTTTTCCCATCCAAATGTATTGTAAACCAATGGCAACCGAAGACCCTTACCCGCAGCAATATCGAGCGCCTTTAAAATATGCGGGGCATAATGGGTTGGGCTCACCATGTTTATGTTATGACA
>SKVR01000145.1 GCA_007129355.1 Bacteroidales bacterium | reverse complement strand
TAACCAATAACCTAATAACCCAAACATATGCAAAATCAACCCAAACCCTTCATGAACCCATACCTGGCAGGTTTTCTGCTGGGGCTGGTGTTGCTGGCATCCTTTGTAATAGTGGGCCGCGGGCTGGGCGCCAGCGGGGCAGCCAGAGATGCCATGGTGGCAACGGTGATTAATGTAGCGCCCGATTACGCTGAGAAGTCGCCATACTATGATGTATATCTTGCAACCGGTGAAAGTCCCATCCGTTCGTGGCTGGTTTACCTGGCCATTGGTGTAATCATAGGCGGATTTATCAGTGGAGCATCATCCAACCGGCTGGGATTCAAGATGGAGCGTGGTCCGCGCATCAATGTGCCAACCCGTGCCGCCTTTGCCCTGGCGGGCGGATTATTATTCGGGCTGGGTGCCCAGTTCGGCAGGGGCTGCACCAGTGGTGCGGCGCTGAGTGGAATGGCGGTTCTTTCTACCGGCGGCATCCTCACCATGATGATGATCTTCGGATCAGGCTATATGATCGCTTACTTTTTCAGGAGACTTTGGATATGAGGGAAGGCTGATTAGTGATTAGTGAATAGGGATTAGTTTTTATTTAAACAATTAACAATTAACAACATATGGCACCTTTTATCCCCGAGGGGTTAGTAAACCCCCAATTGAGTCTGTTCTTTGCCCTGGTACTGGGCATTGGCTTCGGCTATGTGCTTGAACAGGCCGGTTTTTCTTCATCGCGTAAGCTGGCAGGTGTATTTTACGGTTACGACTTTGTGGTGCTGCGCGTATTTTTTACAGCGGCCATTACGGCCATGATGGGACTATTGTTTCTGAGCTTCATGGGATGGATCGACATGAGCCTGGTTTACATCAACCCGCTCTATGTATGGTCGGCCATCCTGGGAGGTGGCATCATGGGCTTTGGCTTTATCCTGGGGGGCTATTGTCCTGGCACCAGCATTGTAGCGGCCACTGTAGGAAAAATTGACGCCATGCTGTTTCTGCTGGGTGCAGTGATCGGTATCTTCATTTTCGCTCATTTTTTCAGCGCATGGGAACCGCTGTTTATGGCTAATTTCCAGGGAAATCCGTTTATCTATGAAACCCTGGGCATGTCAAGGGCATGGTTTGCATTCATCCTGGTAATGGTGGCAGTAATCGCCTTTGCCGTTACACAAAAAATTGAAGACAATGTAAACGAAACACCCCCGCAGGTGATTGAACAACGTCCATCCTATATGATGCCCGGTATGCTGCTGATCATTGCCATTTTTGCATTTTTATTCCTTCCCGAACAAAGAAGAAGCAATGCCCGCGAAACCGGAGCAACTCAGCTACATGCCATGCTGCAGGATACCAAACGCTTTGTGGATGCAGAAGAGGCAGCCTACAAGATCATCCATGAGGACAGAGGCTTTATACTTATTGATGTGAGAGACCCCGAAGAGTTTGAAAAATTTTCACTTCCCGGGGCCATCAATGTAACCAAAGAGGAAATACTGGGAAGAAGATACAGAGACTTTTTCCGCAACCCTCCGCACAACAGCAAGAGAGTATTTTACGGTTTTGGTGAAAGCGCTGCCGAACTGGCCTGGGCGGTGGCCGCAAGGGCAGATTTCGGAAATATTTACGTGCTGGAAGGTGGCCTTAACGGAATGTTTGATACCCTGTTCAATGGAAATGACAGTCCTGACGACCCGCTGAATCTGGATGAAGAATTTGCCGTGAGGTTTATGACCAAAGCCCGGCAATTGTTCCTGGAGGGCGAAGCCATTCCCACCGAACCCCCTGCTCCGGTGCCCATCCGTACCATCATTGAACTGGAAACTCCCGGCGGAAGAGGAGGATGTTAATCACTGAAAAAAATAAAGCTATGCATAAGAATCAAAATCTCAACAACATCAGTATCCTGTTTTTCAGCTTCGTGGCCATCATTGTGGTGATTAACCTGTTTACCACCAACAACTATGGCAGATCGAACCAGGAAGTAGTAAAAATGCTGGATGCCACTGAATACATGTTCAACTACCATGAACTGCATGCGGCCATATCGGGGCAAACAGATAAATACCTGCTGATTGACCTGCGCACCGAAGCAGAATTTGAAGCCGGCCATATTCCGGGGGCTGTCAACATACCATTCGATGAGCTTCTGGATAGCAGAAACATCAGAACCATCAGAAGGTCAGGCGAAAAAACTCCTGTTTTATATGCCGGCGCTGAGGCCCGGGCACAAACCGCACGTATGCTGTTACTTACAAAGGGATTGAAAACGGATATCAGGGTAATAGGAGGAAATTACGACACTGCCGTGGAGTACGCCATTGAGAACTTTAAGCCGGCCTTTGCAGCCTTTAAGGACGAAAAAGCAAGATTCGATTATCGCAGATATATGCAGGCTTCACCTACCGGGCAACCTGAAAGAAGACGCGAACAACCTGCGGGAATTATTCCTGCATTAAACCAGCAGCAAACAACGGCAGTTGGAGGGGGTTGTTAAGAATGGGTCAATGATAAGAGTGCCTTCGACAGGCTCAGGCACCGGTAGCACTGGTTAATGAGCAGTTCGGTTAACTCACTGTAATACCTGTCAAAGGGAAAATAAGTCTGATATTTCCGGTTGATAATTGCCATTTTTTTCTTATATTTAAAAGACAAATTGAAACTTATCATCGATGGCAATGAATTTCAACAACAATTCTCAATTAAAACTGGCCCATGATTTTATTGAGCAAACCGGAATCAACCTTTTTCTTACCGGCCGGGCGGGCACAGGTAAAACCACTTTTCTGCAATATATAAGATCAAATTCTTTCAAACGTTCTGTGGTGGTAGCACCCACAGGAGTTGCGGCTATAAATGCAGGTGGAGTAACTATCCACTCCTTTTTCCAGCTCCCTTTCGGACCCATTTTACCTGAAGATTCTGACATCCGCAGACAGGCAGAAGATAAACGGTTCCACAAACTCAATAAAGAAAAGATCAATATCATCCGTAGTCTTGACCTGCTGATCATCGATGAGATAAGCATGGTGCGGGCCGATTTGCTGGACGGCATTGACCAGGTGTTGCGCCGCTACCGCAACCGGTATAAACCTTTTGGTGGATTACAACTGTTGCTCATCGGTGATCTTCAGCAACTGGCTCCCGTGGTAAAGCAGGAAGATCATGAACTGCTCGGAAGGTACTACGACAATTATTTTTTCTTTGGCAGCAGGGCCCTGCAGCAAACCAGTTATATCAGCATAGAGTTGCAGCAGATCTACCGGCAAACCGACAAGGATTTCATCAACCTGCTGAACCGGGTACGAAACAACAATCTCGATTCTGCTTCACTGCAGAAGCTGAATAAACAATACCGCCCCGGCTTTACTCCGGACGAAGATGAAGGTTATATTACCCTTACCACCCATAACCAGCAGTCCAACCAGATTAATCACTCGCGCCTTCAGGCACTCCGTGCAGAAACCCGCTGGTTCAGAGCAAACATCGATGGTGACTTTTCTGAGATGGCCTATCCCACCGAAGAAAAACTAAGTCTGAAAACCGGAGCCCAGGTTATGTTTGTAAAAAATGACCCGTCTCCTGAAAAGCTTTTCTATAACGGTAAGATCGGAGTGGTTGACAGCATGGAAGATGACGTGATTTACGTGCGATGCCCGGGCGATGACTCATTGATCACGGTTACTCCTCTCATGTGGGAAAACCGCCGGTATAAACTCAATGCCGACACCAAAGAAATCCAGGAGAATGTAATAGGAACCTTCACGCAGTACCCCCTCAAGCTGGCTTGGGCCATTACCATCCATAAAAGCCAGGGACTCACTTTCGAGAAGGCCATCATTGACGCCCATGCTGCCTTTGCCCACGGACAGGTATATGTTGCGCTAAGCCGCTGTAAAACGCTCGAAGGACTGGTGTTGAGTTCACGAATTTCCGGACAGGCCGTAAAAAGCGATATGAGTGTAAAAGATTTTTCCGATAATATTGCACAAAACCAGCCCAACGAACAGGCACTTTCCGATGCGCGCCTGCAGTTTCAGCATGAACTGCTCGACGAACTTTTTGACCTCGGTCCCGTTCAGCGTCGACTGAACTATTTAAAAAAGCTGGTGAGCGAAAACATCAGCTCAATTGATGAAGGAATCGCCTATACTCTGAAACCTCTCAGTAAGAAACTGGAAGATCTGTCAGGTGTGGGTTCAAAGTTCATGATGGAGATAAGCAAACATGTAAAAAATTACGGGCAGATTGAAAAAAATATGGCTTTGCAGGATCGCATTAAAAAGGCTTGCAGCTATTTCATCCCCCTTCTCGAAAAGGAAGTGATAAACATACTTGAAAATATGGGGATTGACAGCGACAACAAACAGGTTAAGAAATCTCTTACCGAAGCTTATGATCGCCTTTTTCATGAAGCAGAGCTGAAACTGGCCTGCCTTAATGCCTGCACCGATGGCTTTCATACCGCAAACTACCTGGAAGTAAGGGCCAAAGCATCCATTGAAAAGACCCGCAGCCGGGAGCCAAAACCCGGAAAATTTCCTGCAGATTCAGAGGTTTCCAACCATCCGCAGTTGCTTGAACAGCTGCGCAGCTGGCGCAACAAGGCAGCCGTTGAGCTGGGCATTCCCATTTTTATGATCCTGCCCCGCAAATCTATGATCTCCATCACCAATGAGTTGCCTGCATCTATCAAAGCACTGAAAGCCATTTATGGCATGGGAAAGAAAAAGACAGAGCAGTTCGGACCCGATATCATTTCCATCGTACAGGAATACTGCGCCAACAATGATTTGCAGCCCCAATATGATGCACCCGATACCGGTAAGCCCGAAAAAAAGCCTAAAGAGAAAAAAAGACCTTCGGCCGAACTCAGCCTTGAGCTTTACAAGCAAGGTAAAACCGTTGTGGAGATTGCAAAAGAAAGAGAACTGGCCACAAGCACCATTGAAGGACATCTCGCCAATTATATTGCTAAAGGCGAGATCTCTGTGGAGGATATTGTAGCCCCCGAAAAGATACAACCCCTTTTGGACTATTTTTCAAAATCGGAAGATCACAGCTTAAGCGTTGCACGGCAAGCCCTGGGAAATGATTACTCGTACCAGGAGATCAGGTGTGTTTTGGGCCACTACAAGTATAAAAATCAGCTTTGATAATTCACATTTCCATATACAATTCCAGCACATTGATCAACTGATCAATTTCATTGAAGTTGTTGAAGAAATTGCACGCGATGCGGATATTACCGGCGCGCACCGATGTAACAACATTATGCTTGCGCAGAAACTCCACTGCCTTTAAATTATCTGCATCCTTCAGATTGATGAGAATGATCGCCGAGCGGTATTCAGGCTTTTCGACCGGCGAAATAATATCAACCGGCAACTCCCTGAGCTGTGAAATGAGATAATCCGTAAGTGAGTTGATCCGCTCCCTGATCTTTTCTCTTCCGATCTCTTTGTAAAATTCGATGGCAGTATCCAGACCGGCAAGGGCCTGAATATTCATGGTTCCGAAGTTGTATTGTTCGGCAGTTTCGTGAGCTTCGTACTCCACATTTTTCTGGGTAGGAATAAAATCATCAGCAGGCGGTTTTACCGACAGCCAACCCGCCATGGCGGATGGATATTCTTTACGAAAACTTTCAGATGTAAAAAACAAAGTGCCCGCCACCGCACACAAACCCCATTTGTGAAAGGATACGGTAAGTACATCAATGTGCATCTTTTCAACATCCACATCATAAACCGGGAAAGCCTGCGTTGCGTTTACGATGAATAGCAGACCGCGTTCCCTGAGAGCCTTTCCCAGCTTCTCCATTTCAAGCATAAAGCCGGTGGAATATTGCACGTGGCTGCAAACCACGCCCAGTGTATTTCCATCAACTGCATCCAGAATACTTTCCACTGTATATATACCGTTTTCCGGCTCAACAAATTTCATGGGGATTCCCTGAAACTCAAAAGGAATGTTGGATGAAGGAAATTCATCATGAAGAGAAACCAGGTTAAAACCGGCAGGGCCTGATTTTTTCAATGCAGCTGCCACGAAAGCGAAAGCAGTAGATGTATTGTGCGCGTAACACACATTTTTAGTTTTCGTATTGAGCATTTCTGCCAGCTTTCCCCTTAGGGCATTGCTACGCTCCAGGTCATCCAGAAAATACATATCCCCGAATTTGTTGATCTTTTCATAGGCCCGAACTACAGTCTCGAATACCCTTGTGGGAATGGGACTCATACCTGCACTGTGAAAATACGCCAGATTAACGGTTACAGGAAACTCCTCGCGTATCTCATCCCAGAATTTTTCTTCCATATCTTGATTTATGTTAGATTTTTTCAACCTGCATCAAAAGACACCGGTAATATTTGAAAAGGATGAAAACCGGCAGAAACATGCCTTTTTCAATCGGTTTCATTATTATTGTTGATGATCCTTTTAAAGGTATCCTTGACCACGATAAAGTCTTTGGGCGGCAGCACCGCAGGAACAAATCCTGAGATTTTGTTGAAGAGATAGCTTTCGTTTTGGGTTTCATCCGACATGAGAACTTCGGTTCGGTTGAGGTAATTGAAAAATATCAATACCACGCTGAGCACAAAGGCATATTTAACGATACCTGCCCCAATACCAGCAATGCGGTTGATAAGGTTAAGGCCGGTGAGTTTAAAAAGCTTTTCAACAAAACGAGCTACCATATTAATGAGTACCACAACCATTACAAAGATGATTACAAAGGTTATGATTTTGAAGGTCATTACATTCCAGTCGGAAAGTTCTGCAACGATCTTTCCCATGACATCAGCTATCAGTGCAGCAAGAAAAACGCCGGCAATGAGCCCGATGAGTGAGGCAGCTTCCATTACAAACCCGCGGGCAAAGCCGCGAATGGCACCAATAGCAAGAGGTATGGCAAGAATAATATCTACGTGGTTCATAACAGAGTATTTGTATCAGTTGTCTTCGCCCAATTGAAGTATAATATCGAACTCTTCCTTTTTCAGGGGCATGACCGACAAACGGGACTGTTTGATAAGCGCAATGTTTTCAAGGCGTTCATCTTTTTTAATCTGTGCCAGCTTTACAGGTTTTTTCAATGCATCCACCGGCACCAGGTCAACCACTGCCCAGCGGTCATCATCGGCCGTGGGATCGGGATAATGTTCCTTTACCACTTCGGCGTAACCCACCACTTCTTTGGAAGAAACACTGTGGTAAAACAACACCAGATCACCCTTCTTCATTTCTTTCAGATTGTTGCGTGCCTGGTAGTTTCTTACGCCCTCCCACATGGTTTTTCCATCTTTGGTAAAACGCTCCCACGAATAGGCATCAGGTTCAGATTTTACAAGCCAGTAGTTCATATCTTTATTTTTATTTTCTAATTCAGGATTTTATATACCAGTTCCTTGAGCAACTCACCTTGATCTGCTGAGGTATTATCAACACCTTTGGATTTCAGATCATACTCGCGCAAAAGGGAAAAAATCTCTATCAGTTTAGGGCTGGAGTAATGGGCTGCACTCTTCTGGTAGCCAGCCACCAGAAAAGGAGGTACACCCAGCTCACCTGCCAGTTTAGCCCTGCTTTTATCCTTAAGGGAATGATAAATCAATAGTTTTGAAAAATAATTGTATAGCATGGCCACAGTAAGTACAAAGGGGTTGGATTTGGGATTGTCGCCAAAATATTTGGCAATCTGGAATGCTTTGAAGGCATTCTTTGTACCCAGTGCATCCTGCAGTTCAAACACATTAAAATCTTTGCTGATTCCAATATTCTGTTCAATGAGAAGTGGGGTTATCTCACTGCCCTTTGGCAGACTGATAAACACTTTTTTAATCTCATTTACCACCTTTCCCAGGTCGTTGCCCAAATGATCGGCAAGCATTTGTGTGGCCTTGGGTCCGATTTTATATCCGCGACGTACAACATAGTCAGTTACCCATTCAGGCATTTTGTTGTCGTAAACCTTTCTGGAGTCCATTACAACACCCACTTTCCCTGCTTCTTTTACAAATTTGGTAGTTTTCTTCAACGATTTGTATTTGTAGCAAATGACCAGTATGGTGCTTGTGAGATGATTCTCAAAATAAGAGATCAGTTCTTCGTAACCTTTGATATTCTGAGCTTCCTTAACGATAACCACCTGGTGGTTGGCCATCATGGGATATCGCTTTGCAGTGCTGATTATGGTGGGGACATCCGTTTCACGTCCATATAAAATGGTCTGATTAAATTCCTTTTCCGTTTCATCCAGCACATTTTCTTCAATGTATCTTGAAATGACATCAATATAAAAAGGCTCCTCACCCATGAGTAAGTAAACAGGGTAATAAACCTTGTTTTTCAGATCCTTAAAAATTTCATTCCAGGATAAATCCCTCATAGTATTCTTTTGTTAACAGAAATTTCTGATTTCAGGTGGGTTAATGTTCATCAAAATCAAACTTCAGATGCTTAACGGTGAGGCCCTGATTGATAAGTTCCTTCAAAGAGTCTATTCCTATTTCGAGTTGCATATCCACAAATTTTTCACTTACTGCCTTATCGCTCTCTTCTGTTTTTACTCCCGATGAAATCATAGGCTGATCAGAGACCAGCAATAAGGCACCGGTGGGAATCTGGTTATAAAAGCCTACACTGAAGATGGTGGCAGTTTCCATGTCGATGCCCATACAACGGATGCGGCGCAGGTAACTCTTAAAAACGTCATCATGTTCCCACACCCTTCGGTTGGTTGTGTAAATGGTACCGGTCCAGTAATCGCGGTTATGATTGCGAATGTTGGTGGAAACGGCTTTCTGGAGACTGAAGGCAGGCAGGGCAGGAACTTCCGGCGGGAAATAGTCGTTGGATGTACCTTCACCCCTGATGGCTGCGATGGGTAGAATCAGATCGCCCAGCTGATTGATTTTCTTCAATCCGCCGCATTTCCCGAGAAATAAAACCGCCCTGGGTTCAACGGTGCTTAGAAGGTCCATTACCGTTGCAGCATTGGCACTTCCCATACCAAAATTGATAATGGAAATATTTTCGTGTGTTGCACTGGGCATGGCACGGTCAAGGCCGTTGATTTTTGTATTGAATTTGCTGGCAAACAGGTTTACGTATTGACTGAAGTTGGTGAGCAATATGTATTTGCCAAACTCATCAATGGCTGTACCGGTATATCTTGGTAACCAGTTCTCTACAATTTCTTCTCTGGTTCTCATAGTCTTGATGGAATTAAGGGTGTTGGTTTTAACTGCTAAAATAAGCCTATTTAATCTAATTTAAGGCCTGAAAAGTAAATTGGGCCCAAAGTTAGTGGATTTTTTACTTTCTTACTTTCTCACTTTCTCACTTTCTTACTTTCTTACTTTCCCATTAACCCATTAACCCATTAACCCATTAACCCAAAAACATCTACCTTTGTAGCGTTACAAATGAAAACAAACCAATGACCCAACTCAACCTGCCGGCATACGAATTTAAAACGGTCGAAAAGAAAGGCAAGACCTGGATTTTTGATCCTTTTCGCAAGGCATGGTTTGTACTTACCCCAGAAGAACACGTGCGGCAGCATTTCCTGATGTGGATCACCCAGGAACTGGCCTACCCCAAAGGACTAATTGCCGTGGAAGCTTCGCTGAAATACAATACCCTTACCATGCGAGCTGATGCAGTAGTTTATGGCAGGCATGGCAACCCCCTGATGCTAATTGAATGTAAAGCCCCCCATGTTAGTATTACGCAGCAAACCTTTGAGCAGGCAGCCCGCTACAATTATAGTTTCCGCACACAATACCTTGCACTCACCAACGGAATGGAACACTATTGCTGCCGCATCGATCTGACCAGTGGAAAACTTGTTTTCCTGGAAAATTTCCCCACGTTCGATGAAATATGCTGAATATCCGTGTTTCTAGTGATAATTGTTTCCCCGTTTTATTGTAAATTTACCTTTTTAAAAGCTTTAAATAGCTTACAGCGGCACAAAGCACTGTTTTTTAAAAATATCTCAAAACGGTTTCTCATGCGCATATCCGATACCCGTATCATTTTTCTGGCTGTTGTTTTTTTCACAACTGCATTGAACACCCGGGAACTTCAGGCACAATCTTTTGTTCCCCCGGTATTTTCCATGCCTGAAAACATAACCGATGAGGATTACATCCCTGGTCAGATCATTTTTAAGCTGAAGGAGGAAGCCCGGCAGTGGAGCAAGTCTGACAACATAACACTGCAATCATTCCAGGCTTTGCTCAAGGATTTGAATGCGGAAGAAACCAGGAAAATATTTCCTGACCATGCACCCCCGGCCAAAAGCTTGCATGCCAGTGGTCAGCCTTATGCTGATCTCAGCCTTATTTATCAGACCGAAATTACCGAAACAGAATCTCTGGAAGACGCCATAAACCGTTTGTACGCATCAGGACTTGTAGAGTATGCCCAGCCCAGGTATTTGCCCCAGCTTCTTTATCAGCCCAATGATCCTTTTATCGGGTCGCAACATTATCTTAATACCATCCAGGCTATTGATGCATGGGCCATTGAGCAGGGAGACACCAATATAGTTATTGCCATCATTGATACCGGCATTGATCTTTTTCATCCCGACCTGATCAACGATATAGCATACAATTATGACGACCCCATCAACGGCGAAGACAACGACAACGACGGTTATGTTGATAATTTTTACGGATGGGACCTGGGTGAGAACGACAATTACCCGCAATACAATGCAAGTGCTCATGGCGTACATGTGGCCGGCATTGCAGGAGCATCAACCGACAACGGCACCGGTATGGCAGGCGTGGGCTTTAAAAGCCGGCTGCTGCCCATTAAGATCAGCGATGCTGATGGCAGATTGGTCAGGGCCTACGAAGGAATTATTTATGCTGCCGACCAGGGGGCAAAGGTTATCAATTGCAGCTGGGGAGGTGCCATTTCTCCCGGTCAGTTTGGCCAGGACATCATCAACTATGCAGTGCTCAACCAGGATGCTCTGGTTATTGCAGCCGCAGGCAATTCGAACAACCAGATACGGATCTATCCAGCTTCATTTGCCAACTCCATGAGTGTGGCTGCCACCAACAGTCAGGATATTAAATGGGATGGTTCCAGCTTTGGTAATCTTGTGGATATTTCGGCACCGGGGGCGGGCATTTTCTCCACCTGGACCAACGGATCCTATATTAATTCAAGCGGTACATCCATGGCTGCTCCCGTAGTGGCAGGAGCTGCAGCACTTCTCAGGTCGCATTTTCCTGAATATTCGGCATTACAGATTGCTGCACAACTCAAGGTTTCTACCGACATTATTGATACTCTGCCGCAAAACCTACCCTACCAGGGTTTGCTGGGAACCGGAAGACTTAATCTATACAAGGCACTAACTGAAGATCATCATCCCTACATTATGCTGAGTCAGTTTGAGCACCCATCGGAATATTACCAGTTATACAATCCCGGAGAAACTTTTGCCCTTGGTGCGCAGTTCCGGAACCTGCTGGCCTCTGCAAGCCATATAACCGCGATTATTTCCACAACGTCAAATCAGATTGAAATACTTTCAGATCAGGCGGTACTTGGTACAATCAACCATATGGAAACAGCCGATAATTTCAACGATCCCTTTATTCTTAAGATCAACCCGGGCATACCCCCAAGCCATGATGTTAATTTCACCATCAGCTTTTTTACGCAGGAGGGTGCATTTGCCGGACGGCAAAACTTCTCCATGACTTTTAACCTGGATTATATTAATGTTCAGGCCAACCAGATCCAAACAACCATCAACAGCAAAGGAAACATTGGCTACAATTATCCCAACTATAGCCAGGGAGTAGGCTTACTTTACAGCAATACCAACCAGAACAGAACCCTAATAAAATGCGCCGGACTTGTTGCGGGCATTTCAACAGCAAAAGTTGTGGATAATATCTGGGGGCCGGTCGAAAACTCTTTCAGCAACAGGTTTTTCCCTCATGAAAATGCAAGGGTGTCTGATGACCCACCCATGGGAGATGTACATATTAGTGGTCTATTCTCCGATACTTTGGCCGAAATGAGCGAGGTGGGAATCCGGGTTCATTATGATATTTATACATTTTCAAATTCGCCTATTGATAAGTTCATGATACTGGAGTATAATATTGTAAATACATCGGGAGCCAATCTACCGGGATTTCATGCGGGCTTTTTTGCTGATTGGACCCTTCAGGACATCAGAAACCACAGGGCAGCCTTTGATCCGGACCACAAGCTGGGTTATGCGTTTTCGGCCAACGGTGGAAATTATACGGGTATTCAGCTACTAAGTCATGAAAACCTATCACATTATGCATTTGATAACCAGGGATTTGGCGGAAGCATAAGAATTAATAACGGTTTTACATCATTTGATAAATACACCGCCATGAGATCCAACCGCAACTCGGCAGGTTTCTTTGATAAAGACAACGATATCAGCACAATGATAAGCACCGGACCCTTTATCATTCAACCTAATGATACCCTGCACATTGCTTTTGCACTGCTGGCCGGCGACCATATCAACGACCTGCAGGCCAGTTCCCAGCTGGCAGCTCTGATTTACAGTGGTGATGCTCCCCTTTCGTTAACCGAACCCCTGCAGGATAGTTTTAAGCTCAACGTTTTTCCGACTCCTGCGGCAGAACTCATGAATGTGAGTTACACAATTACTGCTTCCGGACCTTTTGAAATCAGAATCTATGACATGAAAGCCCGGTTACACCATTTTGAGAAATCAGAATTTTTGCAACCAGGCAACTATACCCGGACTTTAAATACAATAGATTGGCCATCTGGTACTTACATATTGCAACTGATCCAAGGTAATGAAGTTCAGAGTTTGAAGTTTTTAAAGAAATAATAAAATCCGGAGTACCAGATTAAAACTTAATCATTTTTGGCAAATACGGGCTGAAGAAGCCATTATAGAAACAGTTTTTTAAGTAATTCAACCATGCAAAGAATTTCTACAGTTGTTTTACTTCTTACAGGCCTGGTACTAATTATCATGGTATCAGTTTACCTGGTTTTGATAGAGTTTCAGAAAAAAGCTGAATCATTAGCCCGAAGTCCGTTCATTTATATACCTGCTGATGCAGGTTTGATATACCAGTCAAATAACCTACTGGAATTTTCGGGAACCTTTGAACTCGAAAATCCTTTCCCGGAAGAAATTACGGGTATACTTTCCGTTAACCGTTTCGCAGACCTTATGCGCAAGGCCGGATCGGTTTTTAATTCTGAAGCAAATTCCCCAATTGTGCCGGAAAACACATCGCTGGTCGTGTCATGGCACCATATGCACAAACCCGGAGAAAGCAACTGGTTATTTGTTCTTGCTTTTCCCCACCGCAAAAAAGCAGAAAGAACAGCTTTGGAAATTGCCAGGGTTTTATTTCCCGATTCTCACATACAAAAAGCAGATACCTCAAACCAAACGTTTTACAGCATCGCTGCTACTGAAAACTATCGGGAACTCTATATGGCCCATGATAAAAACTTTACGGTAATTTCTTCAGACAAAAATTTAATCTTCAAATCATTAAATGCCGGCCGAAACAATCTGGGCATACTAAATACACAGAATACACTTTCTGAACTTCTTTCGAATACAAGCAATAAAGAAGACCATCTTTTTATTGAACCATCGCGATTCTGCGGTTTTTTTTCTAATTATTTTTTCTGGGATCATCCCCTTAGCATCGATTGTTCGATTATTTCAGGCTGGATTTCACTTACAGTCAGTCGCGATGAGGAAGCACCCTGTTTTGATGGCTTCCTTTATACACATAGGCATACACCGGGATTTTTTTCGATTTTAAATTTTCAGGAACCAGCCAAAACCCTGATGAATGAATTTATCCCTGCACAATCTTCTCTGGTTTACCATCATCACCTGCCCGACACTGAATTGTTTGAGCAGGATTTCAGGTTGGTTCTTCAACAAAACCAAAAATACGCGTTATTTGAGCTTCATAAAAGAAGGTTTTCAGATGTAACAGGACTCAGCACGGATAGTTTATCAGGCTACTGGACCGGTGAGCTGGCAATGGTACTCCCCGGAGAACAACAATGGCAGAATGAATATCCGGTTGTTCTGATTGGGTCAACCCATTTTGAAAGTATCCTGCAGCACCCCGGGCTGGGGATTTTTTTCCTTATTCCGGAACCTGAAAATGAAACCGGTTACTTACCAGGCCAGCTGATGGAAATAAGTATTCCCGGATTTTTCCAGGTATTTACCCACGGGCTGATCAAAGATGAACTGAGGTGGGCCATTCATAGCGATGATTACATCATTGCTTCGGCGAAGAAAGAAAATCTATTGAAATATTTCGAATTACTTCATCTTGAAAAAGATACCACCATATCATCAGATGATATGTTTTTACAAAATGCCTTAAATGAGAGTCACAATATCATGCTCTACTATTCTGTACCCCGTTTATTGGAAACATTTGAGGTAATGTTTACCGATCGGTTTCTGGATTTAAAGGAACTCTCCAAACCGTCATTTCCTGATTTAGGGCAAATGATATGGCGGTTCTCACCGGGGCCGGGCGACAGGGTGAATTCAAAAATTCAGTTCAATTTCGGTGACAGCATGGCTGTTGATGAAATATCTGAAGCAACTGATGGTAAGTTGACTCCGTAAAGGTGAAGTTTTGTTGAATAATCAAGACAGAATGAACTGAAACTGCAAATCAAAAAACTTGTCAACATAAATTACATGCATGTGATAATTTAATACCTTTAAAACTTGAAAACAACTAAATTAGCCTTGCAAAGAAGAGATTATTTTCTTTATAACTTTTTTACCATGAAAACTAGCAGAAAAAATATCTTATGGCCGGCAATTGCCGTTATCTGGGTATTCATCCTGATGTTGAAATCATGTGATTACAGCTACCTTGATTCTATTGATAATATGGATGATTACACTTACGATGCCACTTTTGCCCTCCCACTGGTTGATGCAAGACTATCCATAAGCGATATTATAGATTCGGAGGGTCTTGGTATAATAGAGACCGATGATGAAAACCTGATCTGGCTTGTCTATAAAGGCAGAGTTTTTTCCTTACCGGCGGAGGAAATTTTCAGTATACCTGATCAGAATCAAGGTTTTTCGGTGGAAATTGATCCGACTTCAAAGTCTGAAATAGTAACTGAAAGAGGCTTTTTACTAGTATTCAGTGAAGATCAGTATGTTGAACAAATCAAATTCAGACAAGGGAGATTCAATGTAAGTGTTGAAAATGCCGAACAGCTCATAGCCGATGGGTATAACATCAGTGCAGAGTTTGAGATCATCAATTCTGAAACAGAAACCGGTGAAATGATTTCAGGAACCGTAACCCCATCCCAGGATTTAAGTGTTAACCTGAATGGAAGCAGTATTGATCTGGGCAACGATGCCAATTTATTCGTGGTAAGGTTTACAATTACCGTTACCGGTAATGGCAATCCTGCCAATGCGCCTTACAACATAAATTTCCAGCAATCCATGGAAAACATAAGGTACGAATACATCTATGGCTATATTGGTAACATTACCTTTCCTGTGGGAAATACAGATGTAGGAATTGATATATTCAAAAATGTCAATCTTGCCGACATATTTTTCGAAAATCCCGTTATCGAAATTATTGCCAGAAATTCATTTGGCACTCCCATGGAACTCATATTTACTGAGTTTTATGCATACAATAATGACGATAAAACCATACCTGTTGAGAATGAAGACGTAACCGGCTGGAGTATCGATATGCCCGAAAGCCTTGGGAATACTTCAGTTTCCACCTTTGAGCTAAACAGGTCAAATACTAACATTGATGAAGTAATGAGCATAAGGCCCGTCAGTATTCATTACGATGTAATTGGGATTACCAATCCGGCCAAACAACAGTCGCCCAATTTCATCAATTACAACAGTAATCTTAGTATTGATGTAGAAGTAAATCTGCCCCTTTTCGGCCGGGTTGATAACTTTGAATTGAAGGAAAACATTGACAACCCGATTGGTGGCCTTTCTGATGATGCCACCATCGAATGGCTGGAATTAAAGATTCAAATAGAAAATGGATTCCCGCTTGCTGCATCCATCGACATTTTCTTTCTGGACGAAAATATGCAGATTTTTGATCGTCTTTTTTCTGAGCCCACTCCACTTAACGTGATTGATCCGGCACCAACAGATCCAGGAAGTCAGATTGTTACACAACCCACCCTCAAAGAAACGTTGATTTACCTTGAGGAAAGCAAAATCGAGTCCTTGCAAAATGCAGAAAAACTTTTACTCGAGGTACAGTTCAACACCTGGAACCACGAAGAAGGGGCATCTGTTAAAATACTTGACTCTTACGAGATAGGTGTCCGTATGGGAGCAAGGGCAAAAGTGAGAACAGAACTTTTTAACGTTGATGAAGATTAGCTATACACAATCAGGAGTCTGCAAAAGCGTAAAAGCTAATATTACTAATCTAAGATATTAATTATAAAAAGCTATCATAAAAATAACTCAAAAAGGAACTATTTTATGACCCCACATATATGTAAAACAATCAGGATTATTCTTTTTATGGGTATTATAGTTTTATCAGGGTTTCAAAATCCTGTCAAAGCTCAGCTATACAACACAATTTACTGGATGCAGGGTATACCCCAGGCATCTTACAGCAATCCCGCACTGCAACCCAACGCAGGTTTTTACCTGGGATTTCCGGGGATATCATCTCTTTACGTAGGTTTTAACCATAGCGGATTTGCGCCCCAGGACCTCATCAAAAAGAATGAAAACGGCAGCAGCCTTTTCATCGACGAGCAGTCCATGCTCGACAAGCTGGATAGAAACAACTTTCTGAGTTTTGATTTTCAGACCGATATTCTGGGTTTTGGTTTCAGAAGCAAAAAAGACTATTTTTCATTCAATATTACGGAAAGGGTGGGAACCCATTTGGGTTACTCGCGTGATTTTGTACGTTTGCTGGCCGATGGCAATGACTACTTCCTTCAACAAAGTATTCAGCAGGGTGAGGAAATACCGGCCGAACTCGGCCGTATTTCGCTGGATGCCATTCACTACCGTGAATTTGGCATTGGTTACTCACGCCAGTGGAACGACTGGCTAACTGCCGGTATCCGCGCCAAAGCACTGCAGGGTATGGGTAATGTCTTTTTTGAAAAGACAGATCTGAAACTTACCACCCGCGACAATAATTACGAATTACTTCTTAACGCTGATCTGCTGGTAAATACTTCCATTTTTTTTGAACTCTCACCTCTGGACTCCATTGGCAATGAAACCTACTTTGAGGTTGAAGAAGAAGACATCATAAACTATCTTACCAATACGCAAAACCTGGGACTGGCCATTGACCTGGGTGCTTCATTCCGTTTGTCGGATAAATTTACCCTGGCATTCAGCCTGGTTGATCTGGGTCTCATTGACTGGAAAAGCGATGTGGAGAACTTCCGGATGCGAGGTGAATTTGAATTTACAGGCATTGATTTCAATGACTTTTTCGGAAGTGAGAACGGCAGCGGTTTCGAGCAATTAACCGACTCCATTCTGGATATCTTTGATGTTGAAGAAACCACCAATGCCTACCGTACAATGCTGCCTCCCAAACTTTTTGTTTCAGCTGCCTTTTCGCCCGGCAGGAAACACAAATTTGCTTTACTGGGACGCGGAGAATACCTCGCAGGAACCATTTATCCATCCTTCACCGCCTCATATAACCTGCAGGTAGCTCCCATGCTGGGTACATCAGTTTCGTATTCCGTAATACACTGGAACTACAATAATGTGGGATTCGGCCTTCATCTGAACCTGGGGCCCCTGCAGTTTTATACCGTAGTTGATAATTTTTTGGGCGGCCTTAGACCACATACTATTCAGACGGCTACAGTGCATTTCGGGTTGAATATCGTAACCCACTACCGTAAAAAAGTGGATCCTGCTGCACCGAGCTTCAGGTGGTAAATTACAGCAGTTATCTGTAATTATTTATATGCAGGAAATTACCTTATTAAACATTTATTAAGGTAACGAAATGCTTGTTTTGAAAATTATTTCCTTAATTTTGCCCCCGTAATCAACGAAACAAATTCTACTTCATGGATATACAATATGTAGGGGAACATCTTCTCCCCGGTAACATTGGCAAATTCTCCATTCTTATAGGATTCCTTGCCGCCCTCTTCTCAGCGTTCTTTTACCTGCAGTCGTCCAAAGACCATCCTTCCGACACTCACTTGTGGCGAAGATGGGGACGATATGCATTTATGGCGCACAGCTTTTTTATTTTCCTTGCCGGTGTCATGCTGATGTACCTGCTCCTGAACCGCTATTACGAATACCGCTATGTGTGGATACATACTGAGAATGATTTGGGACTGGGCTACCTGATTGCTTCATTCTGGGCCGGTCAGGAAGGTAGTTTCCTTTTCTGGACGCTTTGCCAGGTGGTGGTTGGGTTGTTCCTAATCCGGTTTGCCGGAAAATGGGAAAACCCGGTTATGGTCATCGTTGCCTTCTCACAGCTTTTCATGACATCCATGATGCTGGGTATAAGTTTGGGAAGTATCAACATTGGGATGAGTCCTTTTCTGCTGCTGCGCGAAGTGCCCGAAAATGCTGCCAGTGAATTTTTCCGCAATCCGTTCTATCTTTCTTTGATTGTTGATGGAAACGGACTGAACCCCCTGCTTCGCAATTTCTGGATGTTGTCGCATCCCCCGGTATTGTTTGTCGGTTTTGCCCTTGCACTGGTTCCCTATGCTTACGGAATAGCAGGGCTTTGGAAAAAGAAATATCAGGAGTGGATCGCCCCTGCCCTGCCCTGGGTACACCTTACTGTTTTTTTCCTGGGAGCAGGTATCCTGCTGGGTGGTGTCTGGGCTTATGAATCGCTTACTTTTGGAGGCTTCTGGGCATGGGACCCCATCGAAAATGCATCGCTGGTTCCCTGGTTGGTCATTGTGGCTGCTTTGCACCTGATGCTGGTGGCCAGAAGAAAAAAGGAAAACTTTTTCCCGGCATTCTTATTCACATTCCTGGCTTTCATATTTGTAATATACAGCACTTATCTTACCCGCAGCGGTGTACTCTCGGAAACTTCAGTACACTCATTCGGCAACGACGGCATGGGCTTTCAGATCCTTACCTATATCTTTACATTTCTTATCCTTTCACTAACAGTGCTTTTCAGGCATTACAAAAAGCTTCCTTCGGCACAGAATGAAGAGCCTGTATCGCGCGAATTCTGGTTGTTTATTGCCGGTCTGGTGCTTGTGCTATCGGCTTTTCAGATCATTTTTACCACTTCTATTCCGGTATTCAATAAGTTCCTGGGTACCGAACTTTCTCCGCCGGTAAACGCAGTGCAGCACTACAATACCTGGCAACTACCGTTTGCAGTGCTGGTTGCCCTGCTTATGGGTTTTGCACATTTCCTCAAGTGGGGAAAGAACGATTTAAAAAAGTTCATCCGTAAAACCGGACTATCTCTTACCCTGAGCATTGTTTTTACAGTAATAATCGTATGGTTTACACATGACTGGCAAATTGCACATATTGTATTTCTTTTTGCAGGCTTGTTTGCATTTTTCTCTTCCATGGATATGTTGCTTCGTTTTAAAAATATCCTGGCAAACACACCTACCATCATCAGCCACCTGGGCATTGCCCTATTCCTTATTGCAGTGCTGATGACCTTTTCGCAACAGGAAACCATTTCCAAAAACACATCGGGCTATTTTCTGGGTGAAGCCTTTTCAGAAAATGAGAACCTGCTGCTGATCAAGGATGAAATTTTACCTATGGGGAGTTATTATGTTACCTACAGAGGCCATTATCATGAGGGTGAGGATATTTTTTATGAACTAGATTTTCTGAGAGAGAATCAGGATGGAGAGTATTATAAGGTTTTCCAGGCCAAGCCATCCATCAAACTCAATGAAAACATGGGCAATGTTTATAATCCTTATGCAAAGGTTTATCTGAACAAGGATGTCTTTACCTACATTACTTTTGCCGATGTTGACAAGCACAGCCATAAGCACCATCATGAAGAGTCGGAATTGCTGGGCACCTACGAAATGACCCTGCATGATACCCTGCACATTGATAATAATCATATAGTGGTTAGCGCTATTAATGCAAGTGATGTTATTCCTGATTCAGCACAAAGGATTGTTGTTGAAGCAACTATTGATGTTACCACACATTTAGGCCAGACCTTAACAGCAAAACCTCAGTTTATTCTGCAAGGGCAATCCTTATTGTATAATGACGATGTAATCCGCGATCTGGATTATCGTTTCCGCTTCAGTGAAGTTTCCGATAAACCTTATACCATAGTGGTGGAACTTTACCGTGAGCATCCGGATTTTATTATCATCAAGACCATTATATTCCCTTATATCAATCTTTTATGGTTTAGCTGCCTGGTAATGCTTACCGGTTTCTGGATGGCATTTCGCCGAAGGTGGAAAAGAAGGAATAAAAACACATGAAGTCAATCAAAACAGTAATACTGATAGGGGCAGGCAATGTTGCAACTCATTTGGGTATGGCACTTAAAACCAACGGGATTGAAGTACTCCAGGTTTTCAGCCGTACCGGAAAATCAGCAGCTGCACTGGCCCAGAAGCTCGGCTCTTACTGCACTACAGATATTAAAAAGATACTACCCCATGCCGATTTGTATATTTTCTCAGTTTCAGATGGTGCACTGGAGGATGTTCTGAAAGAGTTTGACATTGAGAATGCCTTTGTAGTGCATACTTCAGGTAGTCTTGATATGAATATTTTAAAAGGTCGTAACCTGAGATACGGTGTTTTATATCCCCTGCAAACCTTCTCAAAAAAAGTAAAAGCCGGTTTTTCAAATATTCCGCTTTGCATTGAAGCACAGGACCATGAACACCTGATGATGCTTATGAAGCTTGGTCGCAAAATAAGCCGTAAGGTAGAACGTATCAATTCCCCGCAAAGGGAAGCATTGCATATTGCGGCAGTGTTTGCCTGCAACTTCACAAACCATATGTTTGCCATAGCCGATGAAATACTGCAAAAAGAAAATATATCATTCGATCTTTTGCAGCCTTTACTTGATGAAACTTTACGCAAAGTAAAAACCCATAAACCGGCTGAAGTACAGACAGGTCCGGCTGTTCGTGAAGACCATACTATCATGGAAAAACACCTGGAAAAACTTTCTGCCTTGCCCGCTTACCAAAAAATTTATACTTTTATTTCCCAAAGTATTATAGAAAGCAAAGAAAAAAACAAGAAAAGCTGAAACTAATGTCGAATTACAAAGCCCTTCTCTCCGGTATTGATACGTTTATTTTTGATGTTGATGGTGTAATGACTGATGGCATTGTTTTGCTCACCCCCGACGGACAAATGCTCCGCTCCATGAATGTAAAGGATGGCTATGCCCTGCAGCTTGCCATAAAAAAAGGTTATCGTATCATAATAATTACCGGGGGTAATTCTGAAGCAGTAAGACAAAGATTTGAAGGGTTGGGTATTAAGGAAATTTATCTTGCCATTGGCAACAAGCTGGAAGTATTTCATGAAATTGTAAAAAGGGATAATCTGAAAATGGAGAATATCCTTTACATGGGTGATGACATTCCCGATTATGAGATCATGAAAGAGGTGGGCGTTGCAGCCTGCCCGGCCGATGCAGCGCAGGAAATAAAACATATCAGCAAATACATTTCGCCCGTCTCCGCGGGTAAAGGTTGTGCCAGGGATGTACTCGAACAGGTTATGAAAGTACAGGATAAATGGTTTGATGAAGATGGGTTTCACTGGTAATTTAACAAGGAATACATTAATCCCTAAATAAAATCGTATGGTGGCATACCTGAAATTGTTTCGCTGGCCCAACCTGCTGATGGTAGCGGCCATACAGTATCTGTTCAGATATGCTATTATTCAGCCCCTTTTGCAGAGCAAAGGACTTGAACTATCCCTGTCGCATGCCGAATTTTTTCTTATCGTGCTGGCAACTATGCTTATTACTGCTGCAGGTTATGCCATCAATGATTATTTTGACTTACGGACTGACCGAATCAACAAACCCGACAGGATCATCCTGGGCAGGAAAATTTCGCGGCGTTCGGCCATTTTCTACCATTCGCTATTCAATATTATTGCGGTTTTACTGGGTGCATACATGGCTTTCAGGGTTCAATACTGGCCATTGCTGTTCGTATTTCTGATTGTTCCTACCCTGTTATGGCTTTACAGCATCAGGTATAAAAGAAAATTTCTGATAGGCAATATCATAGTGGCCATCCTTGCAGGATTTGTAGTGGCCATTGTATGGGTTTTTGAATCACATGCTTTGGCTGCTGAAGGAATCAGGGATGTCGATTTTATGAATATATCCTATTTTTCAAGAGTATATGCACTTTTCGCATTTCTTACCACGCTCTTGCGTGAGATCATCAAAGATATTGAAGATATTAAGGGAGACGCCAAAACCGGCTGTAAAACAATTCCTGTTGTGGCTGGAGTACATTCTACCAAAAAACTGCTCATATTTCTTACCGTTACCATCATCATTCTTGTAGGATGGTTCCAGATTTTCATTCTCCTGCGCGACTTCGATATATTGTTTGCCTATCTCCTGCTGACCGTGCAGATACCCTTTATCATCATGATCAATAAAATTATGACTGCCAAGGAAAAAACAGACTACCGGTATCTCAGTCTTTTTTCAAAATGGGTAATGGTAGCAGGTGTGTTTTCCATGTTTATTTTTTCTTTCTATCTGCAAGGCGGGTTTCATCTGGAATAAATAGTTTGGAAGGCATAGGCAAAGCATTTATCTTTGCGTCCGCTACAATTCAATTTTTAATGCATTCATGGAGTTTTTCAAGCAAATTAAAAGCATTGATCTTATTCTTGCATCGCAATCGCCCCGCCGCAGGGCATTAATGAATGATGCCGGCTTTTCTTTCAGGGTATGGGCTATTGCCTGCGATGAAAGTTTTCCGCCAGAACTGCCACCCCATGAAATAGCACTACATTTATGCAAACAGAAAGCAGAATCCTTTAAATCTCAGATATCTGAAAAAAGTATTGTCATAACCGCCGATACCATTGTGGTAAAGGGTAAGCAAATCCTGAACAAAGCCGGCAATGTTATGCAGGCCCGGCAGATGCTTACTCTGCTATCTGGTACAACCCACCAGGTAATTACCGGAGTTTGCCTTACATCAATGAAAAAACAGGTAGCTTTTTATGAAAATACATTGGTTAAGTTTTCTTCAATAAGTCCTGATGAAATTGATTATTACATCAATACTTGCAAACCTTTTGATAAGGCAGGAGCCTACGGTATACAGGAGTGGATCGGGTTAACATGTGTGGAACGTATAGAAGGTTCATGGCACAATGTGGTAGGTTTGCCTGTAGCAGCCCTTTATCGCAACCTGAAAGACTTCATAAAAGAACATTTTCCCGTGGAGAATGTAAAGTAATGATATTACATTTGACAGATAAAACCAGCTAAACAGGTGAAATGAAGATAGCTATAAATACCCAATTGCTTATACCCGGAAAACTGGATGGAATCGGCTGGTATACATACGAAACCCTAAGCAGAATCACTGCCCGGCACCCTGAGCATGAATTTATTCTTATCTTTGACCGAAAGCCATCTTCTGAATTAAAGTTCCCGCCCAACACACGTTTTGTTACATTATCTCCTCCTTCAAGGCATCCTTTCCTATGGTTTATACGGTTTGAGATCATCCTTCCCTTTTTGCTGAGAAAACTCAAACCCGATGTATTTCTTTCACCCGACGGCTGGATGACACTCAACTCTCCTGCTCCATGCATACAGGTAATTCATGACCTGAACTTTGTACATTTTCCTGAAGATATTCCTTTCTTCACCCGTAAATATTACAATATCCTGTTTAGAAAATATGCCCGAAAAGCTCGTCGTATCGCTACAGTGAGCAATTATTCAAAGCAGGATATCATAAAGTACTGGGGAATTTCGCCCGATAAGATTGATGTTACCCATAATGGTTGTAACGAAGGCTATAAAATCGTTAGCCCGGAAGAAAAACTGGTAACCCGAAAGAAATACGCCCGGGGTAAACCCTATTTTCTTTATGTAGGTGCGTTGATACCCCGGAAAAATATTGCCCGGATGTTTGAGGCATTCAACCGCTTCAAAAAACAGGATACACAAAATACACGTTTACTGGTAGTTGGTCAGAAAAAATATTGGACTCCGGCTATAAGCGAAGCATGGGAAAAACTGGAGTATAAGGAAGATGTGACTTTTCATGGAAGGTTAGGGGTTGCCGAACTTAACCAATTGTATGCAGCTTCGCTGGCTTTGCTTTTTGTACCTTATTTTGAAGGCTTTGGAATACCTATCCTTGAGGCCTTCAACTCAGGGGCCGCTGTTATTACTTCAAATGTTACATCTATGCCCGAGGTGGCAGGTGATGCTGCACTGCTGGTTGATCCCTGTTCTGTTGATTCCATATCTGAGGCCATGATCTCACTTAGCACCAATGAAGAATTGAGAAATATCCTAATTGAAAAGGGAAAAGAAAGAAGCATGCAATTTTCCTGGGATAAAACCGCCGATGCATTATGGAAAACCATAGAAAATACTGTTAAGGAGAACTGATAGTGCTGAAAGAAATAACAGAATTTATTTTTTTTCCAGTTCAAGAATACAAAACCAGGCATACTTGCGCATGAAGGGGAACATCTTAAATATTAGCCTGTCAGAACCGGAAAGAATTTTTAAGAAAGGTTTAAAAATGAAAGTATTTCTGAAAGGCACGGCAGCAAGTGTACTCAGGTGGTGAAAATCAACAGAAACTTCATCAAAATAATCCAGTGCCAGTTTTATATCATCAATTAGCAACGGATGCTCATCCTCTGTTCTCATCTCAGGAGTAGCCTTGCGGTAATGATTGATGAAAAAGTTATGCCCCAGAGGTTCATAGAAAATTGCCTTGCCTCCGGGCTTTAATACTCTTTTTATTTCACTGAAGGAAATATTAAGATCAAGGTGATGAATAATAGAGTTGCCAAAAACCAGATCAAAGGAATTATCATCAAACTCCAGTTCTTCGGCATTCATTTCCCTGAATTCTGCATTGGTAAGATTTAGTTGTTTAGCTCTTTCAGTTGCGGTTTCTATGGCATAATCTGAAATATCGATCGCCACTAATTTGCTGGCATGTTTTGCCAGGAAGAATGCGTTATCCCCGGGTCCGCATCCATACTCAAGTACTGTTTTTCCCTTTGAGTATTCTTCTAATGTATTATTAAGCTTTTTAAGAGAAGTAGAATGGATGGTATAGTACTTATCAGCGGCTTTTCTTACTCCTTCACTAAATGCTTTATTATGATATTCTTTTTCTCGTTTTAGTCGGTCACTCATTACAAGTATTAAAAAGTGGGCTTGCAAAGATAAGGAAATATGTACTTAACAAACAGTAATATTTCCTTATCTTTCTTTTAGAATAAATCTATCTTCTGCTTCCAAGAAATATCATAATGTAATACATCAATGTTGCCAGCGATGCCAGCGCAGCTACTACATAAGTAAGTGCAGCCCATTTAAGAGCGTCTTTGGCGTAGCCGTGCTCTTCACCAACCGTGAGACCAGTTTCCCTTAACCATCCCAACGCCCTTTTGGTAGCGTCAAATTCTACCGGCAGGGTGACAAAGCTGAACAGGGTGGTCATGGCAAACATGATAATACCGGCCAGTAAAATTCCGGGGAATGCTTGAATAGTAAGAATACCGATGAGCAACACCCACTGCATGTAGCGTGAACTTACACTGATAACGGGCACCAGTGCAGAGCGCATTTTCAGGAACGAATAAGCTTGGGCATGCTGCACAGCATGGCCGCATTCGTGCGCTGCCACCGCAGCGGCAGAGATACTGCGCCCGTTGAATACTTCAGGACTCAGATTTACGGTTTTATCTAACGGGTTGTAGTGATCGGTAAGTTTTCCGGGAGTAGAAATAACACGAACACCGCTCACTCCGCTGTCGCGGAGCATCTTCTCTGCAATTTCACGGCCCGACAAACCAGAACGCAGACCCATCCGGGAGTATTTAGCAAATTTAGATTTCAGCCGGTTACCAACCAGCCAGCTCAGGAGCATAAAAACTCCGAAAATGATCAAAATATTAACATCAAAAACCATATCTTAGAAAATTTAGTTGCAATTTAAAATTCAGGACAAAATTAGTCAAAAAGCAGACCACAAGACGAACACATGACATTATGTCGCGCGTTAAAAATAGTTAAGCTCTTTTACTGCTTTTTTATTTCAATATGCAAACAACCTATGAAAGGGTTTGTTTATTTTTATTACTGCAAATTATTTAACTCCAACAAATCAAAAAAAATATAACAACATATGAAACGAACTGAGTACATCTACAAAAAAACCCTTCGCAAAATTGTAAATTCATTTTTACAGGGATTATTGCTTATAGCTCCTATTTCCATTACTGTTTTTGTAATTTTTAAGCTTTTTGAGTTTATTGACGGACTGATTCCTCTCAATATTCCCGGGCTTGGTCTGCTTATCATTTTAGGGTCCATTACACTCATAGGTATGCTGGGGTCATTAATCATCAGAACCCCGCTTTCTTTTTTATTTAACAGGATCATGGACCAGGTTCCCCTGATAAAGATGCTTTACACTGCCATATCTGACTTGTTATCAGCATTCGTCGGGCAAAAGAAAAAATTCACAGAACCTGTTATGGTAATCATGAACAGGGAAAGTAATATCAGGAAACTGGGTTTTATTACTGAACGAGATCTGCAAAACATCGGCATAGGCGATGATTTTGTGGCTGTTTATTTACCCCACTCTTATAATTTCTCGGGCAATATGTTTATTGTGCCGGCAGAAAATGTGATTCCGGTGGTGGCTAATTCAGCCGATTTTATGAAATTTATTGTTTCGGGCGGGGTAACCCGTGTTTAAGCCGTTTGAGATAATGCTTTAAAAACTTTTCTCATCCAGAATCTTGTCATAAAGTGAATTCTTAATAGCTTTGCCAAAAAAAATTGAAAATGCAAAAACCCTTAATATTAGTTACCAATGATGATGGCATCATGGCACCAGGTATCCGCAATCTCATTTCCTTCATGTTAGAAATAGGTGAAGTGGTAGTGGTTGCCCCCGATAAAGGACAAAGTGGAATGGGCCATGCCGTAACCATAACCGAGCCTATCCGACTTGAAAAGATTGCCGTTAACGGCGACCACCAGGAATTCAGTTGCAGCGGCACTCCTGTTGACTGTGTCAAGCTTGCTGTAAATAAAGTATTGCATCGCAAACCCGACATCCTGGTTTCGGGCGTTAACCACGGCAGCAATGCATCCATCAATGTGATCTATAGCGGAACCATGTCGGCAGCTATTGAAGGTGCCATGGAAGGAATACCAAGCGTTGGATTTTCATTGCTCGATTACCGCATGAATGCCGATTTTCTTCCGGCACGCAAATATATACAACAGATTGTACGCAGTGTATTGAAGCATGGGCTTCCGAAGGGCAACTGCCTGAATGTGAATATACCGGCCGTAAAGGAGCATGAGATAAAAGGGGTGCGTGTTTGCCGCCAGGCCAATGCCAACTGGGTGGAGGAGTTTGACCACCGAACAGATCCAAGGGGTAAAGATTACTACTGGCTTACAGGAAAGTTTCAGCTGCATGAAGATATGGATGAAACCGACGAATGGGCTCTGGCCAACAACTACATATCACTGGTACCCATACAATACGACTTTACTGCGCATAAACTGATTTCCCAACTAAAAGACTGGAACTTTAATGCTTAAAAAAGATAACTGGGCACTGGGAATTATTATGGGGCTTGTGGTCCCGCTTATCGTGTATGGAATTATCCTTACCATTGTAAGAACTTATGGTGTTGTGGATGAAATTCGCGGAATCTACATGATGAAACCATCCACAATGCAGCTCATCGGGATCTTCAGCAATCTTTTTACTTTCAGATACTACATGGTGAACCTTAATTTCGATAAAACCGGCAGGGGAATTCTGCTTGCCACTTTTATCTATGCTGGGGTGTTCTTTTATTTGAATTTGAATTTCTGACAGATTACCACGATAACAAATTCTCCAGACCTAGTTAACCCTGCTGAATTGCCCTTCCTCAGTAGTAATTGATTCTCCTCCTTTACACTGAGAAATCGGCGAAATCTTTCCGGATGTTTTAAAAAAGCTTTTTGCCCTTGCCCGCATATTGTACCTGAGCATCATAGATTCAGCGTAGGCACCGCAACTTTTTATTGCCAGTAAATGGCCACGGCGGGTAACAGGTAGTTCAACGGCTTTGCCGAACACATCGCTCGATTCGCATACCGGCCCCACCACATCGTAGTGACAGGTTTCACCTGAATTGCTGATATTTTCAATCCTGTGTCTTGCCTGGTAAAGTGAAGGTCGCATCAATTCTGTCATACCCGCATCGGTAATCACAAATTCTTTATCAACACCTTTTTTTGTATATAGCACCCGGGTGATCAGGTTGCCGCATTGGGCTACCAGACTGCGGCCCAGTTCAAAATGTACCTTGATATGTTCAGGAATTTTCAGATTTTCGGCAATTACACTAAAGAAAGATTGAAAATCGGGAATGGGGTTATTGTCAGGATCTTCATAATTAACACCAAGTCCGCCACCCAGGTTAAGGATTCTGGCACCCATGGATGTAATATCAAATTCATTCCAGATCTCATTGACTCTTTGACAAAGATCAGCAAATGGCTGCAAGGAAGTGATCTGCGAACCTATATGAAAATGGAGTCCCATAAAATCCAGCCACTGGGAACTGCGACAAAGATTAAGGGCTTCCTGCAATTGCGACGGGTGAATTCCGAATTTATTCTCATCAAGACCGGTGGTAATGTATTTATGGGTATGTGCCTGCACTCCGGGATTTACCCTGAGGGCAACCCTGGCAGTTTTTTTCATTTCAGATGCAATCTCATCAATGACCTGCAACTCTTCCAGCGATTCCACATTAAAGCAAAAGATATCATTTTCAAGAGCCTGTCTTATCTCATCATCACTCTTTCCCACCCCGGCATAAACGATCTTTTCTGCGGGAAATCCTCGGTGCAGAGCTTCCATAACTTCACTGCCGCTGACACAATCAACACCATAGCCGTAATCATTTATGATACCTGTGACAATAGGATTGTTATTGGCCTTAATGGCATAATGAATATGATAATCATGCTGGTTGGCTGCCTGTCGGGCTTCGTCGAGTGTTTGCCTGAGCAGATCAAGGTCGTAAAGATAGTAAGGTGTTTTTATGCCTGAAGTTGTATACATGATTCTTGTCGGTTAACGATATTATTATTTACAAGTTTGTGCAGTGATTGCAAAGCCTCAACTTTTTGCTTGTGCGGCACAACCAATGTGATATTATTGGAACTGGCACCTAATGAAACCATATCGGTTTTAAAATGTTTAACAGCATGCATAACATCAGCAAGATGTTCCTGAATATTACCCACAATACAAATAATTGAGCGATTGTTTTCTACACTCACTCTTCCTAGTGACCGTAAACGAGAAACCAGTCCTTCAAAAGCATGGGAATCATCAATAGTTACTGACACCGATACTTCGGAAGTTGTAACCACATCTACCGGTATTTTAAACTCTTCAAATACCTGGAAAAGCTTATGCAGAAACCCGTATGCATTGAACATTCTTCCTGATGTGATGCGCAGCACAGCTATATGATCTTTGGCGGCAATAGCTTTTACGCCTTGGGGTATCATTCCTGAATGTATGTGAGTTCCCAGGGCATCTGGATTCATGGTGTTTTTTAACTGTATGGGAATATTATGTTCACGTGCCGGCCACACGCATGACGGATGCAGTATTTTGGCGCCAAAGTAAGCCAGCTCGGCAGCTTCGGCAAAGGATAGCTCACGAATGGGTGTTGTGTTCTCCACATACCTGGGGTCGTTGTTATGAAGACCATCTATGTCGGTCCATATCTCAATAAGAGAAGCATGAAGGGCGGCACCCAGCAAAGTAGCCGTATAATCACTACCACCCCGCTTCAGATTGGACACCCTGCCTTGCCAATCCATACAAATAAAACCCTGGGTAATATAAATACCCGGCAGGGAAAAACTTTCCGTTTCGTGTATTCTTTGCGCAATGCTTGACGTGACAGGCTCATCCTGTTCGTTCAGATGTATCAGATTCAGGGCATTAACAAAAGAAGATTCTTTTCCTGAATACTGCATATAATTGTTGAATATCCATGAAGTAGCAAGCTCACCCAGCGAAAGAACATTGCCTTTCAGCTCTTCATTATAACTTTCGGCGACTATATGCTGAACTTCTGAAAACATTTTTCTTATACCAAGACAATTTTCTGTAATAATATCCTGATCCAAAAATAATTCGTGAATGACGACTTCAAAACTGGATTCAGTTAAATCGAGTATTTCTGTTGCCTGTTGATAATCCGATTGTTCCCAGGCCTGATTCACCTGTTCCAGTGCATTGGTTACACCTGCCATTGCAGAACATACCACCACACAGTTGCTGTGCGTACTTACTATTTCTGCAACTTTTCTGATTCTTTTGGCATTGCCCAAAGATGTACCACCGAATTTTAAAACAAGCATTTTAGGTTAAGGTTAAGATTGAGAAATAGTGATTTTTGATTAAAAGCTGTGCAAAGAAATAAATTTTATACTACTCTGTGAAATTTTTAATTATAAAATACTTTTTTGTAACTTTGCGTTATATTTTTAACACTATACATTATGAATATAGCCCAGGCAGTAGATGAGCTTATTTCGGCATCTCCCTTTCTTGAGGAGGCACTGTCGGAAGAACTCATTAACGTATCATCTCTTGCACGCAAACTTCAGCCTGATATAGAGAAAAGATTGCACAAAAAAGTACAGCCGGGAGCCATAGTAATGGCCATAAACCGACGGCCATCGGGATTATCCTTTCGCATCAGCAAAGAAATCAGGGAATTCATGCGTAAACTAGGTGATGTGATTGTACGCTCCGATCTCAGGGATTATACCTTTGAGAACTCTGCCGGACTGATTGCCTGCAACCGTCAACTAATGGATGAAATAGCCGGTGAAAAGGAAATATTCTGCACCATTTCGCAGGGAGTTTTCGAAACTACCCTTGTGGTGAGCAATTTACTTGAATCGCGCATCAGGGAAATTTACCGGAAGGAAAAGCTTATTGCCCAAAAAACCAGGCTCAGTTCCATAACCATCAGGTTGCCTGAAAGCAATACTGAAGTGTCGGGGATTTATTACTTTCTTTTGAAAAATCTTGCCTGGTCGGGCATCAACGTTTGTGAGGTGATATCAACCAGTAACGAGGTAACCTTTGTGGTAGAGGAAAAAGATGTGCATAATGCTTTTTCCCGGTTGATGGGGATGAAGCATTTATAGTTACTGTTGAGTGGTTTCGACAGGCTCAACCACCAGGGACGCTGAGCCTGTCGAAGCGACGTTGCTTTATTCCAGTTCCAAAACTAACCTCTAATCATAGGATTTTCAATGAAATGAGGATATCTTTGAACCTGTTAAGCGAAAACAGAAAACAATCCTTTCTGCCTGGCAGTTATTAACACTACTGTAGAGAAATTGGATAATGTTAAAAATCCACATCCGTAAAAATACTTCATACCACTACCCGGTATTTTACACCCTGTTGCTCATTGAGAAAAACCGGAGTATAAAATTCAGTTTCATTGATTCTGCTGATGATGCAGACCTGGTATGGGATCACGAGCACCCCAGCAGCGAGGTTATCAATCTTGATTTTTATGGTAAGCTAAGTAAGGAAAATCCGGAGCTTTCGCACAAGCAGCTATTTAAGGATGAGCAGCTGATACGCGACTCAAAGAACCGGAAAGACCTGATTGCCAGCATCTTTTACATGGTGAACTGTCTTCAGGAATATTCAGCCGGTGAAAACGATCTGGACGCATTTGGCAGGTTCCGCTATGAATCATCTTACCAGAAAAGATTCAGCAGCATAGAAAAGAACCTTGTTGAGCAATACATGGATGAGTTCTGTGAAGAAAAAGGGATACCAGGTGAGAAAAAACCCAGCGCATTTTTTGTTTCGCACGATATTGATTCCATATACGGTTCCCTGATGCAGGACGGGAACTGGGCAATCAAAAATCTGAAACCGGCAGCCATGCTGGCCATCCTTGCCGGAGAGATCAGCCGCCGTCCCCACTGGAAGAACATGGACAGGATAATGCGCATCAACTCCGAATACGATGTAAAGTCAACGTTCTTCTGGCTGGTAAACAAGGGCAAGGGCAAACATAATATCAGGAATGCAGATTATACCTTCCAAAAGGAGCAAACACTTTTGCAGAAGATCAGGAAAAAGGGCTTTGTAAACGCAATTCACAAATCATCCATGGAAATGAGTTTTGATGAAAAACTGGCCAGGTGGAAAATAATTGAACCCTATAACCGCTATCATTTTCTAAAGTTTTTACCTCCCAAACACTGGCCCATATTATCAGCATCACCTATCACCTTCGACTCCAGCCTGGGTTTTGCTGAGCACTATGGCTTCAGAAATTCGTACGGAGGTGCTTTCCAACCTTTTGATATCAGAAAAAATAAACCTCTTAATTTTGTGGAAGCCCCCCTGACGTTTATGGACACAACTTTTCGCAACTACATGAAAATAGAAAGGGAAAAGACTGCAAATATAATAATTGACTTCTATGAGGCAAATCCACACAACTGCATCTTCTCATTGCTCTGGCACAATACCTACTTTACGGATTACAAATACGGCGGATATCTGGCACAATACAAAAAAATACTGTCATTCATTTACGAGAATAAAATCAAAAGCCTGACCCCTGCTGAAATTATTGCAGAAGCCAGGCTTTCATGGCCGGTTGGTTAATTCTCCAATGGCTATTCCATAATAACATGCATCTCATCCAGCAGGTAATCCTTGCCTGCATACTGGCTGATAACCCAGAGAATATACTGTGAGTTAACGGAAATATTCCTGCACTGTTCGGGATCAAACATGATATCGCTCATGGTACTTTCCCAGCTGCGGTCGAAGTTGAGTCCGATCAGGTTTCCACGTCCATCAATGACAGGACTTCCGGAGTTTCCACCCGTAGTATGGTTGCTGGCAATAAAGTTAACTACCAGTTCGTCATGGTGGGCAAAGCTATCAAAACGACGGTTTGCAAGCAGCGTTTCCAGCCTTTCCGAAATTCGATAATCTTCTACTTCAGTTTGTGCGGCTTTTTCCAGAATACCTTCGCCTGTGGTAAAGGGTATGAACTGAACCGCATCGCGCGGATAAGACCCTTCTACCCTTCCGTAAGAGATCCTCAGCGTACCGTTGGCATCGGGGAAGAAGTTATAATCGGGTTTCATGGCCTGCAAACCAGCATTATATAATCTGTAAAGGCTGTCGAGTGTACTTTCCAGTTTTTGCTGTGGTGGCTGTATCTCGCTCACAATATAACTGTTCAGGCCATTGACAAACTGAAATGCCGGATCTCTTTCTATTCTGCGATGATGCCTCAGGCGATAATTTTCCAGAAAATTCATTACTTCATCAGAAGACTTGAACATGGTGCGTTTAAAAACATTTTCGGGATACCGGTCAAGGTTATCTCCGTGCCTTTGAAGGATCCTGAAAATGATATCGGGCATCATTTCATCTGAGTGGTAAATATATTTTCGGATCATTTCGTTCATGATTTGTTTGTCAATATCCACATTATAATTCCTGAAATAAATTGTGGTTGCCGACTTAAGCCGTTCTATTTCAGCATCAATCCTTTCCTGATTCGGATTATTTTCCTGGCTCATAGCCACAAGCCGGGTAAACTGTTCGGCAAACCGGGCAATCTCAATACTTCTGCCAGCCTCGCCATAAAGTCTTATGGCAAACCGATAGGGATGGTATTCAGTGTACGTTTTTTCAAAAGCCTGCAACAACCCATCATAAGGTGCAGCTATTAATGGATTTGCTGCCACCCATTGCCCGAACTCCTTTTCCTGTTCCAGTTTCACATTTACAGCATCCAATCGGTGTAATCCACGGTTCTCACCCATCCATCTTTTCCAGGCATTGGCAACTCCGGCGTGTTTGCTGGCATATTGAATCCGCACTTCATCACTCTTTGCCATTTCCTGGTCGTAGATCTGTAGAATTCGTGTACGCACATCAATACCCATGGGGTTTTCTTTCTCAATGATAAAATCCACAGCATCCGAAGTAAGATAGCGTTGTGTGCGACCAGGGTAGCCATAAACCATGGTAAAATCATGTTTCTCAAGTCCACGGTTGCTCACCGGGAAAAAGTGTGCCGGTTGGTAAGGTACATTGTCAGTACTGTAATCTGCCGGGTTGTTCTCATCATCGGCATACACCCTGAAAAGGGCAAAATCGCCCGAGTGGCGGGGCCACATCCAGTTGTCAACATCGCCGCCAAATTTTCCTATTGATGAGGGGGGTGCACCCACCAGGCGCACATCGCGGTAAATGTTGTACACAAATAGATAATACTCATTTCCGTAATAAAAAGGATTTACCATGGCTTCGTAGCGGCCGTCTTCTTTTGCTTCATCGGCAATGGTGTGCGAAATATCGCGTACTGCTATTGCACGTTCTCTTTCATTCATATTGAGATCAATAACTTCCAGTACCCTTGCCGTAACATTTTCCATGCGTACCAAAAGAGTAATGGTAAGACCGGGATTGGGCAACTCTTCATCTTTGCTGGCCGCCCAGAATCCTTCCGTAAGATAATCATTCTCGACGCTGCTGTGCGATTGAATTACGCCGTATCCGCAGTGGTGATTGGTTAGCAGCAACCCTTCAGGCGAGATAAATGCCCCGGTACAACCCCTGCCGAAGCGCACAATAGCATCTTTCAGGCTGGCACCATCTTCATTATACAGATCAAGAGCCTCCAGTTCAAGGCCCATCATCTGCATTTCTTCAATATTTTTTTGAATGAGCGACGGAAGCCACATGCCTTCCACCGCAACACTCCTGAAGCTGACAAATATTAGCAAAAACAGAGTAAATAAAAGTTTCTTCTTCAACATATTATCTGGATTTGAAAGAGTATAAAAAGGGGCTGTCTTGTTGGGTCGCTGAGCCTGTCGAAGCGAGAACTATCGTTTCGACAGGTGTAACGCCCGGATGTCACTTTCGAGACAACCCTATATTATTTTTGAAAAGATTTTAAGCAATGGCTATACAGCTGATCTCCACATCAACACCCATTGGCAGACCCGCCACCTGAACCGTTTCGCGGGCAGGAGGTGTTTCTGTAAAATAGCCTCCGTAAATCTCATTGATCAATGGGAAATCCTTCATATCAGAGATGAAAATGCTGCACTTCACTACGTTGGCAAAATCCAATCCGGCTTCCTTAAGGATTGCTTTCAGGTTTTCCATTACCCTTCGGGTTTGTTCTTTCACATCACCCTTTACCAGCTCTCCATTGGCGGGGTTCAGCGGAATCTGACCCGATACAAAAAGGGTGTTTCCGGCCATGATAGCCTGATTGTAGGGCCCGATGGGAGCCGGTGCCTTGTCGGTTTTTATTGCTTTTTTCATAATGAATGTATTTTAAACATGAATTAAGTAAAGGTCTTCCTTCGGGGCAAAAATAAGAAATAAAAATAACGCTCAGGCTTGAAAAGTAGCAGCTATTCCTGAAAATACACACGCTTGACCCGTGCGGCAATGCTGGTAAAAATCTCGTATGGAATGGTTTCCAGTTTTTCGGCGAGCAAAGTAACGGGCAGATCTTTTCCAAAGATAATTACCTCATCACCGGCATTTGCGTTCAGTCCGGTTATATCCACAGTGCACATATCCATAGAGATGTTTCCGATGATGGGAGCCTTTTGTCCGTTTACCAGCAGATAGCCCCTGCCGTTGCTCAACCGGCGGCTTAGTCCGTCGGCATAGCCTACCGGCACAATGCCAATGCGGGTTTCCTTTTTAAGATGACCTGCCCGGTTGTAACCTACGGTTTCGCCGGCAGGCACCGTTTTTATCTGCGATATTACAGATTTAAAAGTGTTTACGGTTTGCAAATGTGCTTCCACATCTTTATTTCCATCCACCCCATACATACCTATGCCCAGTCTCACCATATCCAGTTGTGCTTCGGGAAAACGACTAATGGCAGCCGAGTTGGCCATGTGTTTCAAAAAGCCGTAACCCAATCTTGCTTCCAGCTTTTCGGTCATTCGTTCAAACCTTTTCAACTGTTCATGGGTGAAATCATCGAATTGCGGTAAATCAGAAGCAGCAAGGTGCGAAAATACTGAGGCCACTTTCAGCAAGGAGTTTTTCTGCAGTATTTTCAGTAACTCATCCAGTTCATCTTCCATAAAACCCATACGATGCAAACCGCTATCAAGCTTGATATGTATGGGGAAATTGGATTGCTTTGGCGATGACAGATTTAGCTCTGCCTCCTGCATCAGTCTTTTGAGAAGATCAACAGAATACACCTCAGGCTCAAGCCGGTAACGAAACAAAATATCAAGGTTGTGAAGTTCGGGATTCAAAACCATTATGGGCATGGTAATTCCGGCATTCCTGAGTTCTTTGCCTTCATCGGCAAAAGCCACAGCCAGATAATCAATCTGGTGATATTGCAGCACACCTGCAATTTCGTAGCTGCCGCTTCCATAAGAAAAAGCCTTGACCATAGCCGCTATTTTAACACCCGGCTTCAGCATCGACTTATAAACATTCAGATTATGCACCAGCGCATCCAGATCAATTTCGAGAACTGTTTGATGATCCTTAAACTGAAGTTTGCTACTGATCCGTTCAAACCCAAAATCCCGCGCCCCTTTCAGCAAAATTCCCTGATCACGGAACAATGCAGGATCATGATTTATGAGAAAATCTTCTGTACTTTGAAAAAACAAAGCATTCAGCCCCTTAAAGTCAGAACTTCTTGATGAAACATCAGGTCCGATACCAATAAAATTTTGGATGTTTTTTGCTCTGACCAGGTCAGCCACCTCATCATACAGGCGCGAAGCAGAAACTCCTGCCTGCAGAATATCGGAGAGAATCAGGGTTTTCTCCTTTTGCTTAACCTGTGTATTGAGAAAATCGAGAGCCACACCCAGCGAAAGCACATCCGAATTGTATGCATCATCAATCAGGGTGCAGTTGTTGATTCCCTGGCGGAGTTGCAGACGCATAGCCACGGGTTGCAAGCGGAGCAGTTTTTCGGCCAGGTTATCGAAACCGCAGCAATGCATATAAGCAATACAATGCAGCACATTCTCTACAGAAGCATCATCTGTAAAAGGAAGGGTAAATTGTCTTATCTTTTCCTGAATCCGGACCTCTACCTGTGTATGGTTCTGAAACTTCTCCACCCGCAACAATTGCATATCTGTATCACCAGCCATTCCCCATCGAAAAAGACGAATACCGGCATGCGACTCTTTCCAGCTTTTTATGGAACTTTCAAGCAACTCATTATCGGCCCTGTACACCAGCAATTCACTTCCTGCGAAAAGCTTCAGTTTTTCCATGATTTTATTTTCCCTTCCGGGGAAGCCTTCGTCGTGGGCCGGACCGATATTGGTAAAAATGCCATGTTCCGGCCTGATGATCTTTTCAAGCTTTTCCATTTCACCAGGTTGGGAAATACCAGCTTCAAAGATGCCCATCTCATGAAAATGATCCATCTGCCAAACCGATAGGGGCACTCCGGTCTGTGAGTTGTAGCTCTTCGGATTTTTCACAACAAAAAACCTGTCAGCCAGAAGCTGCGACAACCATTCTTTTACAATGGTTTTCCCATTGCTTCCGGTAATGCCAATAACAGGGATGCTGAACTGTTGCCGGTGAGCAGCAACCAGCTTCTGCAGGGCTTCAAGGGTATTATTTGTTAGAATAAAAGCAGCTTTTTTCAACCATTCCTGATTTTCCGGCAACCGGGAAACCACAAAACAACCCACACCTTTCTCAATGAGGCCGGCCATATAGTTATGACCATCATTTTTGGATGTTTCAAGGGCAAAAAAGACAGCAGATTTTGGAAAAACCAGCCGTCGGCTGTCGGTAAGCAAAAAGCGGATTTCGTTTTCGGTCTCAAAATTCCCATACAAGTTACCACCTGTAAAACCGGCAATTTGTTGTATGGTATAGGATACGGCCATAAAAGCGCAGCGGTTTACTGCCTATAAAATGTATTCGTCGGCATTGTCGGAAAGAGACTTCAACTCATTCTTATCGGAATCACTATCCTCTTCCAGAGATGATATTTTTAAGGGATTACTGTTGATTTCATCATACAGACGGCGATTTCTTACCACATCAATAGCCAGGTAAATGGCTTCGCGGAAGGAATCGGCAGAAGCCATATTCTTACCGGCCAGTTCGTAGGCGGTGCCATGGGCAGGCGAAGTGCGCACCACAGGCAAACCTGCAGTAAAATTAACACCCGACTGGAAAGCCATGGATTTAAAGGGAATGAGTCCCTGATCATGGTACATGGCAAGTACGCCATCAAAGTGGCTGAAGTTAGAAGAACCAAAGAAACCATCAGCAGGATAGGGTCCGAAGGCCATCATCCCCATTTCAAATGCCTTTTGAATGGCAGGAATGATTATGGTTTCTTCCTCAATTCCCAAAACCCCTTTATCGCCGGCATGCGGATTAAGTCCGAGTACCGCAATTTTGGGTTTACGAATACCGAAATCGCGCACCAGTGAATTATTCATTATGCGTATTTTCTGCAGTATCAGTTCTTCGGTGATCCTTGCCGAAACCTCCCGCAGGGCAATATGTCCGGTAATCACCCCGATTCGCATGGTATCATTTACCATCAGCATCAGGTAATCGCGCGATTCAAATTTACCGGCAAGGTATTCGGTATGGCCCGGAAAACTAAAATCCCGGCTCTGAATATTTTGTTTATTGATAGGACCGGTAACCATCGCATCAATACGTCCGGCACCCAGATCAACCGTGGCAGCATCCAGTGCCATGTAAGCAGCTTTTCCTGCCACATCGGTACTTTGGCCCAGTTCGACTTTCACTTCCTGCGTAATTACATTTACCAAATTAATCTTTTCATCCTCCGCCTGTTCGGCGCCACGGATCACATTAAAAGCTACCTCAGCCATATTAAGGGCCTTGCGATGGTACGAGGCTACTTTGGAGCTACCGTAAAGCACCGGGGTAAAATATTCAAAAATCCGGGAGTCCTGCAAACTCTTCAGGATCACCTCGTAGCTTATACTGTTAACATCTCCGTGAGTAATTCCGATGCGCAGGGGTTTTATCTTTTCCAGGGGTTTGGTATCCCTTTCCTCTTGTTCGTTGTATTCGTTTTCCATTGCAATGAAAAAGTTTTGAATTTATGGAGGCAAAGTTACGATAATTTATGTTTGGTATGTTAAGGTTGATGAGTTGATGGGTTGATGGGTTGATGGGTTGAAAAGTTGATGGGTTATTAAGAAAGTGAGAAAATGGGAAAGTGGGAAAGTGAGAAAATGGGAAAGTGGGAAAATGGGAAAGCTCGGTTCGAATTTGCCCTTGGGATTGTAAAGTAGGTGTAATTTTTGTATCTTTGCACTTGCAATTTACCCATGGGGCTGATTTGGATTAGACAGCAAGTTGAGTGGGATTGTAAGCATGCCGAGCGTTGTGAATATGGCTCGTAAATCCTAATTCACGAAGCCTATAAACGGCGACAACAACAATTACGCAATGGCAGCCTAATAGTAGCTATTAGCTGCTTGCTGTTTCCCGGAAAGCGACGTCTGTTAGCGTTCCGAGTGAAGCATCGATAAAATACGGAATAAGGCAGGTAAAGCTTTGGTGCCTGCACGAAAAATAAAGAAGCTCTGGCTGAAGATAGGGCGGCCTTTTCCCGGTCCGAAGCCGAAATCCCAACTAAAGGCTAAGCATGTAGAAAGCACTTTCGCTGCTTGTTTGGAC
>SKVR01000261.1 GCA_007129355.1 Bacteroidales bacterium | reverse complement strand
CGTGCTTCTAAAAAAAATACATGAAATAAAGGAAAAAGAATTTACGGCGGATGAATAAGCACTTAGCACAATATACAGGGGTTTTGTGTATATTCGTATGATGTTAATATTTGTTTTTTTGATTTATTCAACTATAAGAACGGGAACTTGATTTGCTAAAAAATAAATCTTAAAATTTATGAGAAGACAATTTGCGTATTTAATGAAAAATTACAGAAAAATCAAGGAAAATAAGACGTTTGGATATAATGAAGAACTTGAAAAAGAATTCAAATCGGCAAAAGAAGAAGCATACCTTGTGCTTAATGAGAAATTGAATTATAATGGTTTTGATGTTGATTATGCTTATGGTAAAGGGGCTTGGGCTACAGTGCCATGGTTTGCAATATTGGATACAAAACAAACGGACACAGTGTCTAAAGGAGTATACATAGTATATTTATTTGCTGCAGATGGCGAGAGTGTTTTTTTAACTTTAAATCAAGGCACTGGTGGTGTTAATAAAGCAAAGGTGGGTATTGAACATACAAAAACGACCGAAGCTTATCTAAACAAATTTAGTAAAAAAACAGAGTTTAATTTTGGCAAAATACCTGATGGATCGCTGGATGAAAAGAAAAGGCATCGCCCACAAGCTTATGAAAAGGCTTGTATATATTGGAAAAAATATTCACTTCATGATTTAGAAAAAATATCAGATGAGATTTTTTTCGATGATTTAATTAACCTTGCAGATGTCTATTTAAATGCAGATGAAATCATTTCGAAAAAAGACGACCCAAATAATAATCAATCTTTTAATATAAATCTGTTTTTTGACTCAATAAAGGAATCAAAACTTTTTTATTCTAATTTGCTTTTAAAAAGATTTATTGCTGCACTTATAACAAAACCTTTTTTAATTCTCACTGGTCTTTCAGGTTCAGGAAAAACTAAATTAGCACAAGCTTTTGTGCAGTGGATATGTCAGGATGAAAGCCAGTACAAAATTGTACCAGTAGGTGCAGACTGGACCAACCGAGAACCGTTGTTGGGTTATCCGAATGCATTGCAACCTGAAGTCTACGTTATGCCCGATAGTGGGGTGCTTGAATTAATTTTGGAAGCCAGTGAAAAAGAGAAAAGTGAAAAGCCTTATTTCCTGATACTAGATGAAATGAATCTTAGCCAGGTGGAAAGGTATTTTGCCGACTTCCTGAGTGTTATGGAGTCGAAGGAAGAGATACCGCTTTATGCCGAAGGGACGGTTGAGAATGGCGTGCCAGCGAATCTTCGCCTGCCATCCAATCTTTTTGTGATTGGAACGGTTAATATTGATGAAACCACAAATATGTTCAGCCCAAAAGTTTTAGACAGGGCCAACACCATTGAGTTTAGAGTTTTGAAAGATGAGATGGAAGACTTCCTGGATAACCTACAGGACATTAATATGGAAGCCCTATATTCAAAAGGCGCAGCAATGGCCGAAGATTTTTTAAGAATGGCTTCCAATAAATCTTTTGAGACTGAGGATATCGAAGAAATCAAAAATACACTATTAAAATTCTTTAAGGAACTGAAAAAAACTGGTGCTGAGTTTGGTTATCGAAGTGCTTCCGAAATACTTCGTTTGATTAATCAGCTTACAGTTTTAGATGAATCTCTATCAACCGATGATAAACTAGATATTGCAATAATGCAAAAGTTGCTGCCAAAGTTGCATGGTTCCAGAAGGAAGATTTGCCCTGTGCTCAATACCCTGGGTAGGTTCTGCATAATTGGCGATGTTAAAATTGAAAAAGAAGTTTTTGAAAATGAAGACTTTGATTTTAGTGCATCAAGTATTCTTTACCCCCTTTCATTGGAGAAAATCGCACGAATGCATAAGGGAGCAGTTGAAAACGGTTACACAAGCTTTGCCGAAGCATAAAAAATGAAAATCATAGAAACCGCTGAAATTGAACTTGATTCTATAAGGTATGGTTTACGGCTCCTTATTGATCCTCGCAAATCAAACACTCTATTTGACGCGGAAGGTAGTGCTGAGGAAAATAATGAAGCCAGATTCCAGTTGGTTGAAGGGTGCTTCTATGATTTTGAAATCAGCGAACCCGATTACATATTAGGAGATATTGGTGAAAACATTATTCAGCGGCACAAGCGCAAGAAAAACCTTGGTGTCATTGCACCCAATATTTTTGTTGGCAAGCTTGAAATACCAATTCAGTTAAAAGAAACTGAAGTTACGCTTACAACCATTGAGTTGGAGGTTCAATCTGTAAAGACGGGATATCGGGATGATTACCGGGATATGCTCGAATTCATTACCGAGAAATGCACAGATCTGTTAATGCAGGCCAATGCTCCGGCATCACATTACTTTGACATTGACTACACCAAAGACAGCCAAACCCTCTATCAGAAGTTTGCCTTCATTAAATCGGTAATTGGCACGGATGAGTTTTCGGAAGCGGTTCACCGTATTGTTTCTTTCCCCGTTACCAGATGGTCTGAAATTTCAGAAAGCAAGGATATCCGAAACGCAAGAAGATTTTCAAATGCGAGCATAAAGGAAATAATTAAAGGACGTAATCGCACCAATCTGCCAGATACACATTACCTGAAAAGCTATGGTTTGGATTCGTTGCCGGGGAAAATTACCAGTATTCGTAAAGCAGATTCAGTGGACACACCCGAAAACAGATTTGTAAAACATGCGTTGGAGGTGTTTCTGAAATTTTGCGGCGACATAAATAAAAAAGCGAAAAAGTTTAGACATAAAAAAACGGAAAACGAATCGGAAACACTTATTGGTGAACTTGAAAGTCAATTGCACCATTCATTTTTCAAAGAAATTTCCCGACCAACAACGCTAAAACTTAACAGTCCGGTTCTTCAAAGGAAAGAAGGATATCGTGAAATTCTGAGAGTATGGCTCATGTTCGATCTGGCTGCAAGGCTTATCTGGACTGGTGGAGATGATATTTATAGTGGTGGAAAAAAGGATATTGCTACTTTGTATGAATATTGGCTTTTCTTTCAGTTACTTGACTTGTTTAGTGACCTTTTTAGCATAGAGTCAACGGATATCGCAGATTTGATTAAGGAAACATCAGATGGCCTGAGTCTTCAGCTAAAACAAGGAAAGGTCACTGCTCTCAGTGGAATGTATGATTCAGGTAGCAGAAAGCTCAATATTCGTTTTAATTACAATCGTTCTTTCGGTGGTAAAAATACTTATCCTGCTTCAGGTAGCTGGACCACTACTTTACGTCCGGATTATACGCTATCAATCTGGCCATTTGGAATCAAAGAATGTGAAGCAGAAAAGCAGGAATTAATTGTTCACATTCATTTTGATGCAAAATACAAGGTCGCCAATCTTTTTGAAATTTTAGACCGTGATAATGAAAGTCAATTGAATAAAGAAAAAACGGAGAACCGCAAAGGTATTTATAAAAATGCGGATCTTTTAAAAATGCATGCCTATAAGGATGCTATCAGAAGAACTGGTGGTGCCTATGTTCTTTATCCTGGTGAAGAACCGATCAGGCAAAAAGGATTTCATGAAATAATTCCAGGATTAGGTGCATTCCCGGTTCGACCATCAAAAACAGAAACAGGAATAACTGAATTAAAGGTATTTATTAACGAAGTTATTGACCATTTTCTAAACAGGGCATCGCAGAGAGAAAGACATTCATTCAGAACTTTTGATATTCACAAAACTCCACCCGACGAAAAGAATATATTAAAAGAGCCAATACCTGAGTCATATAATGCAAATAGGGGTCTATTGCCGGATGAAACATTTGTTCTGGTTGGTTTCTATAATTCAGCTGAACAATATGAATGGATTGAAAAGAATAAACTTTATAATTTCAGAATGGGCACAGGCGCAGGTTCGCTTGTCCTGGATAATGAAACTGTAGCAGCAAAGTATTTGCTTCTTCATACAACCGGTGATAATATATCAGGAGATTTTTGGAGAATTAAAAGTAGAGGTCCGAGAATATTCTCAAAGGAAGATATGCTAAGTAAAGGCTATCCATCACCATCACAGGATAATTATCTTATCATTGAAGTTGAAAGAGTTACAGATATTGAATTTAAGGATGTGCAATGGGATTTTAAGAAAATGAAAAACTATTTATTTGGGAGAAGATCAGCCTATCCCTTTACTGCAAGTTTATCTGAACTAATGAAAAGTGTTGTAAGATAAATGGTTATTATCGCACCATAAAGTTAATTTTTTTCAAAAATCAAAAATCCAAAATCAAAAATCCCCATGACCCACCACCACTTCCAAACCCTCCTCACCACCCGTCCCGCCTTTATGCTTTATTTTTATAACGACACCTGCGGAGTGTGCAAGGTATTGTGGCCGCGGGTGGAGGCACTGGTGAAGGAGAAGTTTCCGGAGATAGAGCTCATTCGCGTGCAGGCTGCAGAGAGCCGCGAGCTGGCCGGTCAGCTGCGTATGCTCAGCGTGCCGGGTATGCTGCT
>SKVR01000280.1 GCA_007129355.1 Bacteroidales bacterium | reverse complement strand
TTTTTTTCAACGAGCAGTCACAGCGGCCTCACTATACTTTTGGTCCGGGTCTATACTGGGTATTCAACAAAAACAACATAATCACCATCAACTATGGCTTTTCACCCCAGCGACAAATCGGCTCAGGGGGTTTGTATATAGGCTCCAGCCTTTTGTTTTAAAAAAATTTGTCAGGAACAATCCCTGCTGCGTCTATACAGAAAATTTCAATCATAATCTCTAATCTTTTTAATATGAACAAGCGCAAAAAAATACTCAAAATTGCCGCCATTGTTGTAGTGGCAGGATTATTCATCGGGGCAGGAGTGGTTTATTACCTGTTTAATATGCCTCACCGGGATGTGCAGGCAAGTGCCACCGAATATCATCTTTCCACCACGGAGCTGGTCAATGAATACATCAACAACCGTGATGCGGCCAACAGCAAATACCTGGCAGAAGATGGAAACTCCAAAATACTGGAAGTTACTGGCACAGTAGCCCGGGTGAGCGAAAATTTTAATGGCCAGCAAGTGGTACTGTTGCGCGAACAAAAGGACAAAGCCGGGGTAAGCTTTACTTTCAGCCCTGAAACCAACGCCAATGCAGCAGGATTGCAGACAGGGCAGACCGTTACCATCAAAGGAGTTATCCGCTCAGGTGTGCATTACGATGATGACCTCGATATGTATGTAAATGCCGTGGTTGACCACAGCGACCTGGTGCGCACAGACTGATAAAGAACAGGATTGTATGTTTCATTTAACTCTTAAAACGGTCAACCTTATTCAGGCATGGTCAAATTAATAATCAACAGTTAATAACTAATAATTAATAATTAACAATTATATTATGAAAACTAAAAACATCAAACAGACACTTATTTCTACAGCATTGATATTCTTCAGCCTATTTACCTATGCACAAAACAGATTGCTGACGGACAACACCCACATCCGCTTTTTCTCTTCTACGCCGGCCGAAGACATTGAATCTAACAACTATGCAAGCACCAGCACCATTAACCTTGAAAACGGGAACGTGGTATTCAGTGTGCCCATGCAAAGTTTCGAATTTGATAAATCGCTCATGCAAAGACACTTTAATCAGCGAAGATTTCTCCATACCAGTAAATACCCAATAGGTCGCCTGGTAGGAAAAATTACGAACCTGGACCAAATAGACTTTTCCTCCAATGGTGAATACGAAGCCCTGGTAGAGGGAGAGCTAACCATCAGAGGGGTAACCAACAAAATCAGTGAAAAAGGCACCATCAAAGTAAATGGCGATGTTATAGAAGCCCTCAGTGTATTTTTTGTTACCCTGGCCGATTACGACGTTACTTTTTCACGGGGAAAGCCATCCTCTAATATTGCCGACAAAGTAGAGGTTACCGTGGTGGCCAAATACCGCAAAGAATAAACCCGTTGCGCTTTCCAAAACCTGGTCACATACTTAAAGCGTTTAATATGCTACCGAAACGAAAAATCATCGGGCTCTGCTTTTTCATTTTTTCCTTAGTCTCCGGGGTTTTCTCTCAGATGGAAAGCCCGGGGGCTGCCGGAAATGTGATACCCGGTCCGCTTTTTAAAATTGAACGGAGCCGGGATGCTGACAAGGTTTACTACCAGGTCAACCTCACACCGGAGGGTACGCTTCACCCCAGTGAGCCTGTTTCAATTTACTGGAAAAGGTATACCCGCGATGGTAGGACTGAACCCCTGACCCTACTGCAACAAAACCGCTCATATGGGTTAAAGTACACGGAAATAACCCCATGGCAGGCTTCGTTTTATTTTGCCGCCTTCAAAGAAAAAACTTTTACTATAAAACAATTATCAGATGGGAGTTACAGGGTTTTTACCCCAACCCCATCCGGCGAAAAAGAATTGACCAAAATGTATGTCCGGTTTGCTGGTGGCAGTTTCCTGATGCCCCGCATAGAGTATGTCGAGTTTTCCCTCAAAGATTCCCATACCGGATTAATTCTGACCGAGATTTTCAAACCTTAAATTTTGACCCATGATGAAGACATCCCTTCCTTCCTCAGTCCTCCGATTGATAAAAGAGATACAAGAGAATGTCCCTAAAAACAGCAAAGAGCTGGCTGGCATCTTACAAAATCATTCGGTAATACGCGAAGAAATATTACCCTTCCATACTTTCAACCATTCTGCCAAAGAGAGTTATGGCAGAAGGGAACTAATCAGAAATGAAACCTTCTGTATTTATCTTATGTCGTGGTGTCCCGGAGACTTCACGGCCATCCATGACCATGGAACCACCCAATGGGGATGCGTGCTGGCCCTGGACGATTTTACCCATCGGCTGTATCAATTGAGCGAAGACAAACTGGAACTAAAGGATAACCGCCCCTTTTTAAAAGGTCAAACAGCCGCAGTTTACAACAATGTTATCCACATGATGGGCAATGCAGGAAAAAACAATGCACTTTCCATACACATTTATGGCACCAGCGATTCCCAGCAACAAGTAGCCCGGGACACGAGAATTTTTTATCCCGAATTGGGCCAGATGACCTATACACAAGGAGCTGCCTATAGGCTGCATCCGGAGAATATGCCTGAGCGACTGTATGATTTTCCGGGCCTGGATAGCGCCGCTTTGGAGGACTATTTCAACCTTACAGAGCACCACAGACAAGGTGTTTCCACCTTCAAAACCTTACACTAATGTTTTTAAATTCCATTACCGACATCCCCCTTTACCTTGCCATAGGCTTTGCTGCCAGCATAATAGGCGCCTTACCCTTTGGGCTGGTCAACCTGAGCGTGTTGCAAAGTGCTGTAAACAAGGGCACCCGCTCCACGCTTTCTGTTTCTACCGGGGCCAGTGTAGTTGAGATAGGCTATGGGATAGTGGGAATATTTGCCGGAAAATTCATTTGGGAGTACACCCACAACAATTTGTGGTTTCATATAATTTCCTCATCCATATTACTCGTTACAGGAGTTGCCTTTTTCGTAAGGAAATCACGGTTTGACTTTAACCGCAAACCTACTTTCGGCGGTTTCTCTTATGGCGTTTTGCTTAATTTGCTCAGCTTGCAGGTACTGGCCTTCTGGATTATTGCCGGCAGTATCTTGTCATCTGCTGATTTTTTGCCTTATACACCCGCCACCATTGCAATTTTTCTTGCAGGAATAGGTGTCGGTAAGATGGGGACTCTATGGGCTTATGCTTATTTTGGAGAAGAAATCATTGGCCGGTCAGATCGGATTTCCCGTAATATCAACCGGCTGGTAGGTGTTATTCTTATGGCCGTGGCAGCAATAGTTATGGCAAAAGGGTTTATGTAATGTCATCAAGAAAACACATTTTTCCACGTGTGCTTGATAAGAAAGCGAGCGAGCACTATGTGAGATTGGAGTACACCTTTTCCAGCAATACAAACAACTGGCGGGTGTCCTCCTCGTTCATTTCTTTCAGCGCTTTTTCCAGTACCTGTTCAGCATATTTGGAAAGAGAATCATATAACGCACGTCCGCTATGAGTTAAAGCAATGGTTTTGGAGCGGCGGTCTTTATCTGAAACTACCCTTTTCACCCATCCGGCACTTTCAAGCCGGTCAATGGTGCGGTTTACAGAGACTTTGTCCATTATCAGGAAAGTACCAATTTCTTTCTGGGTGGGATGCTCCCTCCTGCTGAGCATGGAAATGATACTCCACTGCTCTGCCGATACGGAAAAGCCATTTTGTGCAAAAACTTCTTCCAGGCGTTGTCCCAGCAAGCGCGATACCTGCTGAGTAATTTTTCCAAGTGAATAGTCAAAGTCGTATGGTAGTCTTACTACGGACAATTTTGCAATAGCTATTGGTTTATAATAGTCGTTTTTAAAGCACTGCAAATATAAACAAGATATAAACATCCTATCATTGAAATGGGTTTAACGATAACAAATTAAGGTAAGATGTCATTTGCCGTAAACGCGGGTTTGTTAAAAAAATAACCCCGACCGGTAAACCATAAAACAATTTCCCATGCTGAAAAAGCAATATAACCCGGCAGTACAATCCTTTTTTCTTTTGGCCGATGAGAAGGATCTCCGGCAGACGCTCAGGCTCTCAAAAGACCACCTGAAATTTATCTGGAACAGAAATACAGCCTCTGCAGAAATGCTGGTGGATGGCAGCTCTTTAATACTTTTGCCCAATCATGTTTTATGCTGCACCTATTTGCAGCATGTAAACTGTGAGTTCGTGGAAGATACGGAGCTTATCCTGTTGAGTTTCAACAAAGCCTTTTATTGCATCCACACCCATGATGCAGAAGTATCGTGCAACGGACTGCTGTTCTTTGGCAGCGACTTTACCCCTGTAATACAAATCGACGAGCATGAGCAACAAAGTCTCAACACCCTGGTAAAAGTGCTCGAGGAAGAGTTTGATACCATTGATGGCAACCAGGAAGAAATGCTGCGCATCCTGCTGAAACGATTTATCATCAAATGCACCCGCATTGCCCGCAGGCAGATGATAAAAGGTGACCTGCCCGAAGAACGCATTGAC
>SKVR01000120.1 GCA_007129355.1 Bacteroidales bacterium | reverse complement strand
TACCCCAGCCTGCGGCAGAAATTTTGAATCCTTCGCCACCTTCCAGGTGCAGGATTTTCCAGAAAATACCATCGTTAGCGGGTCCGCCGGCAATTTTGTGCATTGTGCCGTCAGGGTTATCACCAGGTGTGTCCCAATCATAAGCAGTAGCAGCTCCAACAACATACATAGCTTCGGGGAATTCAGGTGCAGGATCCAGATCGCCGGTTTTCTCCTGGGTAGCAACATATTCTTCGCCCAGTTCCCATGTGATGGTGTACTTATAAACACCACGTTCATCCAACACGATGTTGGGACCACCGGGTACAAGATTATTAAGGCCAGTACCAAAATTGGTATTAACAGAAACTGTATTGTCAGGCGCATCGAAGAAGATCTTCCAGCCATTGGAATGCCGGAATTTCCAGTCAGCATTTTCCATTTCCAGGTCTTCAATAACAAAAGTCATTTTTTCCAGGTCAAAATCAGCTGTCATTTGTGAGCTTCCACCCCATCCTCCGGGTGTAGCAGCACCAACAAGCCCCCATTCAGCTCTTGCCATAACAACAGTTTGCAGGGTTTCATCAATAGCGATGTGGTACAAACCATCTTCAGGAACAGTGAAAGGAGTTTCGGTTTGTGCAAGAGAACCACGCCAAAGGCCTAATCGGGGTTCATCCTGATTCAGGTCCTCTTCAGCCACGGCGGCAAAGTCGGCACCGGGGCCCCAGGTAATCTGATCGGCACCGGCAATCTCAACAATGTTAAATCCTTCAGCACCGGCTTTCACAGCAACGTAAATTTCAAAAAGACCAGGACGGTCATTGTTTGCGTCAGCCTCATTGAAAGCAGGCTTCATGGTTCCTTTAACGTCAAATTCAGTCAGTGCTGTACCACCACCTTTGATGTACATACCATCTTCTACCAGAATGGGAGGAATGGGATCGTCATCATCATCATCGCTGCATGCAGTAAAGCCAATCATGGCTACTGCTACCAGCATAAGGATACTGTACTTGAAAAAATTAATGCTTTTCATAAATGTTGTTTTTAATTAATGAATAATAGAAAATAAATATAAATAAAAGTGTTAATCACACGCGAATCAAATACTAATTAGAAAGATTAGGATTGGATTCCAGCACCCATTGCGGAATAGGGAAGGTATTTCTGCCCGGAGCAGAAGTAGGTTTTTCCCACCACTGGTTATTGAATTTGCCAAAACGAATCAAATCCTGTCTGCGATGTCCTTCAAAGAACATTTCTTTAGCACGTTCAGTCAACAACACATCCAGGTCCACATTTGAGATATCACCCAGGCCAGCCCTGTCGCGGATTTCATTTACATAATCGTCGCCATTTTGTCCCTGCCTGATAAGCACCTCAGCTTTCATAAGGTAAAAATCCGCCAGGCGGAAAATGGGGAAATGGTTACTCAGGTTATCCCTGGCGCCATTCTTTATTTCAAACTTTACGGGTCTTGCTCCGGCCAGTTCAATAATAGCAGGAGAATATGAACCAGGTGCCATTTCAAGCGCAGGAATAACAGGATCCAGATAAACAGGCTCTCCCGAGCTTAGCATAAGTGCGTCATCGGCAGCAGAGTACTGTTGCCCGTAAAGGAAACCCTCACGTCTTCTGTCGTTTTCATCATAAGAATTAAAATGAGCCTCCACTACAGCCATGCCATTCCATGGGCCCACAGCCATACCAAAAGTTTGATTGCTTTGGTAGTGCAATGCACGCATATGCAGGTTAAAGCCATGGTAAGTATCCTCATGGTAAGGAATTACCCAGATATTTTCGGGGGAATTATGGTTATTGGTCACAAAAGGAGCCAATGCATCTCCTTCAAGGGTATAACCCATATCCAGCACCGCATCAATATGCTCTTCGGCTTTGGCCCATTGGGGGGTGCCGGAAAACACTTCAGCATTAAGATACAACTTGGCCAATAACGCATGCGTCATGGGAAGTGTAACGGCAGTTTTTGAACGCTGATCAGGATCCAGTAATTCCAGGTTTTCTTCCAGATCCTCTACAATACTGTAGAAAATATCGGCCCTGGGAGTTGCAAAAGGTCTTTCGGGCGCATCAAGGTAGCTGGTAACGTAGGGCACATCGCCATAGTTATCAATTAGCAGGTAGTAGTAATAGGCTCTAAGAATTTTGGCTTTGGCAATGGCGCGGTCAACTTCCTCTTCTCCTGCCATAGATTCAAAACGCTCAATAAAAGAGTTGGCTTCCACCACGCCTTCGTAATACCTTCCCCACATGGACTGAATGGCTTCGGTTTCGGAATCCCAGTCGTGTTTGTGTAATACTGCCCATTTGCCACCATCATTCCAGTGCTCACCCCTGATGGGGATTACAAGGTTATCTGCGGTAAGCTCCTGACAGAACCACCAGCCACCCCAGTCAAGATGATCCTGCATGGGACGGTAAATCGGACTCATTTGTATAACCGGGTCGGCGGTATAAGCATCCTCCGATATCCTGTCGTAGAGGACATCGTCAAGATCGGTACAACCCGGCAAGATTACCATCAGTGCTATAATTGTGTTATATATTGTTTTTTTCATATCTGTTGTTATTTACTTTTCTTAAACCCGGCTTAAACAAATTAACGTTTTGAAAAGAAATTATGTTTTACTTAAAAACGGGTTTTAAAAACTTTAATTATCAGTTTTGCTTAACATATTTTCTGTGTTGCAGCACAGCCGTGTTATATAGAAACATTTACACCCAGGGTGAATGTGCGGGTTTTGGGATACACATTAAACTGGTCAAGACCGAAAGAAAGGCCCGTAAAGCTGATTTCAGGGTCAAGACCGGTGTAATTGGTCAGGGTAAACACGTTGTTGGAAGCAAAATAAAGCCTGATGTTACTAATTCCATTAAAATTACGGAAGTTATAGCCCACCGCCAGATTGTCAAGACGAATAAAGGTGCCATCTTCCAGGTAATAACTGCTCACTTTGGGAGAGTCTCTCAAGCCATTTTCATATTCTTCAACCGCAACGGTAAGGCCGTTGAGCGCGGGCAGCGTACTGGGGTTACCAAAGATAAGCTTGGTGGCATTAAATACATCATGCCCGAAAACCCCTCTGAAAGCAAAGCTTACATCCCAGTTTTCATAAATATTCATGTAGTTTGACCATCCCAGTTCAAAATCGGGAAGGGCGCTACCTACTACTCTTCTCTCAGCCTGCTCAGGATAGCGGGTTACCCCTCCTGCTGCTGTATAAAAAAGGAATGAACCGTCGGTCTGGAAGCCTGCAAACTCGGGCATGAACCAGGTACCGATATCCATACCGGGCTGTACCACCTGTGTCCAGGTACCAACCAACCCGGGACCAGATACATTACCCAATGTTAAACGGCTCCATTCGAATCGTTCGTTGCCCAAAGACACCACTTGCTGGCTGAAGGTAGAAAAAACAACATTGGTTCTCCATTCGAAGTTCCTGGTATCAACGGGAAATGCCTGCAGCATAAGGTCAATACCTTCTACCTGAATTTCACCTACGTTGGCCCAGATGCGGCCCACAGGGTTGGGAGGAACGGGCACTGAATACTGACCCAGCAGATCATACGTGTTTTTACGGAATACCTCCAGAGAGCCGGAGATACGGTCGTTGAACAGACCAAAGTCTACACCTACGTTGATTTCCATGTTTTCTTCCCATTTCAGGTTGGGGTTGGCCACATGGGCAAACTGGAAGAGGATGGCTTCTTCACCGGTTTCAAAGTTGAGCGAGTTACCTGCAGACTGGTAATACTGAATACCCAGGTAGTTGCCAAACTCCTGGTTACCGGTAATACCGAAACCGGCTCTCAGACGCAGGTTATTAACAATGGCGTTGTTGGCCAGAAAGTCTTCATTAGTTATATTCCACATCACAGAGGCAGATGGGAACCAGCCCCATTCATTGTCTATTCCAAATTTGGAAGAACCGTCTCTGCGGATGGTGGCAGTGAGGTAGTACTTTGAATCGTAGTTATAAATAGCCCTGCTGAAGAAAGAAATCAAGCGACTGGAGCTTTTCCATGAATCAATATCTCCGGGGTTAATATCCTGAAAGATACTCAGGTCGTGCACGCCCGTTACATTAAGAAACGGTTGTCTTCCCTGTGCACGAAAACCGGTAAAAAAGTCTTCCTGAAACGAGTAACCACCCAATACTTCAAGGGTGTGAATATCAAAAGATGTATTGTACCGGAGGGTCGTTTCCAGCAATCTTGATTCAAAGTTATCATATACTTTGCGTCCTTCTCCTTCGCGGTTAATCACACCCTCTTTGGAAGGTTCAAAATAAAAACTTTCATGATCGTTGCGTGTGTAGGCAAGATTTACGCCTGCCACAAGACCATCAAACAGCTCCAGGTCGCCTTTTAAATAACCGAAGTAACGTTTTGCATCTCTTTTGTTGTAGAAATCTTCTATAATTCCCACGGGGTTGCGATAGTTAAACCCACGGGTATCTTCATGTAAGGTACCGTCTTCGCTGTAGACGGGGTCGGTGGGGTTACGGCTGTAGGCCTGGTAAAGTACTTCATTGAGGCCCCAGCCACTGTAGTTAATATAGTCATTACGCTCAAAGGTACCGGAAAGCCCTGATGAGATAATGAGTCGCTCATCAAAAGCACGGTGGTCAATATTCAAACGAGCGGTGGTTCTTTCTTTCTCTGAGCCTCTTACCACACCGGTAAAAATATTATGGGCAACAGAAGCGCGATAGGAAAGGTTGTTTTCACTTCCGGACATAGAGACGTTGTAGTTTTGAGAAGCCCCTGTGCGGAAAACCTCATCCTGCCAGTCGGTGCTGGCACCGGCATCATTAAAGGCAATATTGTTATCGCTGGCAAAAGTTCTCAATTCATCGGCAGAAAGCATATCTAACCTGTTGGCCACCTGGTCGAAAGAATAAAAAGTATTAAAGTCGATTTGCGACCTTTGTCCGGCCACACCTCTTTTGGTGGTAATAATAATTACCCCGTTGGCACCTCTTGATCCATAAATGGCAGCAGAAGAAGCGTCTTTCAGTACGTTGAAAGATTCAATATCGTCAGGAGCAATCGTAGTGGGGTCTACACCCGGCACACCATCTACCACGTAAAGGGGGGAAGTACTGGTAGCAATAGAGGAAGCCCCCCTAACCCTTACGGAGAATCCGGCATTGGGGTCGCCACCGGGTTTGGTAATCATAACCCCGGCTGCTTTACCCTGCAGTCCCTGAATAGGATCGCTGAGCACACCACGGTTCATATCGGCACCGCTAACATTAACAACAGAACCGGTCATATCTGATCGTCTCTGCACCCCGTAGCCAATGACTATGAATTCTTCTAACATTTGTACATCAGAAGTAAGTTCAAAATTAAGGGTAACAGTTTCTCCTGCAGCAAGGGTTATTTGTCTTGCGCTCTGAAGGTATCCTACAAAGCTGGCAACTATTGTGTGTTCACCTGCAGGGGCGGAAAATTCAAACCTGCCGTCGAAATCTGTTATAGAGCCTGTTGTAGTTCCCTGAACCAAAACACTGGCTCCCGGCAGGGTTTCTCCTGTGGCCGCATCGACCACTGTACCGTTTATGCTGCCGGTTTGACCGTAAGTTGTCAAACCCATAACCATAAATAGTAAAATAGATAATCTGGCAATTTTTTTCACCATGTTGTTTATAATTTTTTAATTGACAATTAAAAATTTGAGTATAAGAGTTTATGGTTCATTATTTTGAAGAATAATGAACAATTTTTTTTATCAGACTTTAAAGTTATTTTTCCAGACTCCCGAAAATCATCAGAATTACTTCTTTTGATTAAAATGATAAAAATAACCTGTATCCAATTTTGACGAAAACTTTAAGTGAATTTCCTCAATGTCTTTGAGACTAGCAAAAGTATAAACAAAAAACGATATTACAATGATTTTCGTATCTGATTATCAATAATTTGTGCATTTTTTTACCGCAATCGTTTGCGGTATCGTTTGCAAATGATTTTGATTGATTATGATAAAAACAAGCTAATGCATCAAAATGTTCTAAACTTATTACATTAATAATACATAATAGTATCATTTTTTACTAACTCTTTTAACACTGAGCATACTGCCCTTATATATTTCTTTATTTTACAGCGTTTTTAAACACATTACATTTCGCAAATCAGGAATACGTGTTAAAAGAATAAATTCTGATTTTATGCTGATATTTACAACCCCAACAATAGGGTAATTAATCGTGTGCCTTGAAGTATTTTTCGTACTTTTAGAGCCTGCTAGCACATCAGTGAAAACACCAAAAAATAAAGAATAAAATGAAACCTCATCTGACATCTATCAACGATATCGCAAAGGTACTCGGAGTTTCTGCATCTACTGTTTCACGTGCTCTGAAAGATCATCCTGATATCAGTGAAGCTACCCGCAATAAAATCAAGGCTTTTGCCAAAAAGGTAAATTACCGTCCAAATGCTCTTGCACTGAGTTTAAAAAAACAGGTTTCCAATACCATAGGAATTATAATTCCTGAAATTGTTCATCATTTCTTTTCATCTATTATAAGTGGTATTGAAGATATTGCCTATAGCAAGGGTTACAGAGTAATGATCTGTCAGTCAAATGAAGATTATATTCGCGAAGAAATGAACGTTCAGGCATTACTTGATCACAGAGTTGATGGCCTGCTGGTATGCATAAGTAAAACAACTAATGATTTTACTCATTTCAAAACCGTTTACAGCAACCAGACCCCCATGGTATTTCTGGACAGGGTTTGTAAAGAAATAGAAACTGATCGGGTAATAACCGATGATTACAATGGCGCCCGTGTTATTACGTCGCACCTCATTGAAATGGGATGCAAAAGAATTTTACACCTTGGAACTTTACCACAATTGCTCATAGGACAAGACCGGAAGCAGGGATACATTCAGGCACTGAAAGAAAACCATATTGAACTTGATCCTGAACTTATCATTACCTGCGATACCCCCAGAAAAGTGGATGAAAACCGGGATCGCATCCTGGAGATTGCACCCCGGGTTGATGCTGTATTTGCAGTTAATGATTTTACAGCTGTTGCCGTTATGAATCTGCTCAAAAACCATGGCTATGAAATTCCCGAAGATATAGCCATTGCTGGTTTTGGCGATGACCCTGTTGCATCTATTGTTGAACCACCCCTGACTACTGTGCAGCAGCAAGGATATCAGATGGGACAGGAGGCAATGAACTTGCTTATTGAAAGACTTGCAAACCATGAGATAACCAAAAAGCCAGAGATAAAAATCTTTCAGGTTGAACTCAGAAAAAGAAAATCGACTCTTAAATATCAATCCTGAGGTTACAAACTCCTGAACATTAATTACACAATACACCAGCTTTTTTAAATAAAAAAAAATGGGTACGTTTGTATCGGACATACTATAACATTTTTCCCTGAAATCTGATAATAATATAAACATTTTGAAAACCATGAGGGCAATCATTTCCTTTATTTTACTTTTCATCTGGTTTTTATTAGACACAAATGCCCAGGTCAGTAACGCAGAAATTCCATCCGGGCTGAAATATAATATTGATAACAGCAAATTAACCAAACAAATATTTAAATTCACTCCACCTCCGGTGTCGGATTCTTTTATCAAAGAACCCATGCTCAGAGGGTTTTCAATACCGGTTCAGAGCAGATATTCTGAAATTGCAACCCGTTTCGAGCTGGAAGACAATACGGTACTCTGGCAGCTTAAAATTCATGTGCCGGATGCTCACAAACTAGGGGTTGTATTTGCCGATATTCATATTCCCGAAAATGATAAATTATTCATTTATGACCCTGCGGGAAAGTTCTTTGCAGGAGCATTTACCTATAAAAACAATCGTGATCACGGAATTTTATCAACCCAGGTTTTGCCTGGTTCTGAACTGATTATTGAATACCATTCTGTAAATGATAATAAAAACAACATACCCGGTTTTAAAATAGAAGAGCTTATCTATCTTTTCCCCGATACGGAAACCGATAAATCATCCGGACCCTGCAACGTAAACATCAATTGCCCGGAAGGCGATTTGTGGCAAAAACAAAAACGTGGTGTTGCAAGGATACTTTTAAGATCCGGTACCACCTGGTTTAACTGCACGGGTTCGCTGGTTAACAATACCCTTGAAAATGGGGCTCCCTATTTTCTTACTTCCGACCATTGTGGGGCCAATGCCAGTGCAGCTGATTATCTGGTTTGGCAATTTTTTTTCAATTATGAATACCCCGGATGCTCCAATACAGGAAATGTGCCCGACACTATGGTCATAACAGGAAGCACAGTTCTTGCCAAAGCACCTGTGCAAGGTGGTACTGACTTTAAACTACTGCAACTCGAAGAAGATGTGCCGGATTACTGGAATCCCTATTATAACGGATGGAGCCGTTCATCCAGATCAACTGAACACGGTGTGGGCATTCATCATCCTTTGGGTGATGCCAAGAAGATATCAACTTTCAAAACCGAACCTACCACTGCAACTTTTACAGGAGGCCTGGCAAACGCATTCTGGCGAATAATCTGGGCCGAAACACAATCGGGCCATGGAGTTACCGAGGGAGGTTCATCCGGATCACCTATTTTTGATCAGGACGGATTAATCATCGGCACTCTTACAGGAGGGGGGGCCAGTTGTAGCAGCCCAACCTCGGCTGATTTTTATGGAAAATTTTACCGTCACTGGCAATCGAACGGGGAAAGTGAAACAACATCACTCCAGCCCTGGCTAGATCCTGAAAATGAAGATTCGCTTTTTCTTTTCGGTTATGACCCAAATGCCAAAACCAATTTTGTAGAAGTAGATATATTCCCTTCATTAGGGGGAACAGTTGCAGGTCAGGGATTTTATGCCGAAAATGAAACTGTGATATTACAGGCAATACCCAAAGATGGTTACACTTTCGTAAACTGGACAGACACTTTAGGTCATATTCTTTCTGCTAACACCAGTTTTCAGTTCACTATGCCTGATAAAAAAACAAGAGTATTTGCCAATTTTGATGAAACCCAAATTAATGTACCTGAAATCAGTGTATCAGAAAAGGTAATAGTATTCCCAAATCCTGCGGATTATGAAGTTCATATAAGTCTTGATAATTTTTATGGTACAGCAGAAATCAGATTATTCTCTACAATTGGAACTCTAGTGATTTCAGAATCAGTTACAATTAACAGTGATGATCAAAAAATAGTATTACCATTATCAGGCATGAAACCCGGAATATATTTCATAAGCGTAAAAATGGGCAACAAGGTTTCAAGTCACAAATTAATTGTTAACCCGAAATTTAATTAGCACACATTTCTTTAAATTTGAGAAAATCAGGGAAGAAATTGAATGTTGCCGCATGCGTAATCAAAAAGAAAAAGGGAGTCGTTTTCATTTTTTTTTCATTACTTTGACTGATTTTTCTGTTTATAACACCATCAGAACAATTGATCAATTGCAGGTTTACCATAATTAAGGCGAATTAAAATCAAAAACTAACGAATATGTCGATCAAACAAAAGACATTGGATCTTAAAAAAAGAATGCAGGGAGCTCTGCTGGGTGGAGGTGTGAAAGCCATAGAAAAGCAACAATCTATGGGCAAAATGACAGCACGCGAAAGGATAATTGCACTGCTCGACCCCAATTCATTTCACGAATATGATTTATTTGTAGAACATGCTGCCCGGGATTTTGATATGGACAAAAAACATCTGCCCGGTGATGGAGTAATTACCGGCACAGGCACTATTAGTGGTTTTCCGGTTTGTATTTATGCACAGGACTTTACTGTTGCAGGTGGTTCATTGGGAATAATGCATGCGCGCAAGATCTCAAAAATTATGGACCATGCCATGAACCTAAAAATTCCCATAATAGGAATAAATGACTCTGGTGGAGCAAGAATTCAGGAAGGGGTAAATTCTCTTGCAGGTTACGGTGAGATTTTTTATCGCAATACGCTTGCATCTGGTGTAATACCACAGATCTCAGTTATTTTGGGCCCCTGCGCCGGTGGTGCTGTTTACTCTCCTGCCCTTACGGACTTTGTGTTTGTGGTTGATAAGATTTCGAAAATGTTCATTACCGGACCCGAGGTTATTAAATCAGTTCTGGGAGAAGAGATTACCATGGAAGAACTGGGCGGTGCAAGAGTACATTCGGAAATTACAGGTAACGCACACTTCTTTGCCGAAAGTGAACAGGAATGTTTGCAGCAGATCAAAAAGCTGGTAAGTTACATCCCCTGGAATAACACAAAGAAGGCTGATTCTTTCCCTAAAAAAGCACCTAAAATCCGACAGTACAAGATTGACGATATCATCCCTACCGATCCCAGGGAACCTTACGATGTAAGAGATGTGATTAAATCTATAAGCGACGACAGCGAATTTTTTGAAGTACAGGAGTTATTTGCTGCCAACATGGTTATCGGTTTTGGACGTATCAACGGTGAAACTGTTGGTTTTGTGGCTAACCAGCCGCTGGTACTCGCCGGAGTGCTTGACGTTGACAGTTCTGATAAAGCTGCACGATTTATCCGGTTCTGCGATTCATTTAACATTCCATTAGTAACACTGGTTGACCTTCCCGGTTACCTTCCGGGCATTGACCAGGAGCATGCCGGTGTAATTCGCCACGGGGCCAAAATTCTTTACAGTTACTCTGAAGCCACCGTCCCCAAGGTTACAGTTATTCTTCGCAAAGCTTATGGTGGAGGCTACATAGCCATGTGCTCAAGGCACCTCAGAGCTGATTTTGTATTTGCATGGCCTACAGCTGAAATTGCAGTAATGGGCCCGGAAGGTGCAGCAAACATTATCTTCCGCAATGAAATCAAAAATGCAGAAAATCCCGAACAGGTGCGCCAGGAAAAAGTGGAAGAGTATAAGAAGAAATTTGCCAATCCATACGTTGCCGCAGCACACGGATATATTGATGCCGTTATTGAACCGTCTGAAACACGCAGATTTGTTGTGCATGCCCTTGAAGTTTCCAGTCATAAATCAGAACTCAGGCCTGCCAAAAAACATGGTATTCCTCCTTTTTAAAATTAATTTTCCTGATACCTCAATTTTAACATATTATGCGGTTTTAATTCAAATAAAATGGAAAACAACGAGAATAAAATTGCCGAATCAACCGGGAATAAGTTTATAACCATCGTGGTTAATGAAGCAGGTTACAAAACACTTTCCAACAAAATGAACGATAACCGGAAGCCTTACGAACCTGCTAATCCTTCAAAAATAAGATCTTTTATGCCGGGTAATGTACCGGAAATATTTGTTAAGGAAGGGGATAAAGTAAAGGAGGGTGATCGCTTGCTTATCCTGGAAGCCATGAAAATGAAAAATATATTACTGGCTCCGTTTGATGGATCAGTTAAAGCCATTAATGTGAAACTGGGCGAAAAAGTTCCCAAGAATTTTGTTTTACTCGAACTCGAATAAGAAATATCCAGGTTTTAGAAATTTGTTTCAGCCAAAATATTAGCCCGTTTCGGTTCGTATTTTGGCTGAAAGTTTTAACATAACAATATGCTGAAAATCGTATTTGCAACCCAAAACCCCAATAAACTGCAGGAAATCAAAGCCATGCTTCCCGATGGCATTGAACTCAAAGGACTTGATCATCTGGGTTTAAATGACGACATACCGGAAACCCAGAACACACTGGAAAAAAATGCCCTTCAAAAAGCCCGATTTGTTTATGAAAGGTTTAAGGTAAATTGTTTTGCAGATGATACCGGACTGGAAGTAGAGGCACTTAACGGAAGACCGGGTGTTCACTCGGCCCGATTTGCAGGAGAAGGAAAGAATAACAATGCAAATATGGATAAACTTCTTGATGAATTAAAAAACTCAGGCAACCGACGGGCCAGGTTCCGCACTGTAATTGCTCTCATAATAGATGGAGAAGAACTGCTTTTCAATGGCATTGCCGAAGGGGAAATTATTAATGAGAAACGAGGTAAAGAAGGTTTTGGTTACGACCCGATATTTGTCCCCAAAGGCTACACAGAAACTTATGCCCAAATGCCTTTGAAAGAGAAAAACAGAATCAGCCATCGTTTCAAAGCCACCAAAATGCTTGCTGATTATCTTATGTCGCTGAACTATTTTTAAATTTTCAGCCAACACGCATCGTTTCCTCCAATACATCAGTAAACAACTCTTTCAAACTGATACCAATATATTCTGCCTGCTGAGGCACGATGCTTCTTTCCGACATTCCCGGAGTAATATTAGCCTCCAGGAAAAACAATTCCCCATTGCTGTAAATATAATCCAGTCTGCATATCCCTTTAAGTTCAAGTTTCCTGTACAAAAATGAAGTTGTTTCCTGCACAAGCTTTGTAACTTCATCAGATATGCGGGCAGGGGTTATTTCATCGGCAGCACCCTGGGTATATTTAGCCTGATAATCGAAAAAATGAGCGTCTGTCTTGCTAACAATCTCGGTAACAGGAAGAACAAGCAACTCTCCTTTACGCATGTATGCGCCACAAGTTAGCTCAGTACCCTGAATATACTCCTCAATAAAAACTTCATCATCGTGCTCAAGGCATAAATCAATTGCTGAGAGTAGATCTTTTGTTTCTTTTACGAATGAAGTACCCAAACTTGAACCACCTTTATTGGGTTTAACAAACACAGGAAGACTTACTTTGCTTAACACATCTGCAACTGTAGGTTTCTCGGTTTTGTTATATTTTAATGACCTGGCTATTTTTATACCCCATTGAGCTACCAAAGCATTACAGAAATGCTTATTGAATGTAATAGCAGATTGAAGAAGTCCAGAAGTTGTATAAGGAATTCCCAGAAGTTCAAAATAACCCTGTAGCTTACCATCTTCGCCCGGTGTGCCATGAATGGTGATCAATGCACAGTCAAAAAATACCTTATTTCCTCTAACCATTAAGCTAAAATCATTCTTATCAACCGGGCGTTCTATATTAGCGTCATCCAGATATACCCATTTTTTTTGGGAAATCTGAACCAAAAAAACATTAAACCTTTCAGGATCTAAGTTTTTCCTTATAATTTTAGCGCTGTTTACGGAAATTACATACTCCCCGGAATCGCCCCCGGCCACCAGGGCAATGTTTTTCTTCATAGTCATTAATTTATGCGCAAAGTTAGAAGACTTAAGTTTATGGAAGAAAATTTTTCAAACTTAATTACATAGACAATAGCAAAAACAATAAAATGCCAGAAATATCATTAATTAATTAGTAATTTTGGTGCCGAAAATTTTCAATCAGACCATGAGCATTATAACCTTTATAAAGAGTAAAACTTTCCGAACTCATGTTTTGCTGGCAGTTGCCATCGTCATTGCCCTTCTCTGGGTTTCACTCAAAGCATTGGATTTCTACACCATGCATGGCAAAACCATAACGGTGCCCAATCTTGAAGGGCTTGAGAAAGACGAAGCAGAAAAACTACTGAAAACCATGAATCTCAGAGCCAATATTAATGACTCTATTTTCGATACAGGCAGAGAAAAGGGTACTGTTGCAACACAAAATCCGGCACCTGGCATTGAGGTGAAAAAGAACCGCACCATTTACTTAACTACGGTAGCCATTTTACCAGAAATGATTTCAATGCCTGATTTAACAGATTTGTCGCTAAGACAGGCACTTGCCATGCTTGAAACTCATGGCCTGGAGGCCGGAAGACTCGAATACGTGCCTAATATTGCACGTAATGCTGTTTTACAGCAAAAATTTAATCATGGAACCATTGAGCCTGGCACCATGGTTGAAAAAAGCACCAGGATCGACCTGGTTCTTGGCGACGGTGCTGCAGACACCCGTGTTTACGTGCCCCTTCTCATCGGAGAAAGCCGGGAAGAAGCTATCCAGCTTTTAAACAGCTCCTCACTTAATGTGGGTCAGGAATTTTACCTTGATGATGAAACCGATGACGCCAGGGTATACAGGCAAAGCCCCAGTGTAACCGACAGACGTGAGCGTCTTGAAATGGGAAGTACCGTTGACATCTATTACCGCTCCGATAGTATTTTTGATTTTGATGAATATCTTACAGAAACCCTGTCGATTCAGACTCCTGATCTAAGAATGAAATCGCCTGAAGAAGCATTCAGTATTCTCAGAGATGCATTCCTTGTAGTTGGAAATGAAGTTTTTGAAAATAACGTGCCCGTTTCACAGGCAAGAGCCTACAGGCAAGACCCCGACCCTGAAGAGCAGCCACTTATTATGAGAGGAGAAAGTATTAACATCTGGTACAGACGAGCAGACGATATTCCAGAACCATAAATTGATCTACCAAAAATAAAATTTGCTCGTATTGATGTTCTTAAACAATATAATCAGGGTTAGATTGTTTTGTTATGAAACATGAAAGCATTTACCGGTTCAAATTTTTTCAATGATTAAAAAGTATATCAGCATAATTTTTCTTTTTCTGGCATTTTCAATCAGTCTTCAGGCTCAGGAAATATTATTGCCCCTGGAAATGAACCCTGTAAAAACCGGTCAAAGATTAAAAGCAGAAACAGCTGATAAAGAAGCTGTTGCTCCTCTTCATTTACCCTTTGTTGAAGATTTCTCATATCCGGGTCCTTATCCCGACCCTTCATTATGGGTTGATAGTTTTGCGTATGTTAATCCCGCATTTGCATTACACCCGAAAACCATCGGCACAGCAACCTTTGATGCACTGAACCAGTACGGAGAAATATATGAACATGCGTCTTCAAATCTTTTTCAGTTTTCAGCTGACAAACTCACATCACAACCCATAAGGCTTGACTCTGTTTTTGAGCCTGTAAACATGGCTCTCAATCCGGCCGACAGCATTATCCTCAGCTTCTATTTTCAACCCCAGGGAAAGGGAACCTCTCCGCGCGACAGGGACTCGCTGGCAGTGGAATTTTTGCACACTCCCGGCTATTATATGGAAGACCCTGAAAATCCGGATGAAGAGATCTGGATTGACGACCTTTGGGTGAGTGTATGGAGAGCTGAAGGAAAATCACTCGATGAATTTCTGGCAGTAAACGACAGTAATTACTTTAAAAGAGTGGCCATTCATGTTGAAGATGATGTGTATTTCCGGAACGATTTTCAATTCCGTTTCCGGAATTATGCCAGTTTCCCGCTTGCAAAAACTGCAAACAATTATGCCGGAAACACAAACATCTGGAATGTGGATTACATTACCCTGGATTATGGCAGAAGTGCCGGCGACATTTTCTATTACGATATTGCGTTTGCGGCACCGGCTCAATCCATGCTATGGAAATACCAGTCAATGCCTTGGTCGCATTATATTGTAAATCCACAGGCTCATCTGCGTAACAGATTTAATCTTTTCATTACCAATCTTGATAATACTACCTACAACTATACATACAGGTATTTCATTGAGGATGAAGATGGAAACCGAAAAAACTACACCGGAGGAACCTGGAACATAGCCCCTTTTCACCTTCAAGGTTATCAAACCTTTGATCTGCACGCCAACCCTTTGCTCATTCCCAACCCATTGCCAACTGACCCTGCTCCTGCCCGTCAGTTT
>SKVR01000002.1 GCA_007129355.1 Bacteroidales bacterium | reverse complement strand
GTTTATTTCGAGGTCAATAAGAAATATGGCCAATAAAAAGCTGAAGAAAAACATGGAGGATCCGCTTCTCGCGGAATTCCTTGCCACCATGACCCGGGCAGTGATCATTATCATAGGGCTTCTGTTCGTTTTCAGAATTCTTGGTTTTGGAGGTTTAACAGCCAGTATTCTGGCAGGTGCCGGTATTACAGCTTTTATTATAGGTTTTGCTTTGCGCGATATTGGCGAAAATCTTTTGGCGGGAATACTGATGGCCTTTTAAAGACCATATTAACCTCCGACCATATCAGATCGGAGGTAATTATAAAGGTACAGAAGGTGATTGAGAACTTGCCTGAAACAAAAGCGGGTAGCTTATCTTGAATTTCGGCTATCTGTTTATTTCTTCTTCGACCCGATTTTGTTCACAATAAACTTTTCCAGTTCAACGGATACAAAAACTAACAAACCTGCAGCAAGTGGGTATAGCCAGAGACTGCCATCAACGGGTGCTGTTTCAAAAAAGGTATTCATAAAGGGAACATAAACAAACAGGAGTTGCAGCAAAATTAATGCTCCGGCCGCCATAAAAGCATATTTGTTGTTAAAGAAGCCCTTACCAACGCTGGGAATCTTAATTTTCCGGCAATTAAACAAATAGAACAACTGACCTGCAACCAGGGTATTAACTGCCAGGGTTCTTGATACATTCACTCCTAATTCAAGCACATCTTTTGCGTAGTTGAACATCAAAAGTGTTAAACTACCTATCAGAAGGGAGACAAAAACGATTCTGAAAAGAAAGTGCTTGCCCAGAATGGGATCATCTGATTTTCTCGGGGGTCGCTCCATTACTTTCTCTTCCATGGGTTCAAATGATAGAGCCAGTGCCAGTGTAACGGCAGTAACCATATTTACCCAAAGGATCTGTGCCGGAGTAATGGGCATGATAATACCCATAAGGATAGCGGCAATCAAAACCATTGCTTCAGCACCATTGGTAGGAAGGATAAAAAGTATGGCTTTACGAATATTGTCATAAACCGTGCGACCTTCTTCAATAGCATTAACGATAGATGCAAAGTTATCATCGGCAAGTACCATTTCTGATGCATCTTTTGTTACTTCAGTACCCTTGATGCCCATGGCAATACCAATGTTGGCCTTTTTGAGGGCAGGGGCATCATTTACACCGTCGCCGGTCATGGCGACGAGTTTGCCGTTTTCCTGAAGGGCAGTTACAAGCCGGAGTTTATGTTCAGGACTGGTACGGGCGTATACGTCATATTCTTTCACAATTTCCAGCAATTCTTCATCGCTCTTTTCTTCCAGTTCTTTACCTGTCATAGCTTTCTCACCATCGCCAATTCCGATTTCTTTACCAATGGCTTTAGCGGTTATGGCATGGTCGCCGGTAATCATTTTTACTTCTACGCCGGCCTCTTTACATTCCTTAATGGCTTTGATGGCTTCATCGCGTGGAGGATCAATGATTCCAATTATACCCAGAAAGGTTTTGTTTTTTTCCAGATCGTCCTTTTCTAATTCCTCACGGTTTTTATCTGTTTTCTTAAAGGCAGCACCCAATAGTCGCATACCATTGGCTGCAATTTCTTCTATTTTCTTTTCCCAGTAATCCTTGTCGATGTTCTCTTCGCCATCTTCAGTTAATTGCGAATCGCACATTTCAATAACTCTTTCGGGTGCTCCGGTCATAAATACATAAACATCATCTTCCACTTTGCTCAGGGTAGCCATGTATTTATGGTCCGATTCAAAGGGGATGGAATCAATTCTTTCTGGTTTAAAATCCTGAAGCCCTGCTTTGTAACTCAGGGTTAACAGCGCACCTTCTGTTGGAGTTCCCGTAAGCTTCCAGTTGCCATTATCACCTTCTTCTATTTCGGAGTTATTACTGGTTCTGATGGTCTGAAGCAGCTGCAAAAGAACTTTATCTTTTTCAGGGTCTACTACCTTGTCGTCATAAAAGATTTTTCCTTCAGGTTTGTAACCTGTTCCCTCAACCTTATAGAGCTTTTCAGCAGTAACAACTGACTTTGCTGTCATTTCATTGCGTGTAAGGGTACCTGTTTTATCGGAGCATATAACATTTACGGCACCAAGCGTTTCAACAGATGGCAGTCTCCTGATAATGGCGTTGCGTGCTGCCATGCGCTGCACACCAATGGCCAGAGTAATGGTCATAATAGCAGGTAAACCTTCGGGTATTGACGCCACAATAAGCCCAATTGCAGCAAGCAGTAATTCATCGATGGTGTAATAATCCTGCCTGAAGAAATATCCAAAAGCAAAAAATACTGCAGTAAGTCCTAAGATTGCAAAGGAAAGCCACTTTCCAAACTTCTCTATCTGTTGCAAAAGGGGCGTGGTTATTTTTTCCACATTAGAGATCATCTCATTTATTTTGCCGATCTCTGTATATGCTCCGGTGGCAATCACAACGCCGGTTGCTTTACCGTAATTAATGACGGTACCCGAAAAAGCTATGGATGTCTGATCACCAATAACGGCATCATCATCTGAAGGGTCAACGGTCTTATCAACTGAAGTGGATTCTCCCGTAAGGGGAGATTCTTCTACTCTGAGGTCTTTGGATTTTACCAGGCGTATATCGGCCGGGATTTTATCGCCCGACTTGAGCTGCACAATATCTCCGGGCACCAGCTCCTCTGCATCGATGGTTTTTTTCTTTCCATCTCTTAAAACCACAGCTTCAAGCGAGAGCATTTCGCGGATACTTTCCAGTGCCTGCTCGGCTTTACCTTCCTGAATAAATCCTATAAGAGCATTAACAATAACTACTGCAAGAATGACCCATGTATCAATCCAGTGATCCATAAGTGCCGTAATAATAGCGGCAGCTATCAGCACATAAATAAGGACATTGTGAAATTGCGAAAGGAGTCGCATCCACCAGGTTCTTTTTTTTCCTTTCGGAATTTCATTTTTTCCATACTTTTCGAGCCGGTCTTTTGCCTCCTTTTCGGTTAATCCATCATCAATATGACTTTCCATTTTTTTTAGAACATCTTCGGAATTCATGGAATGCCATTTTTCTCTTTGCTGCTTCTCTGTTTCTCTGCTCATATGCTTCTTAAATTTAGCTTCAGTAATGGTTTGATATATACAAATTTAACTAATAAGTCCATTGAATACAATTAAAATATTATAAAGGATAATAAACCCGGGACTAATAAATAATAACGGCTAAAAAAACACCCAATGAAATCGCACTCCGTGCAAACGATTATATTCAAGGGTAGGGGCTGGGAACTTAATGAAATTCAAAGTAGTGAATATGGACTGCAGGATTTCTGAATTCACCCGAATTCTGGAATAATCAATATCGGGAGCCAAATAAAAACTTCTGTATCTTTCAAAGTGGGGCAGAGGTTCTCCGTAGTGTGTTGCCGGATTGGAAATGCTTCCCAGCATGCCATTAGCGCTATAACCGGCAGAAATGTTTAGCCAGGGTGGTAGGTTTTCCGGTTTGCCCAGTAATGAATGCATGTTGAAGGAAAGCCAGTATGTGATTCCGTTATAATCTTTGAGCATGTTTTCAGCCAGGTTTGACCCCAGCAGATCAGGGCGGTATTGCTCTAATCCGCTGTTTGAAAAGGAGTATTTCCATGTGATCTTTTGTTCCTGCCAGTAAATTTGCTGAAAGTAAAAGCTTGCAGAGCCTGCAAGATTTGCTGCCATGTCGCTCCATGATGCACCCCAGCTTTCAGAAAAGCCATCCAGAACTTCTATAGTTGCAAGAAATATATTTCCTGAAATACTTCCCAATAAGGCACTTTGACGATTATTAAGCCCCGCCCATCTGAAACTGTAATGGCTGAATCTGCTAAAATGATAGCCGGAAAGAATATGACCGCCTTTATCCATTTGTTTCCAATCAAACAGGTCATCATGAAAATGAAAAGAAGAGCGTGGATGGTCTTTGTACCATGCTTCATTTAAAAGAAGCATACTTCCTGTGAATCCTGCAATATGCGCTCCCGTAACCCAATTCAGTCGCTGTGAATTATATGATTTCTCCGGGGTAAGTTCATCATCCGATAATGCAGAACGGGGGTAAACCATCTTTGGAATAAACACCAATAAAGCCAAAAGTAGAATCATTGAAAAGTTGCCATACTTTAACACAGAACAAAAGAAAGGGTGTCTTTTTGAAAAATTCCGGGATATGAAGGGTCCTGGAAAAATCATTTTTTCATGATAGTATCGTATCCATACTGCAGGATTTCAAAGGCTTTTTCCTGGTTGGAAGATTCAGAATAGGTTCTGAGTACCGGTTCTGTGCCTGATGGTCTTATCATGAGCCATTCGTGGTCATTGAAGTAGTACTTGAAGCCATCAAGGGTTTCCACTCTTTCTACTTTATACGGACCGAAAGATTGATAAACGTTTTTTTCACAATTCTCTACGATGCGTTCTTTATCTTCCTGTGGGATTTTCAAATCACGTCTTTCGAAGGCAAACGCACCGGTAATATCATAAATCTCCTGAATGAGTCCACGCAAAGATTTCCCGGTTTTCACCATGGCTTCCCAGATAATAATACCATTGTAGATTCCATCTCTTTCCGGGATATGTCCGGAAACGGCAATACCACCGGACTCCTCACCACCCATTAGGATATCTTCTGTAAGCATGAGCTCGCAAATGTGCTTGAATCCGATTTTTACAATTTCAAGAGGGAGATTATACTCTTTACAAAGTTTATTGATTTTTACTGTGGATGAGAAGCCTGTTGCTATTTTTCCGGTTTGTTGCCGGTACTTATAGAGATAATGTATAAGCAAAAGCATGGTGTGGTGCGAATCAACATAGTTGCCTTCATGATCGTAAAGTGCAATTCTGTCGGCATCACCATCAACGGCAAGTCCGCAATCAATGTTTTCTGCCAGTTTTATCATTTCAGAGAACTCCAGCAAATTTCGGTGCAGGGGCTCGGGTGGAATTCCGTCGAACAAAGGCTGCCTTTCGCAATGCAACAGCGTTATATCGGGGAAAAGCCTGCGCATTACGTTCTGACCGGAGCCATACATGGCATCAAAAGCAAACTCCAGATTAGAGTTTCTTATAGCATCCAGATCAAATTTCTCTTCCAGGTAGTTGCAGTAGTATGTTTCAAGGTCAGTTATTTCAAGAATGCCCTTTTTTACAAGGTCTTCTATCTTGATTTCATCAAGGTCTATGTTAAATTTTTCAGGAATAAGATCTTCAACTTCATGGATTTCTTTTTCCATAAGTGGACCACCGTAGGATCCTTTGAGTTTGTAACCGTTGTATTCGGGTGGGTTATGACTTGCGGTAATCACAATACCCAGATCGCATTCATATTTCAAAACACCCAGAGAGATCATGGGAGTAGAAACAAAACCATCGGCCATGAATACTTTAATGTTGTTGACAGCCATTACTTTGGCAACGATTTCAGTGAAAAGTTCACCTGCAAAGCGGCAATCATGCCCAATTATTACTGCAGGGTTTTCCTTTTTCTGCAAAAGCCATTTTGCTACTGCATCGCTAACCCTGGCTACGTTTTCTACTGTAAATTCTTTGGCTATTACTGCCCGCCAGCCGTCTGTTCCGAACTTAATTTTCATGATATAAAATTTTGGGGTCTGAAAATAGATTCAACCGAAAACAAAAGCAAAAATAAGAAGATAAATTGAAGTTGGCGAAATACTATCGCATGATTCTTCTTTGGTTCAGTGCATTCTGATACCTACGCGCATTGGTAAGGTGCTGTGAATAAGTTCTGGCAAAGGCATGATAACCCGAGAAATCATCTCTTGCACAGAAAAAAAGATATTCATGTTGCTGATAATTAAGCACACCATCAACCACCCTGGGATCGGGCAGAGTAATAGGACCGGGAGGTAAGCCCGCATGTTTATAAGTATTGTAAGGCGAATCAATTTCCAGATGGCGATTGAGTACCCTGCGGATAGAAAAATCACCTACGGCATAAATAACGGTAGGGTCGGCCTGGAGAGGCATATTTTGCTTCAGCCTGTTGATATAAACACCGGCAACTTTTGAATACTCATCAGGCCTTGATGTTTCTGCCTGCACTATTGATGCAAGTGTACCCACCTGCAATGGAGTAAGATTAATATTTTCTGCTTTTCTCAATCGTTCCTTATTCCAGAAGGTATCGTATTCGCGGTGCATCCTTTCAATCAACTGCTCAGCCGAAGTATTCCAGAAAAACTCATAAGTATTAGGAATGAAGAGGAGCTTAGTTGTTTCCGGCGTTAAGTTATATTTTTTGAGAACATCAGGTTGGTTAAGCATTTTAATAATAGAAAGAGAATCAGCTTCAATCTGGCGGGCAATATTCCCTGCCAGTTCTTCTTTGAGCCTGATGTTGTTAAAGGTAACCCTTACAGGATCCTGATTTCCGGAACGCAACAGGTTAATAAGCTCGTTGTTGCCCATCTCCTCGTGAATAAGGTATCTCCCGGGATGGATATGATTCCGGTAGTTCTTCTTTTCGGCAAGCCACTCAAAAGTATTGGTATTTACGATCATCCCATTTTTATAAAGAATGGCCTTAACGTCGTTGAAATTACTCCCGGTGGGAATATAAATATGGGTAGTTCTTCTTTCACCCAGAAAGATATTGGGCTCATAAATGGCATGATACAGACGATATGCTGCAATACCGCCGGAAATGATCAGAATCGCAAATATGGAAATCACTACTTTAAGCCAGAATGGAGTTTTCCTGTTTTTTTTTCTTGGTTTGCGGGTCATTATGATATTTAACTTATGATTCAAAAATCAACTGAAACATTGATTCATCGATCCAGGTATTCTCGCTAACAATCCATTGCTTTTTGGTTCCTGTTTGGATGAATCCCTTATTTTTAAACAGTTCAAGACTTACTTTATTGTTCTCTGATATGTTGCAATACAACTGATGCAAGTTCAATATATTTCGAGCATATTGTATGACAATATCAATTGTTTCAGATGCGTAACCTTTTTTTCGAAAATCTTTTGCTATCAGGATACCGATTCCGGCTCTTCTGTTTTTGCCATCGAATTCAAAAAGATCAACACATCCGGCTGTTTTACCCTGAGCATCAACAATCATAAGTCTCAACTGCTTGTCAGTATAAATATCACAATGCGAATTGATAACATATTGTTCAAGATGAAAACGCGAATACGGTGTAATAGTATTGCTGTAAATCCATGTTTCAGGATCATTTTCCCACTCATATATGGTGTCGATATCTTCGGGCTCCATGGCCCTGAGCTTAAGATTTTTTCCCTGTAATGGTTTCATTCGTTTTCCGGTTTTGAATATTAATTAATCCGTTTCATTTCAATATTGCAATTTTACAGGCTCTGTCAGATCTCAATTTCGCCGGTAAAAACTTTTACTGCCGGTCCTGTTAAAATGATGTTTCTGTACCTTTGAGGATTTGGCGAGAAACTTACATTTAATGTGCCGCCTTTGGCTACCAGGGTAACATCATTTTCATTTTGTTCAATAAATCCTTTGTAGTGCGCTGCAATAGCAGTAGCGGTAATTCCGGTGCCACAGGCTAGTGTTTCGTCTTCAACACCACGTTCATAGGTACGGATATGTATAGTATTTTCAATTATTTCAGCAAAATTAACATTGGTTCCCTGGGGGGTAAAAGCATCCGAAAATCTTATTTTTCGGCCCTCGGTATAAACATCTGTTTCTTCAAGGTTACTGACAAATTTTACCAGGTGAGGAGATCCGGTGTCAAGAAAGAGTCCATTTTCCATCTCCTTTAATTCTTTAACATCATTCATTCCCAGAGAAACAGAAACAGTATTACCATCATACGAATTTATTTCGGCATGATGTAATCCATCACTGGCCATAAAAAGTGTTTTTTCTCTGATAATTTTATTGTGGAAAGCAAATGCTGCCATGCATCTTCCACCGTTTCCGCACATACTTCCTTCATACCCATTGCTGTTGAAGTAAATCATTCTGAAATCGTATTCAGGATGATTACGCAATAGCATAAGTCCGTCAGCTCCAATTCCGAATCTTCTGTTACATATATCCGCAATAATCTGGTGGTTTTTTTCAATTGAGCTAATTTTACTGGCAAGGCGATCATCAATGATAATGAAATCATTTCCGGCACCATGGTATTTATGGAAGGATATTTTCATAATTCCTGGATTTCTTCAAAAGGAATAGTAGTACTTTGCGGAATGAGTGGTTTGAAAGTATTGGTAAATTCAAGTGGATAAAGTTCATTCATGTATCGCAGATAGAATTTTTCCCGATGGTGATTAATTTCAGCCAGCTCATAGATCTTGATTCCATAAAATACAATTCTTGTTTTACTCATTTTATATCCCACAGAATTAAGAGGCGATTCCCAAAATTCAACATAAAAAACCTGCTCCCTGGATGTGGACGTTGTATTACCTATTAATGAGTCAAGCATTCTTCCCGATTCAGATTTTGAATTATTCGGTAAAGAAAGGCTGACTAAACGGCTATGGATCAATTTGTCGCGGGCAAGAGAATAGATTTCGTGCTCATTGAACCCGGTAATTGCATTGGCCGATAAGTTATGAGAGCCTGATTTTGAAGATTCTGAATTATCATCTGCAGATTCGTCAATCTTACTTTCATGGGGAGCCGCCGGCCTGGTATCGGATGAATTATCTGAAAAAATGGCAATAATCTTTTCTGTAACTTCTTTAATTATTCTGTCATTTTGTCGGTTGAATTGCAGATAAACCACAGTGCTGCCCAAAAAGAAACCCAGCAGTAACCCCAGGAAGAGATGAATGGCTCCGAAATCATTTTTTCTTTGTTTATTCCGACCTTGCATTTAAGAATAGTTCAGGGGTTTAACTACTTACAAATTTACAAAAATACCCAACGTAAAATACTACAGGATTTACCGATACATTGAGATTTTTAGATTAACACAATCACTTATTCCTTTTAGAAAAACTTATCCAAAGCAATATTATAGGGCTTTTGGAAATATTGTTAAAGGTTAACTATTTTTAACAGCAAAGCAAAAATTAACTGGCTTAGAGCGCGTTAAAAGACAAAACGAAAAATATTTCAGCTATACTTATGAACAAACAGGGGCTTAAATAGGTATATAATTTGTAGAAAGTATCCGGGTATGAAAATCATTACCGACATTTTAAAATTAAAATAATACCAAAGACTCTGATATTATTAATTATTAAATCTTACAGATATGAAGAAGTTTCTTTTAATGCTATTGGTGGCTATGATCGGTGGATTATCAGCGCTGTTTATTCAAAGATATTTTTTTCCTACTCCTGAGCAGCAAATTTACAGGATGCAGGGTAGCGGTGATAAAATGTCTGTACCATCAGCATTTACCCATTACCTCTCGAATGTTCCAACTCACTTACCCGACTTTACTGTAGTTGCAGAAATGACCGTAAACACAGTAGTTCATATCCGTGCTGAGTTTGAAAGACCCAGCAGTATTTATGATGAATTTTTTGGTGGTGACATGTTTCGCGAGTTTTTCGGGCCTCGCCAACGCCGGACACCCGACAGGCGTGTGCAGGGTAGCGGTAGCGGGGTAATCCTTAGCAATGATGGTTATGTTATAACCAATAATCATGTGGTTCAGGACGCTATGCTGGTTGAAGTGACCCTTAATGATAACCAGGTTTTTGAAGCTACCATTGTGGGTACGGATCCTACAACTGATCTTGCTCTTTTAAAAATTGAGGGAGAAGATCTACCCTTTGCAGTTTTTGGTGATTCTGATAAAGTGAAAGTTGGTGAATGGGCACTTGCAGTAGGTAACCCGTTTAACCTGACATCAACAGTAACAGCTGGTATTGTAAGTGCCAAAGGCCGTCAGATAAATATTCTGGGCGGCGGTACGGCTATTGAATCATTTATCCAGACAGATGCAGCAGTTAACCGTGGTAATTCCGGCGGAGCGCTGGTTAATACCAACGGCGAACTCATCGGAATCAATGCTGCAATTGCATCAACAACAGGTTCCTTTGCCGGTTATTCTTTTGCCATTCCATCCAATATTGCAAAGAAGGTTACCATGGATCTTATGGAACATGGCGAGGTTCAACGAGGTTTTCTCAACATCAACATTGATGATGTAACTCCTGCAAGGGTAAGAGAGCAAAACCTGAAGGTAAATCGTGGTGTTTATGTTGGCGCAGTTAATGAAGGTGGTGCCGGTGAGAGTGCAGGCCTGAAACCGGGAGATGTAATTGTTGCCATTGATAACAGGCAAATAAACACAACTGCCGATTTGCTTGAAACCATTGGTCGTAAGCGCCCGGGCGATGAAGTTACTGTAACATTTAACCGCGATGGCCGTAAAATGGAGGGAAAAACCGTTCTTAAAAATATTCATGGCGATACATCCATTGTGCAAAGAGGAGAAAAGGATGTGGTTGAATTACTGGGTGCAACCCTGGAAGATGCAACTGAACAAGAGCTGAACCGACTTCGGATTGAAAGTGGTGTTAGAGTAGCATCATTGTCGAGTGGCAAACTTTCAAGTGCCGGTATCCGCGAAGGGTTTATCATAACACATGTTGACCGGCAGTCTGTGCCCAATGCACGAGAATTGGTTTCAATGCTCGCCGGTAAAAGCGGCGGAATTCTCCTGGAAGGAGTTTATCCCAATGGAACCCGGGCATATTATGGTGTGGGATTGTAACCGGTGATAAATATTTAAAAAACGTTTTATCTCCATCCTTGCACGTTATCCGTTTGTAAAAACTTACGATTATGCGCGAGGATGGATGTTCTGTTAAATAATTTGAGTTAATTATCATTGCTATCTGGTGAAATTTTAGTAATTTTGATAGTTTTTCTGCATAAAAAAACCGACTACATTCCACTACCCCTAATTATAAAACTTTAATTTAAACTATGAGACAATTAAAGATTTCAAAATCTATTACCAATCGTGACACTGCTTCGTTGGATAAGTATCTTCAGGAAATTGGTAAGGTACCCCTTATTACTGCCGAAGAGGAAGTTCAGCTTGCCCAGCGGATCAAGCAAGGTGACCAGGCTGCCCTTGAAAAACTAACCAAGGCCAACCTGCGTTTCGTAGTGTCCGTTGCAAAACAATACCAAAACCAGGGTTTGAGCCTTCCTGATCTTATCAACGAAGGAAACCTGGGCTTGATAAAAGCCGCCAAAAGGTTTGACGAAACCCGTGGTTTTAAATTTATCTCGTACGCGGTGTGGTGGATTCGTCAGTCTATTCTTCAGGCCCTGGCCGAACAGTCAAGAATTGTCAGGCTTCCTTTGAACCAGGTTGGTTCGCTTAACAAAATCAAGAAAGAAGCTTCACGCCTCGAACAAAAATTTGAACGTCCGCCCTCTACTGAAGAACTTGCTGATTCATTGGAAATCAACGAAGATAAGATTACCGAATCTTACCGTATTTCCACTCATCATGTGTCAGTTGATGCTCCTCTTGTACAAGGTGAAGATGCCAGTCTGCTTGATGTTTACATCAATCAGGATTCACCCAATGCCGACTCAAGCCTTATTCATGAATCTCTGGCCAGGGAGATACAAAGATCACTTGCAACACTTACAGAGAAAGAAAGGGATGTAATTAACCTGTATTTCGGCATAGGAATGAACCACGGTCTTACACTTGACGAAATAGGAGCAAAATTTGACCTGACCCGCGAACGTGTGCGCCAAATTAAAGAAAAGGCAATAAGAAGACTTAAGCACACATCAAGAAGTAAATTATTGAAAGCCTATCTTGGACAGTAATTTTCTCTACCTGATAATGATTTTATTAAACGGTATTTGTAGTTTTGCAAATACCGTTTTTTATTTTAATGGTAGGACCAATGCCTTTTAGGTTAGGGTTAAGGCTGAGATTAAGATTGAGATTGAGTGGGTCAACTTATGATTAGAAGGAATAGAATTAATTGAAATCAAATATATAGTTATGGTAAAGTCAGGAAATGTAAGGCTTTTAGCCTTTTTGTTTTTAGCATTTGCAGTAGTTATTGCAAAAGGTCAGAATGTAAAAATTAAACTGGTAAGTCTGGCAGATTTACACGCTACCATTTTCCCGCATGATTTTGTTAACGACAGGCCTTTGGATGGAAGTCTGGCACGCGTTAAAACCTATGTTGATGAACAAAGAGCATTATTGGGAGATAATGTTGTTTTGCTCGATAACGGCGATCTTCTTCAAGGTCAGCCTGCAGGGTATTATTTTAATTATATTGCAGATGGTGAAGAGCTGTTTTTTGCCAGGGTTATGAACTATGTAGGATTTGATGCAGCCAGTGTGGGTAATCATGATATTGAAGCAGGCTGGGAAGTTTATAATACCCTGAAGTATCAGTTCGATTTTCCCTGGCTGGGTGCCAATATTCTGCATATCAGAACAGGAATGCCTTTTTTTGAACCCTATACGATTCTGGAAAGGTCAGGAGTAAGAATTGCTGTTATAGGACTTGTAACACCTTCAGTTCCTAACTGGTTGCCCCGAAAGCTCTGGGAGGGTCTTGAATTTATAAGTATGTATTCTGCAGCAACCTATTGGATGGATCATATTATTGAAAATGAAAAGCCTGATGTGGTAGTTGGTTTGTTTCACAGTGGTGCCGGACCCGATATTGAGTATGCCGGTGATGATATTTATCTTGAAAATGCTGCACACTATATTGGCAAATATGTGCCGGGGTTTGATATTATTTTTACTGCACATGACCACAGAGTGAGAAACATAATTTTTTCCAACACAAGCGGAGATGAAGTATTGATGATTGCCGGGCAGTCATTCGGAAGGTCTGCTGCCGTGGTTGACCTTTATCTTGAAAAATCAGAAAAAGGAGGGTTTACACTTTTGCGGAAGGATGCAGAAATAGTAGAAATGGCACAATATGAACCCTGTACGGTGTTTATGGCAGAATTTGCATCGGAGATGCGCGAAGTGAGGGAGTTTGTAAACCAACCTATTACACATTTACAAAATGATTTGCGCTCCCGCGACAGTTACTGGGGAAATTCGGCATTTACAGACTTTATTCATCAGATCCAGCTTGAACTTACCGATGCAGATATTTCATTTGCAGCACCACTTTCTTTTGATGCCACCCTGAGTGCCGGAACAGTTTATATGAGAGATATGTTTAATCTCTATCCTTTTGAAAACTATCTCTATAAAATGGAACTTACAGGAGAAGAAATCAAAAACTTCCTTGAATACTCATATGGTTTATGGCTCAACACTATGAAAGGTCCTGATGATCACCTTCTGCTTTTAAGAGATGCTTCTGCTGGTCGCCAATCTGTTTATGAAACCATACGGCTTGCCAATGCATTTTATAATTTTGATTCTGCAGCAGGAATAAACTATACTGTTGATGTTTCAAAAAAGCCCGGAGAGCGTATTACCATAAATTCAATGACTGAAGGAAGTCAGTTTGAAATTGAAAATAAGTACAGTGTTGCCATTAACTCCTATCGTGGAAGCGGAGGGGGAGGGCATATTACAGAAGGTGCACGAATTGAACATGCTCTGCTGGAAAGCAGGATAACCTGGGTTTCTGATAACGACTTGCGAAGCCATATTGCTTCATACCTTCAAAGGTATAGAAGCATAGATCCCAGACCCGGTAATAACTGGCAAATTATTCCCATGGACTGGGCTCAGAAAGCGGCAGAAAGAGACAGAAAACTACTTTTTCGGGGAAGAGACAACTGATCAGATATCTTCGCGGAGACGGATGTTTTTTTGCAATATCATTTCATCCCTGATGATCTGAATCTGAAGCAGGGTTCCGGGAGATTGATTGAATATACCAACAATCTCGTCGATATTCATTCTGGTTACCTCTGACCTGTTTATGGAAATAATCCTGTCTCCGGGGAGAATTCCTGCTTCAAATGCCACAGAATTTTCACGGACATGATTTACTTTGTATTCATTAAACCTAAGCCCCTCGGCAATGATATCCATACCGCTGAGGTTAGAATGAAATTCTCTGCCAAAATTTCTGTTTTTCCTTAAAATGAGTTTCTGCGACTGATAATCGAGGATTACATGAAAACGGCTCAATATTCCGGCTCCCAGAATACCTTCCCACTGAATATTAAAACTTGCAGCCGAAAGAAAGTCGTCTTGCGGATAAGCTGCCAGGGGTTCTTCTATCCTGAATTCACCAATTTCCAGTTTTCGAAGCCTTCCCATCTCGCCTTCCAGCTCACCACTTATTCCTTTCCCAAGAAATGAAGGAATACGGGTTTCAGTAAGGTATTTGAAAGAATGGTTAAGAAAAACAGGATTAGTAGCTCCCATATCTACCAATAGCCGGAGTGAATCGGTTTTCCCCTCTTCATCGCCTTCAATTTTAACCCAAACGTAAGGTTTGTTATTCTCTATTTCCAGTGGAATTATTTGACTTCTTCTTCTTACAGGATACGTTGGTTTGCGATAAACCCTTACGGTATTTGTCCGGTAGTTAATTCGTACCGGAAACTGTTTAAAAAGGTCATTGCCAATTATACCATGTACAGGAAATCCGAAAAATTCAGAAAATGATAGTATTCCATCAGGAATAACGATCAAATTCATGTTTTCACCGGTTATGCCTCTCATGGTAAAAGTCAGGCCTTTCGCCATTCCAGCTTCTATTATTCCTTCATTTCCCAGGCCCAGTATATAAACTACCTCTTCTATTGGAAATTCAAACACCTGTGCAATCATAGGTTCAATGAGAATCGTTGTATTAACGCCGGTATCAAGTATAAAATTCAGAGGAGGAGAATCATTGATTCTGATGGGAATAACCACAAGATTATTACTAATTCTGGCCGGAATGTTTATGGATCTTCTGGATGTATTAAATTCAAAACCACCGGTAGCATTTTCTTCAGTTCCGGAGGATTTTCCCGAGGCACTTAACCCCGGCAAAAAAACCAGAAGAATGATTGCGAAAAATATTTTTATATGGCACATTTTCTTCATAAGAACGACAAAGAAGACCGGCAATTGTTTGACAATGTCTGTGTTAATGATTTTTAAAGATAGGAAAAAGTGGGGAAGCTGTAAAATCAGCTACGATGCTTTTAACAATTCTTCGTTTATTTTTCTGGGTAATGAAGGTCCGTTATAAATAAACCCGGTATAAATCTGAACAAGACTGGCACCAGCTTTGATTTTTTCAAGAGCATCTTCAGGGCTCATAATTCCTCCTACACCGATAATGGGTATTTTGCCACCGGATTTCTGAACCAGATACCTGATGGTTTCAGTAGATTTATGGCGAAGGGGTTTGCCACTGAGTCCGCCTTTCCCTATTATCTCAATCTCATCTTTGCCGGTGGTAAGATTATCGCGTGTGGTTGTGGTATTGGTGGCAATTATTCCATCTATACCTGTTTGGTTTACAACAAAAAGCACATCATCAAGTTGTGCCTCATTAAGGTCGGGTGCTATTTTGAGCAGAACCGGTTTCCTTGAAGGTTTTGCCTCGTTGGCTTTGCTGATCTTTTCAATAAGCCTGATCAGTTCATCCTTATCCTGAAGTTTGCTTAAACCTTCAATAT
>SKVR01000087.1 GCA_007129355.1 Bacteroidales bacterium | reverse complement strand
GCCAATGATAAGTGGATTTCCTCAGGTACTTACATTATCCTAACTCTGTAAAAATGTTATTAAAAAATTACTGGAATAAAATTAAATCGAGCGAAACCATTGTGGTTAAAGTTGGCACTTCAACCCTGAGTTATCCCAATGGCAAACTGAACTTTCAACGGATCGACAATCTGGCGGGGGTATTAACCGGTTTGCAGAAAAAGGGGAAAAAGATCATTTTGGTATCGTCAGGGGCAATTGCCGTTGGCGCAGGAAAACTAGGGCTTAGCTCTAAACCCACCGATCTGGCAGAAAAGCAGGCTCTCGCAGCTGTGGGTCAGGCCGATCTGATGAAGGTTTACCAAAAGCTGTTTGAATCGAGAAACCAACTTGTTGCACAGGTTTTACTCACCAGGGATATTGTTACTGTATCCGAAAGAAGAAACAATGCCTCCAATACCCTCGAAGCACTAATGCAGATGAATGTAATCCCGTTAATCAATGAGAATGATACGGTTGCTACCGATGAAATTGTTTTTGGCGATAATGATACACTATCGGCATATGTGGCCAGCCTGGTGAAAGCTGACCTGCTAATCCTAATGTCGGATATTGATGGCCTGTATTCAGCAGACCCAAAAGTTGACCCTGCAGCGACCATTATTCCGCTGATTACCGAACTGAACGGCACGCTGGAAAAAACTGCAAGGGGAAGTAATAGTAACTTTGGAACCGGGGGTATGATCACAAAAATTTCAGCTGCAAGGGTTTGCAGGGAAGCCGGGATACCGGTGTCCATTACCAATGGAGCAAACCCTGAAATACTCAATGAAATAATAGCGGGAAAACCAACAGGGACTTTATTTTACTGGAGCAAAAAAACCGTAGGAACCAAAATAGTATAAACATCTTATGATTGATACTTTTATACGGATTTCATTGTAAATAAATGAATCCGGAAAGCAGGAATAAATGATTAAAGTAGTAAGAAATTTTTTTAAATATAATGTATATGAATGAATTGAATCAAAAAGGCATCAATGCCCAAAAAGCTGCCCGCTTACTTTCCCGGCTTTCTACCCAACAAAAAAACATGGCACTTCAGCAGACCGCTGACTTGTTGATTGAAAAAGCAGATTATATTCTGGAAGAGAACCAGAAGGATATTGAAGCAGCCAATGCAAATAATATAACGGGTGCTTTGCTTGATCGGCTTCGTTTGAATATGGCCCGGATAGAATCGATGGCCGAAGGGCTCGAACAGGTTGCCCGGCTGGATGATCCGATAGGGGAGGTATTATACATGAAGAAAAGGCCCAACGGATTGCAGATAGGCCAGGTCAGGGTTCCACTCGGGGTAATCGGGATTATTTATGAAGCACGCCCCAATGTTACAGCCGATGCTTTTGCTTTGTGCCTGAAAACAGGGAATGCAGTCATTCTCAGAGGGGGTAAAGAGGCCATCAATTCAAACAAAGCGATTGTAAAAGTTATCCAGGATGCGCTTCGCAGCAAGGGTGTCCCGGTTGATGCCATCCAGCTTGTGGAAGATACATCTCGCGATAGTGCCGTGGCAATGATGAAGCTTAACAAATATCTTGATGTACTTATTCCTCGTGGAGGAGCAGGATTGATACAAACCGTGGTGGAAAATAGCAGTGTGCCCGTACTTGAAACCGGTGTGGGAAACTGCCATACCTTTTTAGATGAATCGGCTGATCTTGAAATGGCCCAAAAGATTGCTGTCAATGCAAAAACTCACAGGCCGGGGGTTTGTAATGCCATGGAATCCTTGCTGGTTCACAAATCATTAGCAGATAAGGTACTCCCTGCTCTTTGCACCGAACTCAAAAATCTTAATGTGGAGATCAGGGGCGATGAAACGGTTCAAAAACTTGTACCTTTCGCAGTCCCTGCCACTGAGAAAGACTGGTCAACGGAATACCTGGACCTGATTCTGGCAGTGAAGGTTGTTTCATCGCTCGACGAAGCTATCAATCATATCAATTCCTTTGGATCGAGCCACTCCGAGTGTATTGTAACTGAGAATTATTCAAACGCCCAGCGTTTCCTGCAGGAGGTGGATGCCGCAGCAGTTTACGTAAATGCGTCTACCCGTTTTACCGATGGGTTTGAATTTGGATTCGGGGCAGAGATTGGTATCTCTACCCAAAAGCTGCATGCCCGCGGCCCAATGGGACTTAAGGAGCTTACTTCTTCAAAGTATATCATTTATGGAGAAGGGCAGGTGAGGTAATGTTTATTTTGTGAATCTTCATTGATTGCAGGAAGTCAGAATGACCCAATATTGAATATAACACCAGGCAAAATAATACGGAACGAAGCTGATTTCCGCTCAACGGGCATTCAAATTTCTAAATTCCAATCCTGTAAAAACTCTGATAAAATAACACTCTGGAAATAATTTCTGCAATGAAAAAACAGGTAAATACTACAAAATGGTAATTTAAAAACTTTTTGTGGCTTTTTGTTGGAGAATAGGTTTGCCAGGTAAGAATTGCTAAACCCGAGAGCCATAACATCCATGAAATACCGTGCTGTAAGTTGTAATCGTTTTGGGGTGCAAATGCAATATTTGCTTCGTAATATTCGGTTCCCATAAAAAGGAGGTTAATCAGATTTACTATGAGAACAAGAGCTATAATTGCCACAAAGGTATTGGAAATATCCTGTGCCGGTTGCCTGGCCGATATACGGTAAAACAATATCAATATAAAGGCAGGACCCAGTACAAGGGTGCTTGCAAAAAATGAAATCAGAGTCGATGGGGTATTCCACTCGGGTACAGTAGAAATCATATACAATCGCCCCATTGAATAAACCATCAGTATTCCTGTAACAACAGCAAATGACAGTATGATTATCTGATTTTTCAATTTTTGTTTGCCAAAATACAGTAAAGCACTTGTTGCCAAAAGCAGAAAAGTAAACAATGATACCATTAAAATCTCCCTGCTTAGCCAGGAATACTTAAGGTTGCTAAGAGCATAAAGAGATGCAATGGGTGAGGAAAGATGGAAAAAGGATATTATCATGGCCGCTATCATTGTTCCAGTGGCGATATAAATACCATTGCGGATAATACGATTTAATTCTGCTCCTGCTCTGGATTTACGCAAAAGGCATATAACCAGAAGGCTTATGATTAATCCGGCTGAAAACTGCCCCAAAAGGGTAAACAGCACAAGGGAGAATTCCATATTATGCATTTTTCACCTCCTCTCTGTTAATGATTTTCCAGTTAACCTGCGCAGTGGCTCCCGGGTGTTTTTTTATTACCAGTGCAGGTTTTGTATAATGGGGTGGGGGAAGGGGAAAGCTTTCGGAATTGTTGCCGTATTTTTTTCTCAGCTCGCTAAGTTCTCCGGCTTCCAGCACACGCATGGGACATGATGTTACGCATGAAGGTAACTTGCCTTCGGCAATATAATCGGCACACATAGTGCATTTGGTCATTTTGCCTCTGGATTTGTCAAGATGCAATGCTCCGTATGGACAGGCCCAGGCGCAGTACTGGCAGCCCATGCAGCGTTTTTCGTCAATTAAAACCAATCCCTCTTCTGTTTTGTAAATGGCGTTGTTGGGGCATTTGGTCTTGCAAATGGGTTCTTCGCAATGGTTGCATGCCATGGAAACATTGTACGATCTGATACCTGAGATCCAGTTACGGCCTTTGGACTGCCAGTTACCGCCGGCCACTTCATACACATTCCGCCATCGCATACCAACCGGCAGGTCGTGCTTGTCCTTACAGGCCACCTGGCAGGTTTTACAACCGGAACATTGAGATGCGTCGAAATAAAAGGCCCATTGTTTCATGGTTGGTTATTGGGTTATTGGGTTATTGGGTTATTGAGTTAATAAGAAATTAAGAAATTAAGAAATTAAGAAAGTGAGAAAATAAGTAAATAAGGATTTTTGATTTCGAATTTCGAATTTCGTACTTCGGGCTTCGAATTTTACGTCCTCCGTTGTTCAGTCTTCGGTCTCCCTTCCACCTCCACCATTATCGTATGCTGCGCATTCCCGAAAGCCAGGGGTGTCCAGCGGTGCGATGTGAGCACGTTGATGTTTCCCCGGCGATCGATGCCGTTTTTGTCGGGTTTCCACCAGGCTCCCTGGGGTATGTTTACAACTCCGGGCATGATTTTAGGCGTAAGCCGGCAGGGCATCATAATTTTGCCTCTGTCGTTGTAAATTAATACTTCTTCGCCGTCTTTTATTCCTCGTTTCTCTGCATCAATGGGGTTTATAAATACCCTTTGCGGGAAAGCTTCCTCAAGCCAGTCGATACCATCGTGCGTGGAGTGCACCCGCGACATGTAATGATGACCCAGTGCCTGCAGCGGAAAACGTTCAGCTTCTTCCCCGAAAGGGCTTTCCCATTCCTGAATGTATTTGGGAACAGCTGGAATGGTATCCGGCTTACCCATATCAAAAAGGGTTTTTGAAAACAGCTCTACTTTGCCGCTGGGCGTATTTAGCGGATGTTTTTCAGGCTCTTTACGGAAGTTTTTAAATGCCACTGCGGGT
>SKVR01000289.1 GCA_007129355.1 Bacteroidales bacterium | reverse complement strand
TAAAGTGTCATAAAAAATGACAGTGTAATAAATAATGACAGTCTTGCTGTCATGAAAAATGACAAAATAAAATATTGGCTGTTTGGAGTAATAAGGCAAATTATTTAATAGCCATTAAATCAATTATATAAAAACTATGGCACACAAATTGAAAAAAACTAAGCGAGATCGGAAATATTGTTCTTTTTCAAGAAAAGGTAATTTGAAGCAATAAATTCAAAAAATCCGATTTCACGTTGTTGTTAAAACAACAAACTTCAAATATTCCCTTCTCTTCATATGTGTTTTTGGTTTTGGTTTCCGGTAGTCTTGATTACTCAAAATCTCGACTACCGGTTTTTTTAAAACCCTTATTTGGTGAAATTCAAATTATTTTTTTGAACCGAATCGTTTTTTAAAGGATTAAAGGAAAGCGAATTTTTCATTTTTCACTGAATACAATTAACTTTAAAAGATTTTTGACCAACAAAAAATCTATGACCGGAAAAGAAAATGATCATCATGTACTGCCCGGTGAAACCATAAAGCGGTTTCGTCTTTACCAGCCTTTGTTGCGTTTATGGATGTATAAAGAGAAACGCAACCTTACTGTTTCTCTTATCAGCGAATTTCTTGGAATACCTGTGCAGTTTGTGCTGGAAGACTTTTCACATTGCCCTGACTGGAACAGATCAGAAGATGAACTGGTTGAGGTGTCGTCTCTGATTGATTGTATTGATAAACTGCTTGGTGAAAAGGAATTCAAGGAAGCCTTGCTGGTAGGAATAGGCAAACTGGGAATCTCTTTACTGAAAAACGAAACCATTGCAGGCAGTGGAATAAAAATCGTAGCAGCTTTTGATATTGATCCTGAAAAAGTGGGGAAAATTATTTCTGGTATCAAAGTGCTGAGTATGGAAAAGCTCGAAAGCTACGTCAGACAGATGCACCTGAAGATGGCAATGATTGCTACTACACCCGAGAATGCTATGGAGGCTGTTGAGCAGGTTAAACAAGCCGGAATTTCAGTTGTTTGGAATTTCACTCCTACCATTATTCCTGAAAAGGAAGGAATCCTGGTGCAAAATACAACATCTTCAATGGACCTTGTAAACGATTATAAGAAGATTATTACACGCATATAAACCACTGAGTCTTTCCTGTGTTATAATTATAAAAGACCGGGAATTATGATCAGACAAATTACCACCGAACGGCTTCCCATAAAAATCTGGCTTGATGATTTGGAAGAAGGCGCCCTGCAGCAGGCAAAAAATCTTGCCAATCTTCCTTTTGCATTTAAACATGTTGCCCTTATGCCTGATTGTCATCAAGGCTTTGGTATGCCCATTGGGGGAGTTTTGGCATTGGATGACATAATAATTCCCAATGCTGTAGGCGTTGATATCGGTTGCGGTATGTGTGCTGTAAAAACTTCTCTGGAGCATATTTCTCATTCACAGCTGAAAAATGTAATGGCCGATATCCGTGATGTTACTCCCCTTGGATTTAAACATCATAAAACCATACAGGACGAAAAACATATGCCAGCCAATAAAGATCCTTACAGCATGGAAATCGTATCACGCGAATATGAAAGTGCCAGATATCAGGTAGGAACTCTGGGAGGTGGAAATCATTTTATTGAAATACAGAAAGGAAATGATGGTAAGATCTGGATTATGATCCATTCGGGAAGTCGTAATATAGGCAAACAGGTTGCCGACCATTATAACCGTTTGGCTGTTAAGCTTAACGAGCAATGGAAAAGCCCTGTTCCCCGTTCTGCCCAGCTGGCTTATTTGCCGCTTGATACCCGGGAAAGCCGGGAGTATATTAAAGAAATGCAATATTGTGTTGATTTTGCCCTTGCCAACAGAAAGCTGATGATGGATCGAACAATAGATATTTTTTTAGATCATTTTAAATCTGAATTCAATGCTCTTCCCATGATAAACATTGCTCACAATTATGCAGCAAAGGAGAAGCATTTTGGCAAGGAGGTCATAGTTCACCGCAAAGGAGCTACTCTTGCAGAAGAAGGAACAGTGGGTATTATCCCTGGTAGTCAGGGAACTCACAGTTATATCGTTAAAGGCAAGGGAAATCCTGAAAGCTTTTACAGCTGCTCACATGGTGCCGGTCGGGTTATGGGCCGCAAGCAAGCTCAACGCTCTCTTAACCTGAAAGAAGAAATCAGAAAGCTTAATGAAAAGGGAATCATTCATGCAGTCCGCTCTGTCAGAGACCTGGATGAAGCAGCCAGTGCTTATAAAGATATTAACCTGGTCATGAGAAATCAGGAAGATCTTGTGGAAATCCTCGTTGAGCTCACCCCACTCGCAGTGGTAAAAGGATAATTTCGCCGTTTAAGCTACATTTATTTTCATCCCGTAGATATCACCTGTCATTTTCAGGTTGTTTTACTTGTTTTTTATACGTTACTTTGCTTTAGCTTTGTTGTATGATTATTTACATTAACTATAACCCTAACTGCTAAACTATCGTAAAACAATTTACTATGAAACACATCCGACTATTACCATTATTTTTTTCTTTGTTTTTGGTAGTTTTTCAGGTGAGCTGTTCAAAGGACGATGGCTATAAAGACCCCATTGATCCGGTGGATACCGGAAATATGATCATTAACAATGATATCTCGCAGCTCAATAATCGTGTACAGTTTCGCAACGAATTGGTGCCAATTGACAGAAACTATCTTTACACGACCAAAAGTGATGATGATGAAGTTGATTATACCGGAAACTTCGCATTTAAATTAAAGGCTGATGTTGATCCTCCTGTTTTTCAGAATAAAACCCTGATGGCTACACATGTAGCAATTAAAGATAATTATGCTTTTGTGTCGTATAACCTCAGAGGCGATGAATATGCTGGTGCAGTTGAGGTATTTGACGTTAGCAATATTTCGCAACCGGTAATAATTTCCCAGGCTATATTTCCAACTGCTGATATCAATTCCATTGATTATGCTGATGGAAAGCTTTTTATTGCAGGAGCCACCAAAGACTATTATCATTTTCAGTTTAAAGATCCTGCTTTTTTACAGGTGATATCGCTAAATAGCCAGATGCAGATTTCTGCAGTGGATGTTATTATGGATATTCCTTCATATTCGGCCAATGGAATCCAGGTGAGCGATTTAAATATTTTTGTTACCTCCGGAGATAATGGGGGAATCACCATCCTCGACCGCGACTATAATCTGGTTAAATCCCAAGAGATCTTTGATGCACGTTCTGTGGCATCCAACTCTTCTAACGCTTATATCTTATCAGGTCAGCCGGGTGCCATTAATGTTTTTAATCTGAACTCTTCTGATTTTACGGATAACTTTACCATTGGCGGAGCCAACACTCCATATTCCAAATCTGAAATATCTGTAAACGAAACTTACATCTTTGCTGCCCTTAATGAAGAGGGAGTGAGGATGATGGAACTCGATGGAACTATTAAACAACATATTCCAAAACCTGAAACCCCATTAGGAGCATTGGACGAGGATCATGTTACCAACAGTGTATCGCTTAACAATTCACTGGTTTTCATGGGTAATGGTGAGTCGGGTATTGCTGTAGCTGAAATTATTGAAGAACTTAATGACCAGGTGGTAATGCATGGTACTATGGCTTTTAATGACATGGGGTCGTCAAACTTTGTTCAGTCACGCGACAGTATCATTTTTGTTGCAAGTGGACTGGGTGGGCTTAAGATACTTGCTATAACTATTGATGAAGGTATTCCTGATGATATCATCCCTGGAGAACCTTGTGCCACACTCATGGATGCCATCACTCTTATGTTCCCCGAAAGTCAAAATGCCAGGGACCATCACCCTTATTTATTTGAGGAAGGCGTTACCCTTAATGTAACAGTTGAAGAAGAAACTCCGGTTTATGTTAAATTTATCTGGGAAGGTGCAGGCTGGAAAAATACTTTCGGTTATTATGCCTATCCGGCTGATAATCCTCCTTCCAGCATCGAAGAACTTGAGAAATATGTTGTGTTTCCTAATGCTTCAATGGTTGGCAGTGGTGGTGGTCTGGAACCTGGTGATATGGTTCAACTGGGCAATGAGCCCTTCCCTGCCAATACTGTTATAGGATTTTATCTGGTTGCACAAGGTTGGGCAAACGGACAAATGGTTGATGGGGTATACACCCACTATACCAATATTAACTTTAATAACAACAATAATCAGCAACATCTTCTGTTTATTGAGAATGGTTGCGAAGATCTGGTTCTCACATTTGAAGATATAATGCTACCCGGTGGCGACAAAGACTTCAATGATATTATTCTTGTGATCAAAGATAATGATGAAGATTTTCCCAATACAAAATTCAATGTGGAAGGAATTATTACTTTATCAGAAGATGATATGTAAAACTAAATCCTTAAAAAAAAAAGCCGGAACTGATGTTAGCAGTTCCGGCTTTTTTTATTCTTTTATTTAAAATCTATAATTTAATGCTGCTAAGAGCAGGATAATGTTGCTTTAAGAAATAAAAGGATCCGAATAATACGCTGCTGTAAAACAGATCACCCAGCAATGATGAATGAAAAAAAGGTATTGCCATAGTATAGCTTTGCATTAAGCCGCTGAAAGTTTGCGGATAAAAAGGACTTCCTGCCCATACAGCAAAATTGGTTATCAGGAAGAAAAGTACTGATGATGCAACTGCACCGCCCAGCACTGTGGCAATTTTAATGTTATTGCGCATAAGATTACCCAATAATACCACAAGGGCAAAACTAATATAAACAGGTACCATAAATCCGTGGAAACCAATTAATAGGTCACTGATAAACAATGCAAACAAAGGCACAAAAAAGGCAAGCCACTTCCTTCCCATTTGTGCTCCGCCAAAAAGAGCAATGGCTGCAATAGGAGTAAAATTAGGATAATGGGGAACCAATCGCATTACAGCTGCAAAAAGTATAATTCCAGTAACAATAAGCACCTTTGGGGTAAAGATTTTCTTCAGATTCATGATAAATGTTTTTATTTTTGAATAGCTGCTCTAATTGTGAGCAAAAGTAAAAAATCATTTTCATTTTAACAGCAGAAAAATAATTTTGTTTTCTGAAGCGCCATTTAACCCATTATAAAATCATATTCATGCTTTTAGTTGCTGATTATTTCTTTACAATTTTTCACCTCTTATTGATTCTGTTTAATCTGTTTGGCTGGATTTGGAAGCCACTTAGGAAAATTCATCTTATAACCATTTCATTAACCCTGGCTTCCTGGTTTATTCTTGGGATTTGGTACGGATGGGGCTACTGCCCCTTTACTGATTGGCACTGGCAGGTTTTGCGCGAGCTTGGCTATACCGGTTTGCCTACATCTTATGTGAGTTTTCTTGTAACCAGGGTCTCGGGATATACCCCACCATCTGAGTGGGTTGATGGTTTTACACTGGTTTTTGCATTGCTGGCATTTATTGCTTCCCTGAAGGTAAACTTTGTAAAACGAAAAAACAGGTGAAAGTACATTCAGGAATCATTGGAAAAATCAACCTGAAAGTTAAAACTTTCTTTATACCTTTAAAAACTCTCATTTTATAATTCGCAAAACCATGAAATATCCTGTTTATCTTGAAAACGACCCTTATCTTCAGCCCTTTGCCGAAGCGATTATGGGGCGTTTGAAGCGCGCTGAAAACAAAGAAAAGGAGCTGCTGGGTGATAAAAAATGTCTCGACGAATTTGCCGTTGGTTTCATGTATTATGGTCTACACAAGCAGAAAAAAAGCTGGTTACTGCGCGAATGGGCACCCAATGCCACCCGGATATACCTGGTAGGTGAATTCTCAGAATGGCAATCCAGGGAGGAGTTTGCATTTCATAAAAAGGAAAACGGAAACTGGGAACTTGAAATTCCTTTGAAAACTTTAAAGCACCTCGATCTTTATAAGTTACGAATGTGCTGGGAAGGAGGAAGCGACGATCGTATTCCGGCATGGGCAAGGCGTGTGGTTCAGGATGAGCAAACACATCTTTTCAATGCGCAGGTATGGGATCCGCCCAGTTCCTACAAATGGAAAAATCAGGCTCCTGAAAAGACAAAAGATTTTGTTCCCCTGGTATATGAAGCGCATGTAGGAATGGCTACTGAAGAATACAATGTGGGTACTTTTGATGAGTTCAGGAAGCAAGTTTTGCCCGGCATAAAAAAAGGAGGTTACAATACGATACAGCTGATGGCTGTTCAGGAACATCCGTACTACGGTTCTTTCGGGTATCATGTAAGCAGTTTTTTTGCTGTGTCTTCACGATTTGGCACACCCGATGAATTAAAGGTACTTATTGATACTGCCCATGGAATGGGGATATTTGTGGTTATGGATGTTGTGCATTCTCATGCAGTAAAAAATGAAGTTGAAGGGATAAGCAGATATGATGGTTCGTTATTTCAGTTTTTCCATGATGGACCCCGCGGTGATCATCCTGCCTGGGATAGCCGATGTTTTGATTACGGAAAAAACGAAGTGTTACACTTCCTGCTATCCAACTGCAAATTCTGGCTCACTGAATACCAGTTTGATGGTTTCCGTTTTGATGGTGTTACAAGTATGCTTTACAAAGACCATGGGCTTGGAACCGCCTTTACTGAATATCAACAATATTACAACGGTAACCAGGATGATGATGCCATTGCGTATATCAAACTAGCCAACAAACTTATTCATCAGGTTAATCCGAATGCCTTAAGTATTGCAGAGGAAATGAGTGGTATGCCCGGATTGGCAACTCCGGCAGAGCAGGGGGGCTATGGTTTCGACTATCGCCTGGCGATGGGAATTCCTGATTTCTGGATAAAAACCATTAAGGAAACCCGTTTGGAGTTCTGGAATGTAGGTGATATGTATCACAACCTTTCCAATAAAAGAGATGATGAAAAAACTATTCATTATGCCGAATCGCATGATCAGGCCCTTGTAGGAGATAAGACCATCATCTTCTGGCTTCTGGATAAGGAAATGTATTTCAATATGCACGTGAAGCATCAGAATATCATTGTGGATAACGGTATTGCATTGCATAAAATGATACGCTTGCTTACGCTTGCCACTGCCGGTAATGGTTATCTCAACTTTATGGGCAATGAGTTTGGCCATCCTGAATGGATCGATTTCCCGGGAAGGCACAATAACTGGTCATACCACTATGCCCGCCGCCAATGGAGCCTGGCAAAAAATGAAGAATTAAGATATCATTTCCTGGACAGGTTCGACAAGGCCATGATACGGTTTTTTAAACAAAGAAAAATTATTCAAAAGCCTTTGGGGTATCCCAGGGTGCAGAATAATAGTGACCAGGTGCTGATTTTTGAAAGGGGAAAATACATCTTCGTTTTTAATTTTAATCCCTTCCGCTCATTTACCGATTATTCCTTTGAAACTTCCGCCGGTAGTTGCAGGGTAGTACTTGATACCGATGATCCCGATTTTGGGGGTTTTGCCAGACAGGATACCAATGTTGTGCATGAGACACATGAGAACGCTTTTGACAACCCAGCACTTCACCTATATATACCTTCACTTACAGCTTTTGTGCTTGAAAAAAAATAAGATCATGGAACTTAAAATAGCTCAAAAAATAAAAGGAAGCCCGGAAGAAGTTTACCGGGCCCTGACAAATCCCTTTACCATACAATTATGGACTGATGAACCTGCCATAATGGAAGAAAAAGCCGGAACAGATTTTTCTATCCTCAGCGGTAATATTACCGGCCGGAATGTTGAGTTTATTCCCAACCAACTGATACATCAGGTATGGTATTTTGACGGCTTAGAATCGGAAGTGTTAATAAAAATATTTCCCGACAAAGCCCATACCCGTATTATTGTAGAACAAACCGGTATACCTGAAGAAGCTTATGAAAATATTTTGAAGGGTTGGAAAGAAAGCTACCTGGGTCCGCTGACAGATTTCTTTGAAGCTTAACTTTCTTTTGCACCTAAAGATGGTTCAGATTTTTTATCTAAATTTGCATCCATATTTATTCAAACCCAATCAATTAATCAAAAGAAATAAATTTATGTTTAGGAAAATTGCAATTCTTGCTGTTCTTGTAGTAATGCTCTACTCATGCAGCCAGGCTCCACAAACCACAGGAGAAACCCAGGTTCTTAAGATTTCTGAACTTGTAGCAGAACCCCTTGGATTTGAAGGTAAAGAGGTCACTTTTGAAGGTACCATTACTCATATTTGCCGCCATAGTGGCGATAAAATGCGTGTAAATCAAATGGAAGATGCTGACTTCAGCATTATGGTTATGCTGGAAGATTTTCAAACACAATTCAACCAGGATTTTGAAGGCAGAAATGTTAAGGTTACAGGTGTACTTAAAACGCGGGTTCGCAATATAGGCCAACTTGAAGAGCAACATGAGCATGATCATGCTCACGATGGTGAAGAAGGACACGAATGTTCATCTACGGAAGAAGCTGCAAAAAGATTACAGGAAAGGGGTATTACACCCGATATTGTTGCTTTTATCGAAATGAAAGGTTTTGAAATTATTGAAGTAGCTGCTGCAGAAGAAGCTGAAGAAGCTATTGAAATTGCTGAAGTGCAAAAATCAGGTGACGGTTGCTAATATCAATTAAACTAAAAAAAACAGGATATCGGTTTTAGATCGATATCCTGTTTTTTTTTGGAAGTTATTCTTATCATTCCTGCTAAAAAAGATTATCAATATATTTTTTGTAATCATCAATGATTTCATTTATCTGCCTTTCAAAATCAATTCTGGCTTTTTCCTCAGCAGCAAGCCTTTCCTCGTAGATTTCTATTTTCTTGTTGAGCTTTTCAATTTCAGGAGCCTGATCAGTAAAAGAAGATTCTGATTTTTTTAAAATTTCTTTTGTGAACTCAAGTTCCTTTTGAATTTCTTCTTTTTGATGCAAAGAATTATTTAATTCGCTACCAATTCTTTCAATTTCAGCATGGTAATTATGTTCCTGCTTGATATAATTTTGTAGTTCATTACCCATTATATTATTTTGTTGTGAAAGCTCATTAATGGTTTTCTGGTCTTGCTCAAACTGGTTTTTCAGTTGCAGAAGTTCTTCCTGTTCTTGTTCAGGAGAATCCTTTAATTCAGAGCTTCTGGGAACATCTTCACTTTGCATTTGATCCAATTTTTCCTGGAGCTGACGCTTCTCGCTTTTTAGCTGAATTAACTGTACATGGGATTCACCTGCTTTCTTTTCATACTCAGCAATTTTGCTTTTTAGTTTATTAAGTTCTGAATTATCTGCAACCGGAGCATCCTTCTTAAGTTCTTCCAACTCTTCTTTCAGTTTAAGAATGTTATCCCGTTGAATCCTAATAAGAGCTTTGTCATTTTCGAGAAATCCAAGGCTCCGTCTGTGTTTTTTGATCCTAATTGCCAGAAATGTAATTATGGCCAAAGTGATCATAAGCAATATAATCAACACAATAACAATCATAAAACCAGCCGAATTTACATCCTCGATCTTTTTTTCCAGTTCCTTGTTTCTTTCATATTCAATTTGAAGATCGCGCAATGCGTTTTCTCTTGCTGTGATAGCATTGTCAAAATAATCTTCAAGCAATACATTGTCAACAGTAATGATGCGATTCTGCAGGTCAAAAATCTGTCGTTCAACACCCGGAGAACGGCGAGGGCTTGATATTAGTTCAATGTATTGTGTGATTAGTTCAGTGCGCTTTTGTCTCAAGCTGTCTTGTTCGCTTCTGGCAAAACTTTGCAGGTTGGATAAAAGGATAAAACATAAGATCATGTAAGATAAAAAGGTTTTCATCGTATAAATATTAATAGATTTGTGTCAACTTTTTTTACAATGTACAAGTTTAATAAATTCCTTTTGATTTTTCGCTGAAAATGCAAATAAAACCGATTAAATTTTGGGAAAACATTTCAGATGGCATAATTTTATGATATGAAGAAAATTCTCAATCTGAATGAGCTGCAAAAACATCTTAAACTTTGTTTTAATAACGATCTTCCGGGTATGGATGCACACATGAGCATTGCACCTGTGCGCCGCAAAGCAGAAATTAGGGATGTTGAGCTACAAAAAAAAGCTGTAAAAAGCAGTGTGCTCATTTTATTTTATGAAAAAGAAAATGAACTATACCTGGTTTTTATTCGAAGGCCTAAATACAACGGAATACATAGCGGGCAGATTTCTTTTCCCGGTGGCCGATGGGAAACCACCGACAAGAGCCTTTATCACACTGCATTAAGAGAAAGCCGTGAGGAAATAGGCATTAATACCCACAAAGTAAAATTTGCAGGTAAGCTTACAGATTTATATATTCCTCCGAGTAATTACCTCGTTAGCCCTTATGTGGGAATTTTTGATGGTGAATGTCAATTTGAACCTGAACCTTTAGAAGTAGCAGAAATTATTGAAGTACCCTTTGGCTTTTTTTTGGAAGCATCATCTCTGGAAGATGTTGATATTAAAGTAAGAGGGATGGAATCGCTTTCAACTCCCGCATTTGTATTCAAAGAAAATATTATTTGGGGTGCTACTGCAATGATTTTAAATGAGTTTATTGTGCTCTGGAAAAGTGTCAAATATGAATTTTGAAAACTGCTGAAAATAGCCGGAAGGTTTATCTGTGTTAACACAGGTTTTTAAAAACTTTAACAATTTATAAAACATATGCACATAATTCTTAATTTTGCTCTTTAATCAATCATGCTTCCCCATCAGGAAGATTATTTACTAAAAATCAATTAAATATGAGAACTTTTAAAATAATTTTCGTTGCGATGGCAACGATTTTCGTGTTTCACGCCTGTAAAACCACTGACAGTCCCGAAAAGGTAACAGAGAATTTTATGTACTATCTTGCATCAGGAGAATATGAGAAAGCCGGTGAATATGGCACTGAATCAACCATGCAAATGATGGAGATGTTTAAAGCACTTGAGTCTTTGGGTGGTGAAGGCATTTTGGATGATGAAACCAAACCGGAAAGAATTAAGAATATAGAATGTGAAGTTGATGGTGATTTCGCCGTTTGTCGTTTTGAAGAGGAAGGAGAAATGGCTGAAGTTCAATTGATAAAACAGGATGGAAAGTGGCTGGTTGATATGAAAAAAGAAAACCCATTCGGTGATATGGATATGGATTGGGAAGATGAAATGGAATGGGATTTGGATGATGTTGAGATAGAAGATCTGAATTAATTACATAGAACTTTTTGACTTAAACAGGGATGAAGCATTTCCCCTATTTCTTCCTGTTTCTTACTTTAGCCGGAATCACGTTTGGAACAGGTTGCTCTGACTCTGTACCCAGACGTGATTCGTCTTTTGTATATGCTCTTTCCAAAGATGAGAAGGAACTACTGAAACCCGGCGATATAATTTTACGTCATGGTTATGGCTTTGTTAGTAATACCATTGTAAAAACACTCGGTGAAAAATATTCCATTTCGCATGCCGGTATTATCGTAACAGATCATTATGGAAATTTTCGTGTTGTGCATTCAGTTTCACAAACCATCAGCGATTTTGACGGAGTTCAGGATATAGATCTCAATACATTTGTTCGCGACAGCCAGCCTAATTCTATTATGGTGGTCCGGCTTTTATCTTCTTCAGAAAACCATGAATCCATGGCCGGAGTTTCAAAAAGGGCAAACCATTACCTGGAGCAAAAAATTCCCTTTGATTATTCCTTCAGCCTGGACGATGACACCCGTTTTTTTTGTTCTGAATTTATCGTGCGTGTTTTTGCAGATATTTTTGGTGATTCTCTATTCCATAGGTTTTATCCTCCGGGTATCTCCGGGCTTGATAAGCTTAAGTTTGGTGTTTTTCTGGAACCGGGTTTATTTGAGATTGTCATTAATCACCACCAGCAATAAATCTTAAGCAAATATCAGCCGTTCAAGCCATTTTTGAAAGTTTTCAGGCATCTTTCCCTGGCTAATTTATGCTCAATGATAGGTTCAGGATAATTAGCCGATTCCAGTTCCGGAATCCACATCTTAATATATTCCATATCAGGGTCAAATTTTTTCTGCTGCTCTGTTGGGTTAAAGATTCTGAAATAAGGTGCTGCATCGCAACCTGATCCCGCGCTCCATTGCCATCCTCCGTTATTACTTGAGAGTTCAAAATCCAGCAGTTTTTCGGCAAACCATGCCTCTCCCCATCGCCAGTCAATAAGCAGGTGTTTGGTAAGAAAACTGGCGGTGATCATCCTTACCCTGTTGTGCATATAACCAGTTTGTGTTAGTTCGCGCATACCTGCATCAACCAAAGGATATCCGGTTTTGCCTTCCTTCCAGCGCCTGAAGTCATTTTCCTCATTTAACCATTCAATTTTATCATATTGTGACTTAAACGATTTTTTAATTACATGTGGATAATGCCACAATATCATGGCATAAAACTCGCGCCAGAGCAGCTCATTAAAGTAAGTATCATTATTTTCCAGTGCTTTTTTGGCAAGCTGCCGAAGACTTACCGTACCAAAACGTAAATGAATGCCCAACCGCGTAGTTCCCTTCTGCGCCGGATAGTCTCTTGTTTTGTCGTACGTTTGGATGATACCATCTTTATTATCCGTTTCAGGAAATCCAATTTCTGAAGGTTTGAAGCCAATGTCCTTTAGGTCAGGGAATTTCACATTATCAAGTTTTTCAAGGCTTGTAAGATGATCTTCAGATGGGTATGATTTCAGATGATCTTTGGTTAAAACTTCCCTGCACTTTCTGCCGTAAGGCGAAAATACATGGTATGGGGTTCCGTCCTTCTTCAAAACATCATCTTTGTCAAACAACAGATGATCGAGATAGGAGTGAAACTTAATATTTTTTGAATCCAGAAACTTCCTGATCTTTTCGTCACGTTCAATACCATAAGGTTCATGATCTTTATTGCACCAGACTGCTTTTAACTGATAGTTTTCTATGATTTCCTGGAATACTTCCAGCGGCTTTCCTTTATAAACAAGCATATTGCGGTGCCTTTGACGCAATGATTTCTGCATTTGCTGTAAGCTCTCATAAATGAACTCTACCCGGGCATCATTTTCAGGAAGGCTGTCTGTGATATCGGTATCAAAAATAAAAAGAGGGATTACATTATTGCTTTCCTTTAGGGCATGGTAAAGGCCTTTATTATCTTGCAGACGCAAATCGCGCCGGAACCAAAAAATATTGACAGCTTGGTTTTTCGTCATTGTGTTTAATTTTTGAGAGTAACAATGCAATAGAGTTAATGGTTTGTTTTGATGTTCTAAAAATTAAAATTATTGTTGTCCGGTAAAAATATTATTACTTCAATTATTGAGATTAGAATTAGCAGCGAATCTAAATCTTAAGGTCTTGCCAGGCAATGTTGATTTATAATAATTTATTGAATTTTTTATTCATTACATTTTCCCAAAAGGGAACTATGAATTTATATCATAAAAACATATATTTACTAAATTTTTCTTTCTAGCTATTAACCAAAAAAATCAAATGTCATGAAAAAAGCTGCAATATTTATGCTGGGGTTTATTTTCATGTTTGCATGCCAGCAACCTGGCGTTCAAACTGAACCCATTGAGATTGAAACACCGCGCGATGGTGTTTTTATTCACATTACCCACGACCATAATAATCCGCACCGGGTTTTAATGCCCCTGCAAATGGCTTCTTTGATGGCCAATGATAAAGATGTATTGATTTATCTGGATATTGATGCCGTAAACCTTGTTATAAAGGATGCTCAAGATATTGCTTACGGACATTTTACGCCACTAAAAGAAGCCCTTGCAGATTTACTGGGAAAAGGTGTGGGGATTTATGCCTGCCCCGGCTGTATGAAAGTTGCCGGTATAGAAGAATATGATCTGATGGAAGGAATTCAGGTTGCACAGAAAGACCGGTTTTTTGATTTTACTGATGGTAAGATTATCTCTCTTACATATTAGAAGCCTCAGCCATAATTAAACTCTTATTACACCTTCATCCAGCACAACAAATGGGGTGAACTTTTCATTGCTTTTTTTCAGAAAGCCGGTATCTAAACCCGTAAATCGTGAAAAAGCCGGGAGAATAATACGGTTTTCAGACACCAGAAAACAGGCTATTTTTAATGCCTGTCCGTAGCTTGCTCTCAATATTACCCCGGGATGCAAATGACCCGAAATGGTATGTGATTGTGTAGGTTCAGGATGTTGCACTAAGGTTATAGGCTCAAGAAAAAGAGAATCATTCATGTGAAATATTCCATCAGTATCATTTTTAATCATTGATTTATCATGGTTTCCTTTTATAATATTCCAGTGCAACTGGGTAAATGAACGGGTCCATTCCGAAAAAAATTGCCTATCGGAATTGACGCCTGCATGGAAAAAGTCACCCACTACCGTAATGACTGATGCATTGTAATGCAGGATAAGTTCTTTAAGTGCATCCAGGTCTTTAAGCATTACATCGCGGGGTACAGCAATGCCATTCTGTCTGAATTGGGCTGATTTACCAAGATGTATGTCAGAAAAGATAAGCATTTGCTTATCAGGCCAGTATATGCTTCGGCTATTATTGAGTATTAATCGCTCACCGGCGAATTGTATTTCATGTTCTTTGATCATTAGCTTTGTAATTTTTTTTGATTTTCTTTCACTGTCTGATTGTTTGCTTCATCCTTTCAATACATGAAATCAAGTCTTCACTTGATAGCGATTTTTTCATCTTTTGCCTTTGCTTATCTGTCTGGGAAACATCCCCGTTGCGCAGACCCACAATCCAGTCAAGGCCAATCTCATCCATAGCCGTTTGCATGGCTGTGTTGATGTCTTATCCATTTGTTTATGATTGGGTATCCGGCAGATGTGGTAAAATGCTTTCTCAAAATATCCGGGATTTCCAATTTAGAGCATTATTCAACAACAAGCTTAAGTAAGTATTGTTGCAAAAAGAGGAGTAAAAAAAAATGGGGTGAGTTTATGCGTTATATTTAAAGGATAAATCCATTGCCAATAATTACAGGCAAAGCGATATAGTAATTCTATTCATATCCGGTTAAATTAAAATTATTTCCTTAAAAACAATTAAGTCAGAGAAAAGTTAGATTTTTATGCATGGCTGTTGTGATAGAAATACCAAGAGATTTTCAGTATTTCATAATGTGGTTTGACTGCTATGATTAATTATGCTTATTAAATTGTTAATTTTTTATTCCTTCCGGAAAAGGCAACAGTAAGCAGTTTGACGTCAAACCATTTGATTTACAGGTAAAAACCCCATAATTCTATTGAAGTAGAAAAATAGATGATTACTTTTATGTACGTTTCAGAAAATTCTAATTGTTATTTGCCGTTATATCTGTTTATAGGATTTCATAAGTATTACCATAGGTTATGAATTATTATTAGACAATGCAATTAAACTATATATGACTTCATAGATTTAAAAAATGAGAAGTAAATTATTTGCAGAAAGACATCTGAAAACCAAAGTCTTTTTAAGCTATGCGTTGATCATTGTATTGATTTCGTTTATTGTTTTTTTTACATTTAGAAGCTTTTAGCAACTTACTCAATTTTCTGATGAACTTGCAAAACTTAATGCAAGAATAGAATT
>SKVR01000059.1 GCA_007129355.1 Bacteroidales bacterium | reverse complement strand
GCCCATCCACCCCAGGACAGAGAAGCAAATGAAAACATTCGGACTGATGGATATGGTGGTTGATAATCCCAATATCATCCTGATGCATCCCCTGGGGTATCATGAAATGCTGCGCCTGAACATGGATGCCACCATCATGCTCACCGACAGCGGCGGACTGCAGGAAGAGTGCACCGTGCTGGGCACACCCTGTCTTACACTGCGCTGGAACACCGAACGGCCTGTAACTTTACGCGAGCATGGCGGCGCCAGCGTGCTGGTGGGCAACAACATTGAGCGCATCCGGGAGGAATACAGAAAAACCCTTGCAATGGAACGAAAGCCGTTAAGACCAGAGCTGTGGGATGGGAGGACGGCGGGGAGGTGTGTGGAAGAGCTGTTGGCGGCTGGCTGTTAGATTTTGGCTCTTGGCTGTTGGCTTTTGGCTATTAGCTTTTTGCCAAAGGCCAAAATCCAACAGCTAATGCCCCAAAAGCAAATATTTACTAACCACTTTCCATTTAACACGATAATCTACCTCCTGGTTTCATTTTGTGAAACATTATTTGTACATTTGTATATCCAAGTTATGAAAGCTCATTTAATCAAGAGACAATCGATTGAAGATTATATAAGCAAAAATGCAAGGAGCCGGCCATCTTTTGAAACATGGATAGCTATTGTCAAACGAGTGGATATGCTATGACTGCACTAAAATATACGATAATCAAAAGCCGTAAGCAATATGATCTTTACTGCAAAATTTTGGAGGATATATTAATCCATGACCAGCCTGAGATGCAGGATGAAATAGATTTGCTTACATTGTTAATTGAAAAGTGGGATAATGAACATAATACTATTCATGACGCTAACCCTGTTGAATTACTTAAAAGCCTGATGGAAGAACACCATTTAAAGGCCAAAGAACTGGCAGAAATTCTTGAATTGTCTAAAGGGACCGTTTCCAAAATTTTGAATTATCACAAAGGGCTCTCCAAAGACACCATACGTAAGCTTTCTTGCTATTTTAAACTATCGCAGGAAGCTTTTAACCGCCCCTATAAGTTAATTAATCAAGTAAACAAGCTTTATAAAGATGCAAGCCTCATGAATACAGAAAAAAACATGGTAGCAGAAGGTGAAGTGAAAAGTGAAGAGAGAAAAGCTTAGGTACCACTTTCTACTCTATCCCCATGGACTTCACCCTCAAAACATACCGCCAACTCCTCCAAAGCCTGCAAAATGCGGGTTTTTCTTTTATTACCTTCTCGGAATATATAGAGAGTGAAAAACTAAAAACTAAAAGTGAAAAGTTTAATGAAACAAATAAGCCTTCCCCTTCGGACTTTAAGCTTCGAGCTTCGAGCTCTTACACCCCAAACCCTTCCCGATTTATTATCCTCCGCCACGACGTAGACCTCCTCCCCGAAAACTCCCTCACCTTCGCCCGCATACAACATGAGATGGGAATAAAAGGGAGCTACTATTTCCGCGCAGTGCCCGAAAGCTGGGATGAAGCCATCATCAAAGAAATACATGCCCTGGGACATGAGGTGGGGTATCATTATGAAGACGTGGATTTAGTGAAAAGTGAAAAGTTGGAAGACGGGAGAACGAAGACGGAAGATGGGAGACCGATGACCGAAGACGGGAGACTCAACGAATCAAGGATTCAGCAAATAAACGAACCCCTTATCGACGCTGCCATCATCTCCTTCCAGCACAACCTGGAAAAACTCCGCCAGCTCGTTCCCGTAAAAACCATCTGCATGCATGGCAGTCCACGGTCGAAGTACGACAACCGGGATTTGTGGAAAAAATACAACTACCGTGATTTTGGTATCATTGGCGAGCCTTATTTTGATATGGATTTTGATGATGTTTTCTACCTAACTGATACCGGTCGCCGCTGGGATGGCTGGAAAGTGAGTGTGCGCGATAAAGTACCACAGCAGGAGCGGTGGATAGCGGAGGGGTTGGTGTTTGGGAGTACGAACGATATTATTGCGTCTCTTCAAACCGCAAAGTTCGCAAGGGAAGATCGCAAAGAGCGCGAGTCTTTTGCGAACCTGGCGTCACCTTCGCGCCCCTTGCGGTTAAAAAACTACCCAACCGCAATACCTCCCCGCATAATGTTCACCTTCCACCCCCAACGTTGGTCTTATAAGCCGGTTCCGTGGCTTAAAGAGCTGGTGGTGCAGAATGTGAAGAATATGGTGAAGGGATTTATGGTAAAGCTTAATAGCTAAGTTATTTTTAAATAAACCCCAAAACGTACCCACCTACTTCAACAAAAAATCGACTCCACCGCCTTCCTCGTCTGGTTCATCGAAAACTACCCCCAAAGTGCTAAGATTATGAAAGAGAATCCGGGGTATCAGGAGAGGTTTAGGTAAGGGGCTGTTGGCTATTAGCTTTTAGCCAAATGCCGCAAGGCCAATTACTTCATATTTATCAATATCTTTACACATACACAAGCCAGTTATTACTGAAAAATGCCAATATCGCAGCCCATATCACTCAGGAAAATAAAAAACATGGTATCAGCCATTGAGCCGGATGCAAGGGTGATTTTATATGGTTCACGGGTCCGGGGTGATTTTAACAGCTCATCGGATTGGGAGAAAAGAAGCTTTACCCCATTTTATAAGTCAGTTTCAAAAGAAGGAATCGTATTATGACTTTAACGGATGATGAGAGAAGCGCTCTGGTTACAAAGGCTCGAGCTATAGGCCTACCCCCAAAAATCACCCCGTGATTTTTTAAAACTGCGTCTCTGCGGCTCTGCGAGACATAATCATTCTTGTCTTCGTGGCAAATACATCAACCGAAGTCTGGATTTTTTGTTGTCCCACACGTGCGGGAAAAAAACCAAATTAAAAAACAAAATAACCGATAAATTTTACGCTGCGACACCTGTCCGGTTCTCACAACCGCCATTGCGTGCAGCAACAATTCAATATTTATATTTATTGTGCCTAATTACATTTTATTTTATTATTAGTTGTAATCCATTACAATTTTATTTTTACTTTTGTGTAATAAATTACAATATCAAGAGACATGGATACCCTTTTTGAACAGAGCCAGAAAATCATAAACCGGGTTAGTACAAAATTTCGCAGGAGTTTGTACTTCAATATTGACTGGAACTGCCGTTTGATTGAAATCAATGGAGCCCGGGGTGTGGGAAAAACCACTATGTTATTGCAACATGCAAAAGAATCGGGTCAGGAGGATCCCCGGAAGGTACTTTATCTTTCTCTCGATGATCCCTACTTCTACATCCACAGCATTATTGATACCGCCGATTATTTTTTGAAATATGGTGGCACCCACCTGTTCCTGGATGAAGTACATAAGTACCCGGCCAAATTAAGGGATTACGACTGGTCAGCCGAATTGAAAGTCATTTATGACAGGTACCCTGAGTTAAAAATCGTATACTCAGGTTCTTCTGTGTTGCAGTTCTTCAAAGGACATGGGGATCTGAGCCGGAGAAAATGCGGTTACAACCTGCCGGGTTTATCTTTCCGGGAATATGTGAACTGGAGAAAAGAAAAAGATTTATCGGCATATACACTTACGGAAATAATTGGCAATCATCAGAATATTACCCGTGATATAAGTCTGGAGCTTAAAATCCTACCGTTGTTCGACAGTTACATCAGGCATGGATATTATCCTTATTATCATGAATCTCCTGATCAGTTTTGTGCCCGCCTGAAGGATACCATAAATGTAATACTGGAACAGGATCTGCAGGCTGTAGCATCCTTTTCAGTCGAAAACCATTATAAATTAAAAAAATTACTTGGCGTGATCAGTGATTCCGTTCCTATAACTCCCAATTTAACAAAACTGCGGTCTGAGCTGTATATTGCAGACCATCGCACGCTGCTGAATTATCTCGATGCACTCGAAAAGGCAGAACTTGTAACCACATTGGAAAAACATGCCACGGGGATGAAAAAACTCCATAAGCCCTCCAAAATTTACCTGCATAATACGAATTTATTGTACTGCTTATACCAGGATAAGCCTAATAAAGGTACCGTAAGGGAAACATTCTTTTACAATCAGATCCGGAACTTTCACAGGGTAAGTTATCCTGAAAAAGGTGATTTCCTTGTAGATTCCAGGTATGTTTTTGAAGTCGGAGGAAAGAATAAATCCAACCTTCAGTTGCAGGATATTCCGGATTCATATCGTGCTGTGGATGATATTGAAACCGGTTTCGGAAATAAAATTCCGTTATGGTTATTTGGTTTTCTATATTGAATCATTGAGTCTCAGACTATAAATATTGCGCTGCAACACCCATGTGGTTCTCACAACCGACGGTGGGTGCAGCGCTTTTTTCTTTTTTGAAACCCTAAACCCCGGGCTTCACCCGGGGCTATGATATGTTACCCCTTCAGGGTAAATGGCGTAATTGCCGGGAGTATAAAAATACCAGGCCCACCAGATGAAACCACCAAACAAAAAAAGATAAAACCAACCAGCCCGCCCGAGTCAGCCGAAACGGCCTTGGGTGGTTCCCGGTAAAAAGATAAAACCAACCAGCCCATC
>SKVR01000225.1 GCA_007129355.1 Bacteroidales bacterium | reverse complement strand
TTTTCATCATAGGCAACATGGTTTTAGGATTGGTGCTGGTAATCAGATTTCCATCCTCCACCCAATCCTCAGCATTATAAACTGCTCCGGCATTGATCAAATCATCTTTTATGGCAAAAAAACCGGTAACATTTCTTCCTTTCACAATACCGGCAGAAATCAGCAACCATGGTCCATGGCATATGGATGCGATGATCTTTCCGTTTTCAAAGTGTTTTTTAACGAAACCTACAATTTCTTCATCCCTGCGCCAGAGATCAGGTGCATAGCCTCCGGGAACTATTACCGCATCAAAAACTTCATTCTTTATTTCCACAAATGCTTTATCGGGCTTAAAGCTCTGCCCGCCCTTGCCCTGATAGATTTTCTTTTCAGGTGCTGCTGAAATTACATCAAACCCTTCTTCCTTAAGCCTTAAATATGGATAAAGGAATTCTGAATCTTCTACCATTTTTTCTAGTAATACAACTACTCTTTTCATATTGTTGATTTTTTTGATTTAACATGTAAAGGATATTTATCAGGAAAACCCATATAAAATTTAATTGTTTGAAAATTCAGGAATTTAAGGAAAGAAAATGAATAAAAAACCCCGGAACTTGTTCAAATTCCGGGGTTACCAATCAACTAACCAAAACAACATGAAGAAAATATTTTGATTTTTTACTACACTTTAAAACGCTGAACAATTCATTTTGTTTTACGGTTAAGAAAATTTTTATGATAAGTTAAGTTTTCACATAACTTATCAGATAAACTTCAACTCTTTCAATGATTCGTGAATCATAATGAAAGTGCGTTCAATATCATTATCGAGTCCCACAGAGAATCGGATCAGACCTTCAGACATTCCCATCTCTCGTTGCAGTTCTTCGGGTACTTCGCTGGAGGTGCTTTTTCCTGAATTACTGAAAAGAGTTTTAAAATAACCCAGGCTGACAGCCAGGTATCCCACACCTTTTTCCTGCATTTTTTCCATGAGCCGGCTTGCCTTTTCCGCTGTTTCCATATCGATGGCAATCATTCCACCAAATCCAAAATCAGGGTTCATGATCTTTTTCATGAGTTGATGCTGAGGATGCTCAGGCATGCCCGGATAAATGAAATTCAATCCAATTTCCCTGAATTTTTCAGCCAGGTGCATAGCATTATGGCTATGCTGCTTCATACGAATATGCAGTGTAAAAAGGTTTTTACGAATGCTTGAAGAGCGCAGCGGATCAAGCACAGGCCCCAGTAGCATGGCTGTACCGGTATTTACATCAGCAAGGTCATTTATAAACTGTTCATCGGCACATATGGCACCGGCAACACAATCATTCTTTCCATTGATAAATTTGGTCATGCTATATACCACGATATGTGCTCCCAGTTTGGCCGGGGCAAAAATCATGGGTGTAAAAGTATTATCCACCAGAAGTTTAATGCCATGATCATCGGCAATTTTTGCCAGTGCTTCAATATCGCAGATCTGAAGCAAGGGATTGGTCATGGTTTCGGTATAAATCAGAGTTGTATTGGGTCTGATGGCCTCCCTGATTTTTTCATGATTGGTAGGATCAACGAAAGTAACTTCAATCTGGAATTTTTTCAGATAATTGGCCAGAAAAGCAAAGGTACCACCATACGTGGTTACACTTGATACAATATGAGAACCACAATTACATAACTGCAAAATAGCTGAAGTTATGGCTGCCATTCCCGATGCTGTAACCCAGGCGCTCTCGGTTCCTTCCATTGCAGCAAGAGCTTCTGCCAGATAACGGTTCGACGGATTCCAGTGTCGAGAGTAAAGGAAACATCCCTCCTGTTCGCCATGAAATGTATCAACCATGGTTTTGGCTTCCATGAATGTATAGGTAGCTGAGTCAGTAATGGATGGGTTTACATCTCCAAATTCGCCAAATTGCAAAAGGTCCTGAATTTTTGAAGCTGGATCGAATTTCATAATAAATGGATTTAGGGTGGATAATGTATTTTGTGCTTTTTTCTTGTATCACAAAAATAATAAATTTGCCACATAATCATTGAAAAACAGAAAATCATTTAATAATATTCACATCAAAGCTTACAATTTTATAATTTTTATGTTATTTTTGTAACACATTATAACCACTTATATCGAAAAAATGAACGGCAACTTTCAGATTGATAAAACAGATCACAAAATTCTGGAAATCCTTACCCAGAATGCGCGAATGCCTTTTCTGGAGGTAGCAAGGGTTTGTGGAATAAGCGGCGCAGCCGTACATCAGAGGGTTCAAAAACTTATTGATGCAGGAATAATTAAGGGATCGCAGTTTAATCTTGACCCCAGAGGGCTTGGCTATAATACCTGCGCTTTTATTGGCATACAAATTAATCTTCATGCAAACTCATCGCACGAGGAAGTTTTTGAGAAAATCCGCAAAATCCCGGAGATTGTCGAATGTCATCATATTTCAGGTAAATACTCATTGTTTGCCAAAGTTTTTACAAAAAACAATGAACACCTGAAAAAAGTAATTGTAGAGCAGATTCAATCTATTGTTGAGGTTACCAATACTGAAACCTTTATTTCGCTTGAGGAAGGGTTTACCCGCAATTTGCCTGTAAACATGGGAGATATAAACAGTTACTAAGTATTCTTAATCCAAATTACAATTTCATCCTCTGTTTTTTACCATAGGTAAGAGTGCGCCATAACCATTCCATAGGGCCAAACCGGAAATACTTCAACCAATAATGGCTCCAGATCACCTGAACAATATATATTGCCACTGTGAGAATCATTCCCTGCCAGATATTCACCTGACCGTATAACCCCAGCCCATAAGAGAAAAATATTGTTGTTGCAATAACAGATTGCATAAGGTAATTGGTAAGTGCCATGCGGCCGGTTTTCATAATCGCTTGTGAAATCTTCTTAAAATAGCCCTTGTAATAGCAATGCGCAATTAAGGCAATATAAACAAACATTAGAGCCGGACCACCAAAAGCCATTGATACTGTTACCCAAAATATGGGCCAGTCGAAAACCACATAAGAACTATAGCTCGAATAATAAGCCATTACCCAGTTACCGACTATGGCTACAGGTAAACTGTAAAGTGCCAGTTTATTCAATAAACCTCTGTTAGCTTCCAGATTTTCAAATACCTGTTTTTTACCAAAGGCAACCCCAATCAAAAACATTGCGAGTACGTTTGGGAAAAAGAAAAATGCACCGGGAAGAATATTAGCATATTCCAGTAAACGAATTCTTGCAATTTCAACAAAACTGCCTGTAGAATATACAACATTTGCACGATCAATAAAATCGTTCATCCAGACCATGCTCCCTTTTAATTGCGGAGTAAGAGTTTGGGCGATTTCCGGCACAGAAAGCGCCCATTGAAAGAAAAGTACAAAACCCAGAGTGAGCAAAATAGGGATCATAAAAACAGATACTGCCCAAATTATTAGCGATTTGACCGACTTTTTACGGAAAAGGATCATGATAAATCCAAAAAGAGCATAAAATACCAGTATATCTCCGTACCACAGCAATACAACATGTAAAATGCCAATGGCAAGCAACCAACCCAGCCGCCGTCTGAAAACAGGCAAAACTGTATTCCCGCTTTCATCGGCTTTTCTCAGGAAAAAATAAAACCCCATACCAAAGAGCATAGAGAATAATGTGTAAAATTTTCCTGTAAAAAAGAATCTGATAATCCATGAAGCCGTTTCATTGGCAGGATCCGTCCATATTGTAAATTTGCCCATCTCAGTTACAAAAGGAGCATTCATAAGGGGCATGTTTACCATAAATATCCCAAGAAGAGCAAATCCACGCAACAAATCAAGAAATTCAACTCTCTGGTTTAATTGAAGGGGTTGGTAGCTTGTATCCATTTTCATCTGATCTTTAATTCAACATTAACTTATTCTTATTTTGTCGACAGAAGTTTGGATTCGTTACAAGAGAATAAATTTTATATTTTTAACAAATTTCAGGCCCTTGCAATATTTCCAGGTTTTATGTAATTTTCCGGTTTCTGATCAGTTATTTTTATTGATAAAAAAAATCTTATGCGCACTTTATTTATTTATCTGGCAATTTTAATGTTGATTTTTACAGGGTGTACACCCAGCACCTCCAACTATGAGCTTGCGGTTATGAGCTTTAATGTGCGTTTTGACAATCCTGCTGACGGTAATAATGCCTGGCCCAACCGTATTCCCCTGGTCGAAAAATACCTGATGGATGAAATGCCGGATATAGTGGGCATGCAGGAAAGCCTTCACCATCAGAATGAAGACCTGTTAGGTATCATGCCCGGTTATGCATATATAGGCTCAGGTCGCGATGACGGAAAAAAAGGGGGAGAATTTTCGCCCATATTTTACCGTAATGATGTATTTGAACTTCTGGATCATTCTCAATTCTGGCTTTCTGAGACTCCTGATGCTCCCGGCAGTATTGGCTGGGCTGCAGTATTGCCAAGGGTTGTGGTATGGGCTAAACTTAAACATATTGAAAGCGGAAAAGAACTTTATGTTTTTAACACACACTTCAGTCATGTCAGCGACGAAGCCCGCAGAAAAAGTATGGAATTTCT
>SKVR01000020.1 GCA_007129355.1 Bacteroidales bacterium | reverse complement strand
CGCGAATTCCGCACCTGGAAGCGCTACAAGGGTGGACGTGCATCCAATGTCCATATTTATGATCTGGAAAACAACACCTCTGAAATGATAACCGAATGGATAGGAACTGATCATATCCCCACCTGGTATGGCGATAAAATATACTTTGCATCCGACCGTAATTTATGGCTCAATGTGCACAGTTATGATGTTAATACCAAAGAAACTACCCAGCTTACTTTCCATGATAATTTTGACGTGATGTGGCCCGCCGGTAACAACGGGCAGTTGGTTTACGAAGTGGGTGGGCACCTTTACAAGCTCAACCTGGAAACCGGAAATGAAGAAAGGGTTGTGGTAAATATCCGGTACGACAATCAGAGTACCCTGCCTTACTTCAAAAATGTTAAAGATAACATTCATAGTGCAGCTATTTCTCCTTCCGGAAATCGTGTGCTGTTCGATGCCCGTGGCGATATTTTCTCCGTACCGGCAGGTGAAGGTACCATTCATAACCTTACAAATACGCAGGGCGTAAGAGCGATATATCCCACCTGGTCACCCGATGGAAAATGGATTTCGTGGTACAGCGATGCCAGCGATGAGTACGAAGTGTACCTGATGGAAAACAAGGAAGGTGCAACTCCCCGCCGTGTTACCTCCGGTTCGCAGGGCTGGAAATATCAGGCCGAATGGTCGCCCGACAGCCGCTATATGGTGTTTTTTGACAGAAGCATGAAACTGCAGCTGCTGGATGTCAATACTGGAGATATCCGCGTGGTGGATGAACCCCGTGCCTTTGAACTGAGGACCTACACTTTCTCTCCCGATTCGCGCTGGATTGCCTATACCAATAGCAACAGCAACGGTCAGAGTTCTATCTGGTTGTATAATATTGAAACAGGTGCAAGCAACCGCCTGACCGATCATACCTTTTCTGATGGAAATCCTGCCTTTTCGAAGTGCGGTCATTATATTTTCTTTACTTCCAACAGAGATTTTAATCTTGCTTTTTCTTCTTTCGAATTTAACTATCTCTACAACAATGCAACCCGCATTTATGCCATTCACCTTACCCATGATTCACCCAGGCTTTTCGAACCCAAAGAAACTGAGGAAAACGGAAATGGTAATGATGATAATGCAGACAAGAAAGAAAGGATAGTAGTTGACTTCGAAAATGCCGATCGTCGTATTGTCGCGTTCCCCCTTTCTTCGGGAAGCTACAGGAACCTGCAGGCTGTGGAAGATGGATTGGTTTATTTCAATGATTCCGGAATGAACCTCTACAAATATAAAGAAGAAAAGAATGAGGTTATCATGAGTAGCATCCGCAGTGGTACCGTTTCTGCTGATGGAAAGAAATTCCTCTATTCGCATGCCGGGGATTATGGTGTGGCGGATTTACGCCCCGGACAGAATGCGGGAGACGGCAAACTCAACCTTGATAAACTGGAGATGCGCATTGAGCCGCGTAAAGAATGGCAACAAATCTTCCGTGACGGATGGCGCATTTACCGCGACTTCTTTTATGTAGGCAACCTGCACAATGTAGACTGGGATGGTTTCTATGATCGCTACTCACAAATGCTGCCTTATGTAAATCATCGCTTTGACCTGGATTATATGTTTGGCGAAATGATTGCCGAAACCAACACCGGTCATGCCTATGTTGACTATGGTGATTTTGAAAGGGTAGATCGCATTGAGAACGGTATGCTGGGTGCCGACCTTACAGCCGATGAGCGGAGCAACCGCTTCATCATTAGCAAGATTTACGAGGGAGAAAACTGGAATAGCAGCCGCCGTTCGCCACTCACCATGCAGGGCATGGATATTCGCGAAGGAGATTTCCTCATTGCCATTGAAGGAAATGATGTAACCACAGCTGATAACCCCTATCGTTTCCTGGAAAACCGTGTGGATGTGGCTACCCGCATTACCGTTAGCAGCCGCGCCGATGGCCGCGACCCACGCACCTTTACCGTGCATCCCATTGCCAGTGAAATTGAACTGAAATACCTGGATTGGGTAGAAACCCGCCGTGCCATGGTTGACGAACTTTCAGGCGGACGTATCGGGTATATGCACGTTCCCAACACTGCACAAGACGGGAACCGTGAGTTGCACAGGGCGATGTATGCATACCATGATAAAGATGCACTGATTATTGATGAGCGTTTCAATGGAGGTGGTTTTATTCCTGACAGGCTGACGGAGATGCTTACCCGTGAAACCCATGCCTACTGGCACCGTCACGGGCTCGATCCTATGCGCACTCCTGCAGTGGCGCATGATGGCCCCAAGGCAATGCTTATCAACCAATTTGCAGCTTCGGGCGGAGATGCTTTCCCTTATTTCTTCCGCCAGAAAAACCTCGGAACCATCATCGGTACCCGCACCTGGGGTGGATTGGTTGGTATGACCGGAAATGCCCGTCTTTCAGATGGAGGATACATCGGCGTACCCCGCTTTGGTATTTACAACCAGGAAGGCGAATGGATCATTGAAGGTATTGGTATTTATCCTGATATTGAAGTGTACGATGAGCCCCACCTGGTGGCCCGCGGACAAGACCCATCCCTTGAAAAAGCAGTGGAAGTGTTGCTGCAGCAACTGGAAGAAAGTCCGCCTCAACCCTGGATAACACCCGATGATCCTGACCGTTCGAAGTGGATTGAGGTGGAAATTGAATAGGTAGAAAGACTGGGACAATCCCGGACAAATTATGAAAGCCATCGGCAATTTTACACGTAAAATTGCCGATGGCTTGTTTTTAGATGGTCAGGTACAGGCCTTATCAGCCCTGATGTGTAAACAGTGGATCATACTCGAGGGACCGGATTTTCAGTCTGTCAATCTCTTCCTGCATCATGGGATGTATCTCATGGCGAAGATTCAGTGCCAACTGGAATAATGATGGTTCGCCGGGAGGAATGGCTGTTGTGATAGGATGTGATAAGGTAAATCGCAACCCCTGCAAGGCATCCTCCCGATTGGAAAGGGGCTCATACCAGGCCTTGGGATATTTTGAACGATCTGCATTTTGAGGCCACTTTCCTTTGGCCATGGCTTTGAGTGCAATGATGCCCATTTGCTTTTCTTTGGCTCTTTCCAGCACCTGTGGTCCAAAATTACCCTTATTCCACGAAGCATAATTAAAAGGAAACATAATGGTATCAAAATCAAATTCGTTCATCAGTTCCATTGCAGCTTCAACAGTATGTGCCGAAAATCCAAGATAGCGGATTTTTCCTTCTTTTTGGGCTTCAAGGCAGGTTTCCATAGCGCCCCCTTTTCCCAATAGGGTATGCACATCTTCAACGGATGAAACCGCATGAAGCTGGTAAAGATCAAAGTAATCTGTGCGGAGGTATTTTAGCGATTGCTCCAACTCTTCGCGGGCGCCGGTTTTATCTTTTTTGCCGGTTTTGCAGGATAAGAAAATATCTTTTCTGTAGGGCTCAAGAGCTGGACCTAGCATGGTTTCAGCATTTCCATAAGAGGGAGCCACATCAAAATAATTGATTCCGGCATCAATGGCATTTCTTACCGATTCAGCAGCTTCGTCAGCCGAAACATTCGTCACAACGATACCTCCAAAACCAATCATGGATAACATTTCACCGGTTTTGCCCAGCGATCTTTTTTCGGTTTCTCCCATGCTGAATTCTCTGGCAATAGCAGTAAGATCAGCGGGAAACAGTCCCAGGGCCGGAGCAAGAGTGGCCGATTTTATGATAAATTCTCTACGGTTCATAATTTTTCTGTTTGGTTTGACCTGAAGGAAATTTCAAAACACCAGCGGGTAATAGATGTAAATGTAAGAAAATATCATGAATAATCTGCCCTTTTATTCGGAGTTAGGGGATTCTTGCCCAATATTGTCAATATTCTGTAGCTATGCCCTGACTATTTAATACTAAATTATTCTGATTAAAACCCGATACTCAGCGTGATGCCATTTCCGGTCAAACCAAGGTTGTTGTTGGTTTCTGTAAAATTTATCCGGTGGTTGTATTGAATTCCGAATTTGACCAGGTCGAACAGGAAAAGGAAAGCTCCCTGCAAAATAACTGATTGCCCATAACCTTTGAGCATATCGTGCCACTTTTCATTTTTTCCTGCGGCATGTATCATCCATGCTCCTCCGGCCATGTATAATATATCCAGACCTGCATTAATAAGAAAAATATTTTCTGACCGGATGTGTTTTCTCAACATTTCATCTGCGCCAAGCATACTTATATCTGTACCGGCAATATCGAAGAGTGCATAAACGGCAATACCTGCATTAACTAGGTTCCAGGCGGCATTCATCTGGTGAAAATATTTTTTCTCACCGTCATACCGGATCCAGCCGTAAGTGCCGGTAGCCATATTGGCCAAGGCCCAACCCCCCAGGAAATACATGCCCGACTGGTTAATGTCGAGGCTGCGGGTATAAAAATCTTCATAGGTTTGTGCCTGCAGGAAGAAAAATGAGAATAGCACGAATAGCAAGGTAAAAATAAGTCGTTGCATGATTTGTTTATCAGATTAGAATTATGAATTATTCTATAACAATATCATAAACACTTATTTGATGTATAGTGTTTATTTTACTCTGCTTTTTCTGTGTTAACATGGATGATTGGATTACAGAGGCCAGAAAATGGGCAAAAGAATCATTACCACGGCCATAACCACAAGGGAAAGGGGTAAGCCCAGTTTCAGAAAATCAGTGAATTTATAACCTCCCGGACCCATAACAAGGAGATTTGCCGGATGTGATATCGGGCTCAGAAAGCTGGCCGCAGCTGCAATGGAAATGGCCATCATAATGGAGTATGGCGATACATCGAAACTCGCAGCAGCCTGCAATGCCACCGGCGACATGATAACCACCAGAGCGGCAGGTGGGATGGCAAGTGTGGAAATTAATGTAAGCAGGTATAGTCCGGCAATTACACCCCACGGGCCAAACCTGCCGAAAATCTCAACTACTTGTTCGGCCATCATAGCCGCAGCGCCGGTTTGCTGCATGGCAAAACCCAGGGGGAGAAGACCTGCAATAAGAAAAACCGAACGCCATTCAATGGCCCTGTAGGCCTCTTCCATTTTAAGACATCCTGTAAGAACCATCAGGGCAATACCAATGATGGCCGAAAGGGCCAGAGGCACCAGCCCGGCCAGAACCGGAATCAAAATTCCCAGCATGATAAGTGTTGCAGTTAAAGCTTTATGGGTTCTGAAAGTCTGGCTCATGGTATCAGTGAGAAGAATAAAATCACTGTCATTTCCCATTAACTCCAGCTTGTCGCGTTTTCCATAGAGTAAAAGGGCTTCTCCAAAACGAAGGGGTAAATTATGCAGATTTGTGCGATATGCACGCCCTTCGCGCCATATGGCTAATACTGTAACTCCATATTTTTTCCGGAAGTTGATTTCGCGGAGGGTTTTTCCGGCAAGTAGTGAGCGAGGTGCCAGAACCACCTCTGCCATTTGAATCTCAGCAGATTCCAGGCTTTGGGTAGCAGGTGCCTTTTCTTCAGGTAGTTCTATATCCATAAGACCTTGCAGTAAAGGCAGATCTTTGATGTTTCCCTGCACAAGCAAACGGTCTCCGGGCAGAAACTTTTCGCCGGGTTTGGGCATAAGTATTTTCTCTCCTTTCCTTATGATTCCCAGAACATTGAGTCCGAATGCATCACCCAGTTGTGTGTCAGCAACTGCGCTTCCGAAGAGTTCTGAATCTTCATTGATCTCCATTAAGAACAGCGCTTCCTGAAGACGGTAAGTTTTGAGAAGTTCCTTAGTTTGAATTTGCGAAATCTTTTCAAACATACCATCTTCTCCGTGAGCCTTGATTTTTTTGTCTAAACCATGTAATAATAAAACATCTCCTGATTGAAGGGTTTCTTTTTTAAGAACTTGCCCCCAAATGACTTTATCGCGTTTTAAAGCCAGAATATTTACATTTAGCTGTTTATGCAGGCGTTTATTTTCAGGACACTGCCCAATAAGTGAAGATTTTTCTCCGATAGTTACTTCAAAAAAACTCAGGTCGGATAATTTCAGATCTTCAGGATCAAAACCTGTATCTTTTGGTAGAAGTATTTTCCATTCTCCAAGGGCGTTGATTGCATCATATCTTCCCTGAACGAAAAGTTTGTCTTTTCCCCTGATTAGGGTATCCGGTCCGGGATCCAGAATTACGCCGCCACCTTCTCTTTTCACCGAAAGCACATTTATCCCCAGGGCTGCCCTCAGGCGACTTTCAGCAAGTGTTTTCCCATCCAGTATGGAACCGGGTTTTACACGTATCAAAAAGGTACGCTCCTGTAATTCATAGGAGGCCGGTAAGGCTTTTTTGCCTTTTTTTATTCCGTTTTTGGCCACATCGCGAACGGGTAAAAAATGGCGCCCTATGAACGAAATAAAAATGATTCCACCCAGCATTACACCCATCCCCACCGGAGTAAAGTCGAAAAGCTGAAAGGGTTCCAGCCCGGCATCCTGCAAAGCAAAACTTACAAGCAGGTTAGGGGGTGTTCCAATCAAAGTTGTAAGCCCTCCCAGCAAGCAACCGTATGCCAGCGGCATGAGCAGGCGTGAGGGTGCGCGGTTGGTAGACCGCGCAATATCCATCACCACGGGAAGCATAAGAGCAGCCACACCAATGTTATTCATAACAGCCGAAAGCAAACCCGAAGTAAGCATAATAACAAATATCATTCGCCATTCGCTGGTTCCGGCAAGATTAAGAACCTGGCGGCCGATAATTCTTGCAACGCCTGTCTGGTAAAGTGCCGCGCTCAGAATAAACATGGCCCATACGGTTACAACAGCCGGATTGCTGAAGCCTGAAAGAGCCTCGGCAGGTGAAACCAAGCCGCTGATTCCAAGTGTGCCCAGAACCAGCAGTGCTACAATATCCATTCTTACCCAGCCGGTAAAAAATAATACCAGCGCAGCTATTAGAATAAAAAAAACCAGAAGTGCTTCCAGTGTCATTGATTATAAATGAGAAAGGGTCTACATGTAATGTATGTAAACAGATAAATATCGATAAAAATACGATTTTTTTTAATTATATACTCAACAACCGGGCGTGGCTTAATTGTTTTAACCGCATGCGTGGAATACAGGCTATATTTAATTCTTGTTTTTAATGACCCAGTATAATCCTTTCTGATTGGATCTCATTTTACGTAACATTAACTGAATGGTAATATGCTCAATAAATGATAAAATTCCCCATAAAACCATAAAATAATAGAAGTAGATATTGAATCCAAAAACGAAAAGTACAAAGAAAAAAGCTCCTTGTATATACCCGCCAATTTTCCAGGAGTATAAATGCAGGCTGGGAAATCGTCCGAATTTCAGAAAAGATAGCAGATTGGAAAAAAGGAATAAAAAAAGAAAAGTGCCAAAACTTAGCATGTGCGGTGCAAAATCATCCCACTTAAAAACAAAAACCCCCATGATGGCAAGTATGTAGGTTCCAATATCGGCAATAGAATCAAGGCGTGCACCAAATTCAGTTTGTTGTTTTAGTATGCGGGCAATAAGCCCGTCGAGGATGTCTGTAATAAGATTAATAACGAGCAGAACAACAAATAGATTTTCATAACCAAGAAGGGCGAAAACTAATATAAATGGAAATGAAACAAGTCTGTAAAAAGAAATTATGTTAGGAATATTGATTTTTGAAGTCATACCTTTTCAGGATGTGTTCTTTTAGTTTCTTTAGGCTTTTATGATAAAACTATGTATTCCTTTTTCCAAAAAGGCTACTGCCGATTCTTACCATTGTACTGCCTTCGCCAATGGCAACAGCCCAGTCATCTGACATTCCCATGGAACGTTGATTGAAGTTATCATCATCATGAAAAAAATTCTTTTTCATCATGTTAAAATCAAATCGTAGTTGCTTAAACTCTTTCCTTATTTTTTGCACATCATCTGTAAATGTAGCCATACCCATAAGGCCTCGGATTCTTATATTCTTCAGTTCCCGGAATTCTTCACTTTCAAATATATCCATAGCTTCAGAGAAATCCATCCCAAATTTGGTTTCTTCGTCGGCAATATGTATCTGCAGCAAACAGTCAATAATCCGTTCATTTTTCAGTGCTTCTTTATTGATGGTTTTAAGCAGTTTAAAACTGTCAACGGAGTGGATGAGCTTTACAAACGGGGCAATGTACTTTACTTTGTTGGTTTGTAAATGGCCAACCATATGCCATTGAATGTCTTTAGGAAGTGCTTCATATTTTGCAGCCATTTCCTGCGCCTTGCTTTCTCCAAAAGTGAGATGACCACAGTTATATAACTCCATGATCTCATCAGCTGATTTGGTTTTGCTTACAGCTACAAGAACTACATGTGCAGGCAGTTCGGTAATTAGATTATGATAAATATCAGCAATTTGCGACACCATAAGTTTGTATTATTTACCACAAAGATAAGGAAGATAGCCACCTGCATACACTAATTCATAAATTTATTTCACGCCATTAATGCATATGTTTATCTTTGCACCATGCAAGAAATGATACTGATACTGGATTTCGGCTCTCAATACACCCAGTTGATAGCCAGAAGAGTAAGGGAGTTGAATGTATATTGCGAGATACATCCTTACCATCATATTCCTCTATCACTCAAGGGTGTTAAAGGTGTAATTTTATCGGGTAGCCCATCAAGTGTGCGCGATCCTGAAGGTCCGAAGATAGATATGAATCACTTTTACGGTAAAATACCCTTACTTGGTGTTTGCTATGGTGCCCAGTATGTTGCACAACATAAGGGAGGTGTTGTAGAAGCTTCGGCAACACGTGAATATGGCAGGGCCAACCTGGCCTTTATTGACAGACATGAGGTGTTAATGGATGGTGTTGGCGATAATTCACAGGTTTGGATGTCGCACGCCGACAGCATAACAAAAATTCCGGAAAGTTTTAAGCTTATTGCAAGCTCACATGATGTGGAAGTTGCTGCTTTTAAGGATTTAAAAGCACCTGTGTTTGGGCTTCAATTTCATCCCGAAGTTTATCATTCCACTGATGGACTGGCACTATTGAAAAACTTTGTTGTTGATATTTGCCATTGCCCCCAAAGTTGGACTCCTGAATCATTTGTTTCGATGACAGTTAAAGAACTCAAAAAGAAACTGGGCAAAGATAAAGTTGTGCTGGGATTATCAGGAGGAGTAGACTCAAGTGTTGCAGGTATGCTTTTGCACCATGCCATTGGAAAGCAACTCCACTGCATATTTGTTGATAATGGGCTGCTTCGCAAAAATGAATTCGAAGATGTTCTGGCATCTTATGAAAATATGGGGTTGAATGTAAAGGGGGTACGTACCGCCGATCGTTTTCTTTCAGCATTAAAAGGAGTAAGTGACCCGGAAGAAAAACGCAAAATCATTGGAAGGGTATTTATTGAAGTTTTTGATGACGAAGCTCATAAAATCCAGGATGTAAAATGGCTTGCCCAAGGCACAATTTACCCCGATGTAATTGAGTCGGTATCGGTAAACGGCCCGTCTGCAACCATTAAATCGCATCATAATGTGGGCGGGTTGCCCGATTTTATGAAGCTCAAGGTTGTAGAACCGCTAAACAGCCTTTTTAAGGATGAAGTGCGGCGTGTAGGATCCAGCATGGGTATAAACCCTAATTTGCTTAACAGGCATCCTTTCCCTGGCCCGGGTCTTGGTATCAGAATTTTGGGAGATATCACTGATGAAAAAGTAAGAATTTTGCAGGAGGTTGATAATATTTACATCAAAGGCCTAAAGGACTGGCACCTTTATGATCAGGTGTGGCAGGCTGCTGCCATTTTATTGCCGGTGCAAAGTGTGGGTGTAATGGGTGATGAACGCACCTATGAAAATGTTGTATGCCTCAGGGCTGTGGGATCAACAGATGGAATGACCGCAGACTGGTCGCACCTGCCCTATGATTTTATGGCAAAAATGTCGAATGATATAATCAACAAAGTTAAAGGTGTTAATCGTGTGGTTTACGACATCAGTTCCAAACCACCCGCTACCATTGAATGGGAATAATTTTGTTTACCTTTGCAATAATATGTAATTGCATACGTGTTTGTTTGGTAGATTTGTTACTAACTAAAGTATAGTCAAGTGTTGAAGAAAGCTTTTTTGATTCTGCTATCATTTATTGTTCTATCCGAAAATAATATTCTTATAGCGCAGGATTCTCCGCCTGTTGTAACCCGCTCTCAAACTGTCCAGCTTGTGGATGGTAAGGAGTATTTTTTTCATCCGGTTCTTCAGGGTCAGACTTTATTCTCCATCACCAGAGCCTATGGTGTGAGCCAGGATGATATTTATGAAGCAAACCCTGAACTTAGAGATCATGGCCTTAGATATGATCAGATCATCAGGATTCCTGTAAAACAAGATGATGCACCCCGTCAGGTAGCATCAAGTACTGTAAAAGAAACTACATGGATGGAACATCAGGTCAGACGAAGGGAAACAGTATATGGTATTTCCAGACAATATGGAATAAGTCAGGAAGAATTACTAAGAAATAATCCGCATGCACGAGTTGGTCTGCGACCTAATATGATCCTACGTATACCAAAGCAATCCGAGAGAATTGTGAGTTATTTTGAGTATAGGGTACCACCCGGACAAACCTTGTTCTCTCTTTCCCGTGAGTTTAATGTTTCCATAGAAGCGATTGAAAGGGTTAACCCTCAGTTGAAAGATGGTTTAAAAGCCGGACAAACCATTAGAATACCTGCCGAAGCAGGGCCCGAGCAGCAGCCACCGTTTGTTGTTGAATCCAAGCCCCTTGAAGTATTGCCGGAATTTCCTGAAGACCCGGTAGCCATCGATCCTTATTGTGATAATCCGCAAATTAAGGAACATTACAATGTAGCATTACTTATTCCGCTCCATCTTGACAGGATAAACAATGAATTTATTGAAAACCCTGACTCCCGACATCCTTCATTTGCTTTTATGCCATATTATGAGGGAATGCTGTTTGCACTGGATTCGGTGCGAAAAATGGGTGCAGACATAAGACTTAGCGTTTTTGATGTTTGCGATGATGCAGGTAAAGCCCACACCGTATTACGCAGACCCGAAATGGCCAATATGGACCTTATCATTGGTCCGTTTAATGCCAATACGATGGATATTGTTGCACAGTTTGCCACGCGTAGGGATATACCTGTTGTTTCACCTCTGCACTGGGAAGATAATCGACAATTGGTTTCATACCCTTTGCTCTTCCAGGCTACACCATCCATTCAAATCCAGATGAACGATATGGCAAAATATGTTGCAAGAAATTATGCCAACGATAATATCATCCTTGTACATAACAATCAGCCCTTGAATCTGATAAATGGTTATAAAGCAACCCTGAACAGAGAACTTAACTATATTGAATATTATCGCGATAGTTTAAACCTGGCAAAAATTGATGGCTATTTCCTCAATGGAGTATATGTTGGAGAGCGGCTGACCAATGTTTATGTCTTGCATGATTCTCTGCTTCAACCGCGCCTTAGTGATAAGGAGACATCTCTCTATGACCAGTATATGCAAAGAAATACTTTGAAGGAAGTTGTTTATTCACTAGGTGGAATGGACAAGATCAGAAACATGCTGGATGTTGATAAACATAATGTTATTGTTACTCCCATGGGTGGAGAAGCCCTTATTTCGGATTACACCAGGCAGTTAAACCATTTGCGCGATACATTTGATATAACAGTGTTTGGAGTTCCGCAATGGCGTGATTACAAATCTCTGGATTACCGATATTTGCAGAATCTAAATGTTCACCTTTTTACATCCGATTTTATCGACTATGAAAATACATCCAATATTGATTTTATAAGAAGTTATCGTAAGGCAAATTATGTTGAACCCGAACGCATTGCCTTCAGGGCTGCTCATACAGGAATGTTCTTTTTTACTGCCCTTATGCAATACGGAACAGATTTCCATAAATGCATGGGTCTTATAAACCAAACAAATTCTTCAGGCAGCCCGTTCAGGTTTTACAAACCCTATGGTGAAAGCGGAGGATGGGAAAATAATTTCGTTTATATTTTCAAATATGAAAGCTATCGGCTTAAAGATGTAAAAAAGCCGGATACTGAAATAACCCGGCTCAATTAGAATTCTGATTTTCTGTTTTATTTAAGAACTACCGAAGATCGATAATATCTGTATCTGATGGGAAATCAGCCCTGTTAAAGACAAATAGTTTATCGTCAACCTCGAGGTTTGTGAGCGTTCTCCCCAACGTATAAGTATAGGTTCCACCGTGACGGTCGTAAGCTACAGTATATACCAGCATATGGTCGCCGGCATTAAGTGCCACACGGTATTTAAAAAATGATTGAGGCGTATTGGGAATAAGGTCAATAATATCCACCGTTTTTCCATTGAAAGTTTCCTGGCGCACAAAACGGCCTTTGTATTCGTCATCGAAATTATCGAGAAGGGCAGTGGGGGTGAGGCCACCTTCCATGTTTTCTAAATAATTGATATGGATTTCGTACATGTCGTCAAGATAATTCCATGCTGTTTCGCCATCTGAAATAAATACATTATCTCCGACAATCATACGGTATTTATCGCCCTTTGAATATACTTTTCCGTTCATGGTTTCTACAATTTCCATTGAAGTGTTTTCCATTTTGTAAGAAAATTCAACTTCCATAGTGCGGAAGCTTTTGATCTTATTACTTGCTTTGGTCATTAATTCACTTGCTATTTGTTCAGCACGGGGCTGATGATCTGTTTGGGCATATAATGTTGCAGACAACAACAAAGCTATGAGTGGAAATATTTTTTTTATCATAATTCAGGATTTTACAATTACTGTTTACTTCTCAAAATTTGTTCCAAAGTCATTTCGTCTTTTATTTTCACTTCGCGCGCTTTACTTCCTTCAAAGGGGCCGACTATTCCTGCGGCTTCCAGCTGATCGATAATTCGTCCTGCACGGTTATAACCCAGCTTCAGTTTCCTCTGAAGCAGAGATGTGGATCCTTGCTGAGTGGCTACGATTACCCTGGCGGCATCTTCAAACAGTTCATCTCTTTCCGACGGATCAAAATCTTCTATATCGCCACTTTCTTCATCGGCATATTCGGGTAGCAAAAATGCATCCGGGTATGCTCTCTGGGAGCCAATGAATTCTGTAATTTTTTCAATTTCGGGTGTGTCGATAAAAGCACATTGCAGACGCAGCAGGTCGCTGCCGGTTGAAAGGAGCATATCACCACGACCTATAAGCTGATCGGCCCCGCCGGTGTCAAGAATAGTACGTGAGTCTATTTTTGATGTAACCCTGAATGCCACCCTTGCCGGAAAGTTAGCTTTTATCATACCGGTAATAATATTTACTGAAGGTCTTTGTGTGGCAATTATCAGGTGAATACCCACGGCCCTGGCGAGCTGTGCAAGCCGCGCAATGGGAAGTTCAAGTTCCTTTCCAGCTGTCATGATTAGGTCGGCAAACTCATCAATAACCAGGATGATGTAAGGCATGAATATATGGCCTTCTTCGGGGTTCAACCGGCGGCTGATAAATTTCGCATTGTATTCCTTGATATTTCTTACCTGTGCATCTTTTAAAAGGTTATACCTGTTATCCATTTCGAGGCACAAGGAGTTGAGTGTGCGCACAACCTTACGGGTATCGGTAATGATGGCCTCTTCCGAGTCGGGAAGTTTGGCCAGGTAATGGCGTTCAATTTTGGAAAACAGGTTCAGTTCTACCTTCTTGGGGTCGACCAACACAAACTTTACAAAGGCCGGATGCTTCTTGTAAAGGATAGATGCAAGAATAGCATTGAGCCCGACTGATTTCCCCTGACCCGTGGCACCTGCCATAAGCATGTGGGGCATTTTGGTAAGGTCGGCAATATAGGTTTCGTTGGCAATGGTTTTTCCCAGCCCTATGGGCAGCTCAAAATTAGAATTTCTGAACTTTTCTCCAGAAAGGATACTCTTCATAGAAACTATCTCGGGCTTACTGTTAGGAACCTCAATACCAATAGTTCCCCGGCCCGGTATGGGTGCTATGATACGAATTCCCAATGCCGAAAGGCTCAGGGCAATATCATCCTCAAGGTTTCGGATCTTGCTGATCCTTACTCCTGCTGCCGGAACAATTTCGTAAAGTGTAACGGTTGGCCCTATGGTTGCCTTGATCTTATCAATCTGTATTGAATAGTTCTTCAGGGTATCAAGGATACGGTTCTTATTGGCTTCCAGCTCTTCCTTATCAACACGTATGGTGCTGGCGCCATAGTCATCAAGCAGATCAATGGGGGGAAGCTGATATTTAGGGAGATCAAGAGTGGGGTCATAATCGCCAAGTTCGGCCAGTTTCTCTTCGGCAGTTTTATCAGCAGACGGATCGTCGATTGCCTGATAATTGCTGTTGCTGATCTTTGAATCATCGGCAATTTCAATTTCAAGATCCGGGTTGTTTTCTGCCTGGCTCTTATCTTTATTTTCTTTACCGTTGCCGTTTTCTGCAACATTGTACTCAAAGAACTGGTCGTTTTCATCGCCCTGGTTTTCTCTTTGCCTGATGCGCTCCATTATGGCAGTTTCGGAATCAACATCCTCTTCATCATTCTCTTCCGAATTCTCATTATAATCATCTACTACACCTGGATATTGCTCATCCTTAATATCTTCATCATTTTCATCATTAAGGATGAGGGTATCATCAGAACCTTGCTTTTTATCCTTACTGCGAAACATGTCCATCAACATCCTGTAATGGTATGTGTTAAGGTTGAAAACGACTATAAGAAAGCTGGCGAGAGCAAACAGAATGATAAATCCGGTTCCTACTTTTCCCAATATGCCGTTGAGCCAGATATTACTCTGGTAACCGAAAGTTCCGCCAAGCAGTAATCCTTCTCCACGAGTAAAAACAAAACCCAGTGCAACGGAAAGCCATATCATTGAGAAAAAGCTGTAGCGCAGGGTTTTCCATACCGGCAACACTGAAATGCGTGTCATAAGTTTAAATCCGACTACAAAAAACATCAGGGTAAAAAGAAACGATGAAACCCCGAACCACTTTTTGATAAAAAGATGCGCTGTTATGGCACCCAAACGCCCCATCAGATTCTGGGCCTTGATTTGCGTATCTCCAAGCAGTTCAATATTAAATGTACGATCATTGATAAGACTATCGTCGGTTTTCCAGTTTACCAGGTAGGAACTGAATGACAGGAAAAGGTAAAAAGCAACAATAACCAAAAGCAATCCAAAGATCTTCCGCAAACGCTGATCCTTGAATGATGCAAAAAATTTCTTTAGGGTGAATTCGTTCCCTTTCAAATCATTTTTTTTGGAGTTATCGTTACCGGATTTCGGTTTGAAGGTATTTTTTGAAGATGTCTTGTTCTTTTTTCGCATTGCTTTCTGCATTACTTTTCTGAAACGCAAAATTAGCAAAACTATTGCAATACTCAAGAGCTCAACCTTATCCTGTCAACCTTAATTTGTGTATCTTTGCAAATCTTTTTTAAGAAAGCAACCAATGGGAAGAATTCTGGCAATTGATTATGGACAAAAACGCGTTGGAATAGCCGTTACCGACGAAACCCGTATCATTGCCAATGGTCTTATAACTGTTCATGTAAAAGATGTAATGTCTTTTTTAAAAGAATATATCGCAAAGGAAAATGTTGACTGTATAATTGTTGGAGAACCCCGCGATATGAAAAATCGTGCATCGGATGCAGCCCGCTTTATTGAACCTTTTGTAAAGCATTTGAAAAAACAATTCCCTGATATGGTTGTTGACAGAATGGATGAGCGATTTACTTCTAAGATTGCATTTCAATCCATGATTGATGCAGGGCTGGGAAAGAAAAGCCGTCAGAATAAAGAACTGGTTGATACCATTAGCGCTACCCTGATACTGCAATCTTATATGGAATCTTTAAAATACCGGTCATACAATAAATGAGAATAATTGATCAAATACAGTTTTTGAAATGATACTACCCATAGTGGGGTATGGAGATCCGGTGCTAAAAAAGAAAGCCGGAGAAATTGACAAAAGTTACCCCAACCTGACAGAACTTATTGAAAATATGTGGGAATCCATGTACAACGCCAATGGTGTTGGATTGGCTGCACCACAGATCGGAAAACCCATAAGGCTGTTTATTATTGATGCAAGCCCCTTTGAAGATGAACAAGATGAACTGAAGGACTTTAAAAAAGTATTTATCAACGCTCAGGTACTTGAAGAAACAGGCGAAGAATGGTTGTTCAATGAAGGATGCCTGAGTTTTCCGGATCTGCGGGAGGATGTATCCCGAAAACCAAAGATCAGGATGCGTTATCAGGATGAAAACTTTGAAACCCGCGAAGAAGAATTTGATGGCATTGCTGCCCGTATTATTCAGCATGAATATGATCATATTGATGGGGTTGTTTTTGTTGACAGGATTTCACCGCTGAAAAGACGTCTTATAAAAAATAAACTCACAAGCATCGTTAAAGGGGCGGTAAATCCTTCCTACAAAATGAAATTTGCCCAGCGAAAATAACTGAAGAACTTCTAAATTCAATCTAAAGCTCAAATTAAATGCAATATTTTACCCATACTTTATCCAATGGCATAAGGTTGGTTCACAAACCTGTTGACAGTATGGTGGCCCATTGCGGAATTACCATTAATGCAGGTTCGCGTGATGAATTGCCCGCCGAGCAGGGTATGGCACACTTTATTGAGCACCTGATATTTAAAGGCACCAGCAAAAGAAGGGCGTATCACATTCTCAGTCATATGGAAAATGTGGGTGGCGAGATTAATGCTTACACAGGGAAAGAAGATACCTGTATTTATGCTTCCTTCATGCACATACATTATGCACGATGCCTCGACCTGATTTCTGATATTGTATTTCATTCTTCTTTTCCCGAAAAGGAGATACAGAAAGAGAAGGATGTCGTTATTGATGAAATAAACTCTTATAAGGACAATCCTGGTGAGCAGATCTTTGATGATTTTGACGGACTTATATTCAAAAATCATCCCCTGGGCAGCAATATCCTTGGCACGCCACGGCATCTGAAAAAATTCAGGAAAGAACACATTATCAATTTCCTTCAAAAAAATTATGTAACTCATGAAATGGTTATTTCTTCTGTTGGGAAAATTGATTTTAAAAAACTCATTAAACTTGCAGAAAGATATTTTGGGCACCTGCCTCCGTCTGTAAAAAAAAATCCAAGGGAAAGCCTGAATGGCTATGATGCGGAAACCAAACTCGTAAAACGACGCAATCACCAGGTTCATTGTGTAATGGGTAGCAGAGCTTACAGTGCTGATAATGATAAAAAGACTGCCCTGGTATTGCTGAATAATATACTTGGCGGGCCGGGTCTTAACTCACGTCTTAACATGGCGGTGCGCGAAAAACATGGTTTGTGTTATAATATTGAAAGCCATTACCAGCCATATACCGATACCGGCCTTTTTAGTATTTACCTGGGAACAGATCATGGATTTATAGACAAAGCTGTTGCTTTGGTTCTACGTGAACTTGAACGCTTGCGCGAAAAACGACTTGGAAGCTTGCAGTTAAAAAGAGCAAAACTCCAGTTGCAAGGGCAGGTAGCCATTTCCTTCGAATCAAATCTCAATGAAATGTTATCTCTGGGTAAGAGTATTATTTTGTATAACAAGATTGATACCCTGGAACAGATTAATCAGAAGATTGAAAAGGTTAATGCATTTGAACTTCTGGAAGTTGCCAGTGAGATAATGAATCCTGCCCGGTTGAGTATGCTTATGTTCAAGCCCTGATAATGAATAACTGGCTAATTATCAAATTTCCGACCTATGAATTTAATCCATCCCGATATTGAAAATTATGCACAAAAGCATTCCAGTCCTGAAAGCGTTGTTTTAAAGCGTCTGAACCGCGAAACGCACGCTAAAATCATTCGTCCACGCATGTTATCCGGTCATATGCAGGGAAAACTGCTCGAAATGATCAGTTGTATGCTTCAGCCTGAAAGGATAATTGAAATCGGCACCTATACAGGCTACTCAGCCATTTGCCTGGCACGTGGACTTAAACCGGGCGGTAAACTTCACACCATCGATCATAATCCGGAGCTTGAAGATTTTACCCGCAGTTTCTTTTTTGATGCGGGATTTTCAGAAATGATTGAATATCATATTGGAGAAGCTTTAGAAATACTCCCCCGATTGCAGGGTCCTTTTGATCTGGCATTTATTGATGCAGACAAGGAAAACTATATTCCGTATTATGAAGATATTTTGAGTAAGCTACGCGTAGGTGGTGTAATTCTCGCTGACAATGTTCTCTGGAGTGGAAAAGTTTTATCAGAAACAGCTGCAAAAGGAGATGTTGAAGCAGAAGCACTTATTGAATTCAATAGATTTGTACAAGAAGATCCTCGTGTTGAAAATCTTTTGTTGCCTTTCCGGGATGGACTTGCAATGATCAGAAAACTGTAAATTTCATGTGGGTTAGATCAGAAGAAGTATGCGGGCTTTACTGAATAGGCCAAAAGATTGGTAACAGAAGCATAACAATAACCATCACCACAATTGTAAGAGGAACACCAACCCTCATAAAATCAGTAAATTTATATCCTCCCGGCCCCATAATCAGCAGATTGGCGGCATGTGATACAGGGCTCATGAATGTGCCGCTGGCGGCAATGGCCAGAGCAATCATCATGCTGTAGGGTGAAATAGCATAGCTTTCGGCTGCCTGTAATACAATGGGAGACATAATAACTACAAGTGCAGGTGGGGGAATTGCAAGTGTGGAAATTGCAGTTACCAGGTAAAGCCCTACGATAATTCCCCATGGACCCCATGCCCCAAGAATATTTATCACTTTTTCTGAGAGAAATGCTGCAGCTCCGGTTTCCTGCATTGCTATTCCTAAAGGTAGTAATCCTGCAATTAAAAAAACGGAGCGCCATTCAACCGACCGATAAGCTTCTTCCATTTTTATACATCCGGTCAGAACCATTGCCACAACACCAAGTACCGAGGAAATTGCAATAGGCAATATTCCTATAACAACCGGCAACAGCACCCCGATCATTATAAGTAAAGAAATGAGTGCTTTCCTGGGTCGGACAGGCCTTTGTTTGCTTTCTGTTAAAACCAGCAAATCAGAATCAGTGCTGAGCAGATCAATTTTTTCTCTTTTACCATAAAGCAGTAAAGCTTCTCCAAAGCGCAGTGGTATATTATGAAGATTGGTCCGGTGTGCTTTACCTTCGCGCCATATGGCCAGCACTGTAAGGCCATATTTATTCCGGAAGTTTACTTCTCTTAGCGTTTTTCCTTCAAGGATGGATCGTGGTGCAAGCACAACTTCCGTTAATTGTATCTCATCTGATTCAAGGTCGCTTGTCTCTGTATTCTCATAAAAAATTTCAAGGTCTTTCAACCCTTTTACCAGTGGCAGATCGTTAACATTACACTTCACCAGAAGCTGGTCGCCGGAACCAAATGTATCACCGGGTTCCACCAGATGTAATGTATTCTCTTTCTTTATTGAAGCAACAATATATAATCCAAGCGCATTGCCTGTTTCATTTTCAGCTTTCTCCTTGTTAAATGGTTCAGCATCATCGGCTATCTCCATCACAAATAATACATCGTGAAGTTTGTAATCGCTGATAAGCAATTCGGAATTGATCTTGCAAATGTTTTCAATGTCTCCGTTTGCTTCCAGCTTTTCCAGCTGCAATGGGTCTCCCTGTAATAATAGAATTTCAGATTCCTGAAAACGATATTCTTTCAGTCTTGAGCGCCTTATTTTTTCTGATGATTTTACAGAAATTAAACCAATTTGGAGAGGGGAGAATAAATCTTTTTCCAGAAGGTTTTTACCTGATAATGCTGAGCCTGAAGGTATGGTTGCTTCGTATAACCCCAGTTTTTCATGGAGCAGTTTACGGATGTATGGTTTATCCTCTTGTTGCGGGAAAATGATATTCCATTTCTTGAGCGTTTTAATGTCATCCAGTCTTCCCAATACATTGAGCGTATCATTGGTTTGAATTCGCGTATCGGGCCCTGGGTCAAGCAATAGATTGCCCTGGCGTCTTATGGAAAGAACATTGAGACCCAATGCCGCCCTTAGCCGGCTTTCATCCAGAGTTTTTCCTATGAGGTGCGATGCAGGTTTTATTTTTATACTGAAAGTTCTTTGATTTAAAGCATAGGAAACCGGAATTTCATCGCTCCTTGTATTGCCAATTTTTTGCAGTGTATCGCGCCGTGGCAGCAAATGTCTTCCAATAAATGCCATAAAAAGTATTCCCCCGATTAAAACTCCCAGCCCCACGGGGGTAAAATCAAATAGTCTTAATGCATTTAAGCCTTCATTTTCCAAAGCAAAGCTTATCAAAAGATTTGGGGGTGTACCGATTAAAGTAGTGAAACCTCCGAGGTGGCAACCGAAAACCAGTGGAATCAGCAACCGTGAAGGGGCTTTGCCGGTAGATCGGGCAAGGTCCATTACCACCGGAAGCATAAGGGTAGCTACTCCGATATTGTTAATGAATCCTGAAAAGAAACCCGATGTCAGCATTATTACAGTGATCATTTTCAATTCACTGCTTCCGGTAAGATATAATAATTGCCTGCTTATAATACGTGCCACACCGGTCTGATAGAGAGCAGCACTGAGAATAAACATTGACCACACCGTTATTACTGCAGGGTTGCTGAAGCCTGAGAGTGCATCAGTATGTGAAACAATGCCAGATATGGTTAATGTCGATAATACTAACAGAGCAACCAGGTCCATTCTCATCCATCCGGTAAGGAATAAAACCAAAGCACTTAACAGGATAAAAAATACAAGTAGTATTTCAAATGTCATACTGCAATTAATTATCAATAAGATCTGATCTCAACAGCAATTTCTTCCATCAGCCACATCGGAGTAGAAGTGGCACCACATATACCGACCTTCATTACATTATCAAACCACCCATTTCTTAGCTCTTCCTTTTCTGATATAAACCGGGAGTTGGGGTTGTTTTGATGGCAAATATCAAAAAGATATTTTCCGTTTGAGCTCTTTTTTCCGCTTACAAAAATTATCAGGTCATGGTCTTTTGCAAACTTAGCCAGATGGGGCCCCCGATTTGATACCTGTCCGCAAATAGATCTGGAAACCTGCAGTTTTTTATCCGGATTGCAATTTTTCTGCATCATTCTTTCCTTTATCAGCTTTATCAAATCCTCATACTGCTCTTTATTCTGAGTGGTCTGACTGAAAAGGGTTATGGGCTTTGAGAAATCTATTTTGTCAAGATTTTCTAATCCGGAGCCCACAACTATGGCATTATTGCCGGTTTGACCTGTAAGCCCGTTTACCTCGGCATGGCCTTCTTTCCCGAAAATCACTACCTGGCCGGCAAATTCGCTGAGTTCTTCATAACTCTTTTTGATCTTGTTTTGAAGTTTCAGAACGACAGGGCATGATGCATCAATCAACTGGATTTGATTTTCTCTGGCTATGCTGTAAGTTTTGGGTGGTTCTCCATGCGCCCTGATAAGTAAACGGGTATTGTAAAGATTTTCGAAATCCTGATGATTAATAATAATTAAGCCTTTTGCTTTTAATCTTTCAACTTCCTTGCTATTATGCACAATATCTCCAAGACAGAAAAGTTTGCCATGCTGTTCAAGTTGTTCCTCTGCAACTTTTATAGCGTTGATAACCCCGAAGCAAAATCCTGAACCCTTATCAATGTTGATTTCCATACCTTTCGTATTTACCTGATACTGGGTATTTCGCTGCCACCGGCAAACAATTTGTCGATATTGGTGGTAATTGAAAAGTGGTTAGGTGCACCTGCCAGATGGTAATTAGATCTTCCGTAGTGGAACATGAAGTTAGAAATTTTTACTCCAATACCCCATGATAATCCAACAGTAGAAAGCCTTGTGTCAACACCCATTTCCTGCCGTCTGCGGTAATTGTATCCCAGGCCTGCTATAAAATTCTCTGTGGGAGTAAATTCCATTCCAAAAACTGCATGGCGAAGCAATTTATCAGTTATTTCATTCATTCTTTCCTGTGAAGTTGCAGGTCCGGTTTCGAATGTTGAAAAGGCAGGCCGGCTTGCCACAGGATCTTCATAAGTAAGGTCATAAATATGCAGATTATGTGCAACAAAGGAGAATCGTAAGGGTGCATTGATAAGTTTTTTTGAAATTCCGAAAACGATATCAAAGGGTAGGGGTTCCCTGTTGCTATAATAAGTGGTTATCTGCCGTCCTATATTTCTGAAAACAAGACTTGAAGCAATCAGCCTTTCTTCATCAAAATAACCCACAGCAATATCAGCTGCAAGCCCAAAGGATGAATATTGTTCAAAAGTTGAACTTATGGCTTTTATATTGCTTCCTATGCTTATCCTGTCAGAAAGTGCACGACCCCATCCCAGGCTAACAACATACTCTCCGGCGGTAAACTCTCCGTATGTATTACCCATTTCGTCAGCTTCAAGAAAAGTCCCGTAGTTGATATAAGAAATGCCCAGGGTGAGATTGCCAATATGGTTGAATCCTTTGGAAAAGGCAGCAGTACCGTAATTAATATCGCCGAAATAATCCACAAAATTCAGTGAAAGCTCATTTTCGAGTCCTGGATTTATTAGTGATGGGTAAAAAAGAGCCATGCCCAGGTCATTGTCGAGCGTTGGAACTGCATAACCCCCAAGTGCCGTAATCCTGGCGGTGGCAGGTAAATTGATAAATTCATAAACCTTGCCACTTTGTCGTTGGGCAAAAGACTCTGACGGAACAATCCAAAAGCAGCTTAAAGAAAAAACCAGGTATGTCAGGTATGTATTGAAGAAGTATTTAGTTTTTCTCACAAATATTAGAATTTACTCGTAGTTCGTTGACCTGATTTAAAACGGCAGGCTGTGTCAATTATTGCCAGAATCATTGCTTTGCCTGACAGGTAGTGCAAAATTACCAACAATTCGTTGAATACAAAGTTTTCCTATTCAAGAATAGCTTCGCGGGGTATTACCATGCGGGTTTTGTTACTTAAGACCGGAACCGTTGACTGGTTAACCATTTGCTGGGCATAAGTCCCCATCAATACGGTTTGTGATGAAAACTCCTGCTCGGTCATGATTGAGATCATATCGGCATTTCTTTTCTCGGCATATTCAATAGTTGCCTTGGTAATATTGTCGCATACCACTTTTTCATTGATATAACGTAACCCGGATTTCATAACCATTGAAAGTGCTTCTTTAGTATGGTTCTCAACCCGCTCTTCAATGTTTTTTATTTTCGAACTGTAAAGAGAAAGTACATTTATTTGTGCCTTGAAATGTTTGGCCAATTCTAAGGTAAATGGAACTTTCTGAATGGTTTCAAAAGTACTGTCGATGGGAATTATTATCTTCTCAATAGGGTTGGCTTTTATCTTGTAATTCTTCTTGACGGTAATTACAGGTTTATTGGCATAGGTTATGATTTTTGTAGCATTATTTCCCACCCAGAATTCTTCGAATCCCGACATGCCATGTGCACCAGCAATAATTAACCATGATTCTGTATATTTTGCCAGATTTGTAACTTCCTCATAGATTTTTCCGGTGAGAGTACGATAGGTGATTTTACCAGGGATTGTACTTTCGTATTTACTAATCAGTTTATCAAAGCCCTTTTCAGCACTTGTGGGCTTACCTTTGCTTCCTTCAGGCAAGATAGTATCAATATCTCTTTTTTTACTTACATATACCAGTTTGATATCAAGGCCTGTTCTGTATGCTACACCTAAGGCATATTCAAAAGCCTTAATGGATGATTTTGAGAAATCAATCCCTACGACAATATTGCTCATGGTTGTGCTTTTTGTGGTTTATATGCCACTAAATTAAGAAATTATGACGACAAATAGAAGATTTATTATTGCAGGTGAAAAAATATGCAGATAAACCGAAATTCAATCAGTAAACACTTAATGGCTTTTTTTTGAAAGATGGTTTAGTTTGGAATGAATCTCCAATATTCGCGGGATGAGGAGTATGGAATTATCATTGGGTAAAAGATAACTGGCCAGGTCTTTTAATTTCTCCTGATTCATCTGGTTTTTTAAGCGATCCAGAACTTCCCGGCGGCTTATAGCATCGCGCTTCATTACCCTTTCAATAAGTATTTCTTCAGGAGCATGCACCAGGATGGTTTTGTCAAAACGTTTATAACCACCTGTTTCAAAAATAATTGCTGCTTCCTGAATGCAATAAGGTTTGCCCACGTTTTCTTTGGCCCATTGATCAAACATTTTATGTACTTCGGGGTGTAAAATATTATTGAGTTCTTTTAGCTTTTTCTTATTAGAAAAAACTTTGCTTGCCAGTTTCTTCTTATTGATGCTTCCATCAGATATAAAAATATCTTCGCCAAAAAGAGCTTTTACCTTATGAAGAATCTCATTATTTGAATAAAGTTTCCTGGCTTCAATATCAGCATAAAAAACCGGAATATCCAGCATCTCAAAAAATCTGCAAACAACAGTTTTTCCGCTTCCCATATTACCGGTAAGAGCAACTTTAAGCATGGTTTTATCTTTTAATCAGGATGTATTCCACTTCGGCCGGCCTTATGCGTATGATATCAACGAGTGAAGGGCTCTCCCTTATTTCAACATCAAGTCTGAATCTTCCGGGGGTTAAGGTATCAGGGCAACTGACAAAAGCACTAAACATGTCAGGTGTTATAGTATTGACATCTCTGAGTGCAACAAGGTAATAAACAATAACCCTGTTGGGAAAAAGCATAAGGTCTTCCGGAGCGATATTAACATTGGGTTGGCAGTCAATTTCAACAGCCAGCTCAACGGATGCTTCGGTATACTCTTCAACGGGTAAAAAAACTTCTACCTCATTTAAAGAAAAGTTAACCCGATTGTTTTTCCAGGGATTTTCAAGGTCTATCTTTTGGGTAATATCTTTATATACATCTGTTGCACGGAGTGGGTTGGTTTGTACAAAGGAAACAGAGTCGGCCATATAGATGGGGCCTGAAACTACAATGGAATCAGGAGAAAGTGCAGGTATATCATAAATTTTAAATCCTGTTTGCATATCCAGGTCTTTAACAAGCCTTACAGGAACCTTTTTTGAGAAGGCTTGGATGGTAAGAAAGAAGATTGTGTCTGGATGCACAGTCAGAGCCGATCTTGGAATTTCACTAAGCACTGAAAACCTTGTTTCTGCCTGCGATGATGTTAAGAAATACATCTGATTACCATCGCGACGTATCTGTTGTAAAGTATTGAAATCGGATTCAATTTTGCTTACTCTCCGCAAAAATCGAGACGAAAGAAGTTTAGCTCCTGTGGATTGAACATTTACAATAAATGTGCTGTCGCTTTGCCCTGTAACAATAAGCTCAGGAGGGATATTTATGAGTTCAATACTGACTGGAATAATTGCTGCACTTTCTCTTGAAAGTTTAATAAAGAGCCACGACATAAAACTGAAAGCAAGACAAAGCAGGAAAATATATACTTTTCGCCGCATTTGTGGAGAATTTTCAATATTGTGCCAGGGCAATACTTTCATAGTATTTTCAGATAAATTTAATTTTAAAAAAATCCTGACCATGTCTGTAAGCACGGTCAGGATTTAAATTAAATAGTGATGTTTTATCGGTTCTCGGACAGCTGTTGTTCCTGCGGACCATCCTGTGCCACAGCTGATTTCTCAACTCTGAACCGAATTTCAGGTGCAACCTCAACGGTAAAGGTTTTTTCCTGAACCTCAGTAATTCTTCCGTGAATTCCACCAATCGTAATAATTTTATCACCCTTTTTCAGAGCTTCCCTGTATTTACGAGCATCTTTCTGTTTTTTTAATTGCGGACGTATAAAAAACAAGTAAAATACCACGATGATCAATATCAAAGGCAGGAATGCTGCAAATCCGCCACCTTCGCCCTCTGTGGCCATTAATAAAATGTTAAGCATATTCATAATAGTTTTGTTTAAATGATTATAAAATGATATGATTTTTTATCTCTCCATTACTTCTGCTGTAATACGCAAAGTTACAACAGATTCTTCAGCATTGGAAAGAACTCTTACTGATTCTGACTGAAAACCTCTTCGCCCTGAAGAATTAAAAACAATGTGGACTCTGCCTTCATTGCCTGGCATAACAGGATCTTTGGGGTAATCGCCAACCGTGCAGCCACACCCGCTTCGAGTTCCTGTAATAAGTAAAGGGCTGCTGCCGTTATTGGTAAACCGAAATCCATAGGATACCCTTTCGCCGGTTATTATTTTGCCGAAGTCGTGCACATCTTTCTGGAAGCTTATAACCGGACCTTCTGCTTCAGGATTTATTTGGGATTTACTACTGCTTTTTTCTGCCTGTGGTGCCTGATTACAGCCAAACAGGAAAACAAATAAAAACAGCATGCTTGAAAAATAAAAAATTTGTTTGTTCATTTTTAAGTTTAAGATTTGCTGATTTTAGAGATTTTGTTTTCATTACTAAGTTCTTCAACCAGTTTATCAAGAACACCGTTTACAAAAACCTTACTTTTAGGTGTACTATACATTTTAGAAAGTTCAATATACTCGTTCAAAGATACTTTCACAGGAATTTCAGGGAATCTGGTAATTTCAGTCAGCGCCATTTTCATAATAATGATATCCATAAGGGCAATTCGCTCAATATCCCAATTCTGGGTTTTTGCTGCTATCATAGGAGCAAACTCCTTGTCAAGCAAAATCGTTTTTTTAAACAACTCCCTGGCAAATTTTTTATCTTCTGGTTCTTTGTAAAGTTTCATGGGTTTAAAATCATCCAATTCGCCATTTATCATGGCCTTAATGTTCTTGATGATCATTTTATTGACCAGCTCCCAGTCATCAAGCCAGTAAATTGAATTTTCTTCATAAAAATGATGAAGTAATTCCGATTCGCATATATAATTTTTCAGTAATTTAAGAATCAGGTCGCGGTCGTGTTGCCATGAATTTTCGTCTGCATTCATGTAATCCTGATAATGCCTGCTTTCGCGGAATTGTAAAAATATTTTTCTGGAAATTTCGGGTGCTTTTGCCCACGAAATCTTCCTTTTTTTCAGTTTATTAGTCAGCTCAGTGCTTTCTGCAATGCCTTTCAGGCATTTATTGTCAATGAAACGGTTATTGGGTTTAAGATCTTCGGGAGTAGGTATTTTTTTGTTCTTATTATCATCGATCACCTTACGGGCCTGCCGGCCTATATCAGTTATTAAGGTGAGTTGATAAAGGTAAAGATCGTAAATTTTGTCGATACTGAATAGTAATTCTTTATCACCGGCATCCAATGATGTATTTCCCGACTGGAAAAATGCATACAGGCTTTGTAGAACTTTAACTCGTAAATGCCTTCTGTTTAGCATAGGGTAAAATAATTCATACTGTTAACAAGGAACGAAATTTCAGTGGTTATCCTGAAAAACATTGCAAAAGTAATTCATTTTTAAAAACTTTCTTAATTCATAAAATAATTTAGATGTAAAACAGTTAAGTTTAAACCTATAACACTAATAAATTGTTAAGTTCTTAAATTATCATGTAATGTAATTTTTTAATCCCGCTGTTTTTTGTTTTAAAGAGTATTATTAACTTTGATGAAACAGCTGCAGTAATTATAAATTACGGATTGTTAAGATTACAATCTTGTAACTTTGATAAAAGTTTTTTTATTTTTGCCAAACCATTTAAAAAGAGGAAGTAATTATGAGTACGGAAGAGACAGGTAAGCAGTACAATAACGAGGAATTATTCTCCAAGGCCGTAAGAGCAGGTAAAAGGACTTATTTCTTCGATGTTAAAGCCACCCGTGCGGGTGAAAATTATCTTACTATCACTGAAAGTAAGAAACGTTTCGATCAGCAAACAGGAAAGTTTTACTATGAAAAACACAAGCTGTTTCTGTATCAGGAGGATTTTGACAAGTTTGAAACAGCCCTTAAGCAAGTCTATGAATATATTGCCACAGGCAAAGTACCACAATCATATCTTGATGAAATGGCTGAAGAAGAACAACGGAAAGCTGAAGAAGAACAACGGAAAAAAGAAAAGGAATTTACCGATATTGACTTTGAAGATCTTGATAAAAAAGATGATGCCGCTGACGATAATGATGACGAAAAATAATGGTCTTGCGGCCGCTTAATTTTTATCAAAACTAAATTTATAGAGTTGATTCCAAAGTGTTTCAACTCTTTTTTTTACGCTTTTTTATCGATTGTTTAGTCTGTTTGCAAACCAAAGTATATTGCCGGTGTTGGGAATTTTTTCCAAAAAAATCCTGCTTAAGCACTTTTAAATTGTAAATTTGCACCTACGCTCCAAAAAAGGCTAAAATTCATTGCATTTTTTGTAATTAATTGATATTCAGGATATAATATTCTTATAACCATCAACACTTTAATTCAGTTACCCTATGAGTAAAGTCATTGCCATTGCAAATCAAAAAGGGGGGGTGGGTAAAACCACAACTGCTATCAATCTGGCAGCGAGTCTTGCTGTTCTGGAATTTAAAACATTACTTATTGATGCCGACCCGCAGGCAAATGCCACTTCCGGTGTGGGGTTTGACCCTAAAGTGATCAAAACAAGCATTTACGAATGTATCATTGATGATGTTGACCCCCGGAATATCCTGCTCAACACATCTACTCCCAATCTTGACCTTATTCCTGCTCATATTGATCTCGTTGGTGCCGAGATTGAAATGATCAATATGCCCAACCGCGAAATGGTAATGAAAAAGGTTATTGATAAAGTTAAGGATGATTACGATTTTGTGCTGATTGATTGCTCTCCATCGTTGGGTTTGATTACGGTAAATGCTCTTTCAGCCAGCGATTCGGTAATTATTCCGGTTCAATGCGAGTATTTTGCTCTTGAAGGATTGGGTAAACTGCTTAACACTATAAAAATAGTTCAGTCACGACTGAACCTCGGCCTTGAAATAGAAGGTATTCTGCTTACCATGTACGATAACAGGCTGCGACTTTCCAACCAGGTGGTCGAGGAGGTTAGAAGCCATTTCCAGGAGCTTGTATTTGATACTATCATTCAACGTAATACAAAACTGGGTGAAGCTCCCAGCTTTGGCGAAACCATTATCATGCATGACGCCCGCTCCAGAGGTGCTATAAATTACCTGAATCTGGGAAGAGAAATATTGCAAAATAACCAGCTTACTCAAATTGAAGAATCGGAAAGAAACATAAAAATAGAAAATGAACGCTAAAAAACGAGCATTAGGGAAGGGCCTGAGTGCTTTGCTTGATACTCCGGGTACTGAGGTACAACCCCGCTATGACATTGAAAAAGATTTACATGCTGTGGGCACTGTTGCACATGTTCCATTAAAACTTATTGACAGTAACCCTTTTCAGCCCCGTACCGATTTTGATGAGGAATCGTTGCAGGAACTTGCAGCTTCTATAAAGGAGCAGGGTGTAATTCAACCTGTTACTATACGTAAAATGGAAGATGGAAAATTCCAGCTTATTTCCGGGGAAAGACGTTGTAAAGCAGCTGTACTTGCCGGCTTAAACGAAATTCCGGCTTATATTCGTTCAGCCAATGATCAGGAAATGAGAGAGATGGCTATAGTTGAGAATATCCAACGTGAAAATCTTAATCCTATAGAAATAGCATTAGGCTATCAGCAACTCATCGAAGATTATAAACTAACACAAGATGTACTGTCAGAACGACTGGGTAAATCCAGACCATCCATTTCTAATCACCTTCGACTGCTCAGATTGCCTGGTGATATACAAATAGGTTTGCGTCAGGAACTCATTAGCATGGGGCATGCACGGGCACTGGTAACACTCGATAATGTGCAAACCCAACTTGATATATTTCACGATATCATTGCGCAGGGTCTGTCAGTCAGGGATGTTGAAGAGATTGTGAAAAATCTCTCTGAAGCAAACGAAAATGAAAAAGATCATGTTAATAACAAAGCATTAAAAGCCGGAAATAATAAATATCATGATCTTCAGAAATCACTTTCGGATTTTTATGGCTCAAAGGTCCAGGTAAAAACCCGGAACGGTGGTAAAGGAGCTATTGTTATCAATTTTTCTTCAGAAGAAGACCTGGAACGTATTCTGAAACTGGTTCAGAAACAAGATTAAATTTTCGATGCAGGAAAATCCCAAACTGTTTTCAAGTATAAAAAGTTTCCATAAACGACTTTCAGGTCCATTAGCGTTGGGTTTGATTTTGTTTTTTGGGGCATTGTTTTTTCCCGGGTTTTCTTTTGCAAATGCACATATTTTTTCCGGCGATACTATTCCGGCATCACGTCGTGGGGCAGGTGAAACTGTTGTTTCTGATACATTGCCTATACTGCCCATACAGTTGGAGCCACTCCAAAGGGAGGTTAGAGATGCACAACTTTTAAGAGAACCTGCAGGTGTGGCAGAAATGGAGCCTGAAACAGAGATAGAAGAAGAGAAACATTCGCCACTCAAAGCAACAATGTTGTCAGTTACTCTTCCAGGTTTAGGGCAGGCCTATAATGGCAGGTACTGGAAAATTCCTATCATTTATGCCGGGTTTGGTGCAATTGCATATTTTGTCAGATTTAACAATAATGAATATCAAGGATTCAGACGTGCCTATGTTGCCAGGGTAGATGGCAATCCAAATACTGTTGATGACTATCCGTTTTATTCAACCGACCAGTTACAGCGGGCAACCAACTTTTACCGAAGAAATCTTGAAGTTACCTATATACTTGGAGCAGCACTTTATCTGCTGAATGTGCTTGATGCTACAGTTGACGCCCACCTTCTTGATTTTGATGTGGGAGAAGAACTCAGTATGAATTTGCAACCTTTTATAATGTCCGATCTGAATACGGTAAACAGAAATCGGAGCTCTATTGCAGGACTAAGATTTACCTTTCGTTTTTAATTTTAATTCTATGGGAAAACTCCTTAAAATAGCCATAATCGGATATGGAAAAATGGGGCATGAAATTGAAAAATATGCCCGGTCAATGAAAATGGATATCGTTGCCATTATTGACAACTCTGATGACTGGCAGCAGTTTGCAGAAGAATTAAAATCTGCCGATGTAGCCATTGAGTTTACATCACCAGCTGTGGTTACTGAAAATATCATGAAACTTATGGAGCTGGGTATTCCTGTTGTTACAGGTACCACCGGTTGGATGAATAAACTTCCTGAAATTCAGAATTATTGTGAAAAGAGTAACGGAAGCCTGTTCTATGCGTCAAACTTCAGTATTGGTGTAAATTTGTTTTTTGCAGTAAATAAATATCTGGCAAAACTCATGTCGCAATACTCTGATTATAAGATTTCAGCTGAAGAAACGCATCATACTCAGAAACTTGATGCACCCAGTGGCACGGCAATAACTATGCTGGAAGATATATTGAAAGATAATGAATCATACAATGGCTGGAAGCTAACGGATGAAGATCCGGTATCAACAGAAATTCCGGTGGCAGCTTTTCGCAAAGAAGGAGTTACCGGAACACATATTGTCAAATATACTTCACCCATTGATAGCATTAGCCTGAAGCATGAAGCTTTTAACCGCGAAGGATTTGCCAGGGGGGCACTAATGGCTGCAGAATGGCTGAGAGAGAAAAAAGGAATTTTTACAATGAACGATCTTTTAAACATTTAATAAAACCTGAATCATGAGTTTATACATGTTGCTTAGTCTGTTGTTTTTTGCGGCCAGTGTCGCCGGACTGTGGCGTATCTTTGAAAAAACCGGCTATGATGGCTGGAAAGCAATCATTCCTTTCTATAACGTCTATATTTGGCTAAAGGTCATTCATAAACCTCTATGGTGGTATATTTTTATCATTATACCCTACATTAATGTGTTTACACTGTTGTTGATGGTGGTTGAAACGCTTAAATGTTTTCGTAAAGATGGTCTTGGTGAGCAGGCATTGGGAGTGTTGTTCCCATTTGTGTTTCTTCCTTACCTGGGTTTTTCACCCAATGAGGAATACACCCATCCTGATAAACTTCCACCGGTAAAAAAATCTGCTGGCAGAGAATGGGCCGATGCCATTATTTTTGCAGTAATTGCTGCAACCATTATCAGATCCTTCTTTATCGAAGCTTATACCATTCCTACCTCATCTATGGAAAAATCTCTGCTCGTTGGTGATTACCTGTTCGTAAGTAAACTCAGTTACGGCCCCAAGGTACCCAACACACCCATAGCATTTCCTTTTGCTCATCATACACTGCCACTTACCGATTATACCAAGTCGTATATTGAGTGGGTAAGGTTGCCCTATTATCGTTTCCCTGGATTCAGAACCATTCAGAATAATGATGTCGTGGTGTTTAATTATCCTGATGGTGATACGGTTGCCTTGCAAATGCAAAACAGAAGCTACTATGGCATGGTGCGCGAAATGGGTCACGATTTTGTATGGAGAAATTATGATGTGGTCGCCCGCCCCGTTGATAAGCGTGAGAATTATATCAAACGTTGTGTGGGAATTCCGGGTGATACGCTGCAAATCATTGACGGAGAGATATTTATTAATGGAAGCTTGCTCCCTTTCCCTGATGATGTTCAGTTCAACTACCAGGTTGTTACCGATGGTTCACCTCTTCACGCCCGCGTACTTGAACGACTTGATATTACGGATGCTTTTCAGAGAAGCGCAAGTGAATATATCATGGCGCTTACCGAGGAAAAGGCTGATCAACTCAGTCAGCTGGGCTCTGTTCGTCAGGTAAGGAAAATCAGCAAACCAGCTTCTTATCATGAAACCCATATATTTCCTTTTCATGAAAATTACCCTTGGAATGAAGATAACTTCGGCCCCATTTACATTCCGAAAAAAGGTTCAACCATTGATATCAGTCCTGATAATATCATGCTATGGGATCGCGTCATTGAAGTTTATGAAGGAAATGCCCTGGAAGTAAGCGACGGAAAGATTTACATAAATGGAGAGGTTGCTGATACCTACACATTTAAATTAGATTACTACTGGATGGTAGGTGATAATCGACATAATTCTGCCGATTCACGCTACTGGGGTTACGTTCCTGAAGACCATATTGTCGGCAGGGCTATGTTTGTATGGCTTTCCCTGGACAAGAATAAAAATCTCATCAACAGGATTAGGTTTAATAAAACATTCAGAACTATTCGCTGAAAACTCTGAAAAGAGGATAGAGCCGGGCAGGACCATATTTTTCATTCTGACCGGTTTTTTAAATGAGTGTTTTATTTCTTGCACAATAAAACCATGTTTTTCGAAACTGACCCTAAGTAAGTGAGTTATTTTGAGGTTAAATAAATCTTTCTGTAAGAGTTATTTGGGCCTGATTCCTGCCTGTTTAATCTGCATTATATTGATAAATAAAGGTTTGTAAGGTTTTAGTTCAGAGTTTTTTCTCGGATGTAAATCATTTGGGTTGTGAAAAATTTACTGATCTGACTTAGTTACTTTGGGCAAAAAAATTAACTTTGCTAATTGAAAAATGGATGCATCCTTTTTACCTGCAGGCGAAAATATCCTGAGAAGATGGATGTATTTTTTGTTTGACATTAATTGATTGATATTGTGAAGAATAAATATCTGGACCTGATAGAACAAACCTTCGAGTTCCCGCAGGAAGAATTCAAGGTAATTGATAATGAACTCTATTTTCATGATATCTGTCTTATGGATATCATAAAACAGTATGGTACACCGCTTAAAATCAGCTACCTGCCAAAAATAAGTCAGCAGATACAAAAAGCCAAAAGGCTTTTTCATGTAGCAATGGCGAAGGTTGATTACGATGGTGACTATCATTACTGTTATTGTACCAAAAGTTCACATTTTTCATTTGTTCTGGAAGAGGCTCTCAAGAATGACATACACCTGGAAACTTCGTCGGGTTTTGATATATACATAATTGAAGAACTTTTTAATACCGGCTTGATTGATAAGGACAAGTATATTGTTTGCAATGGTTTCAAAAGACCTCTTTACACCCAGAAGATATCTGATCTTATTAACCAGGGATTTGAAAATACTATTCCGGTTGTTGACAACAAACGCGAAATTGATGCTTACGAACAATTGATAGACAAAAATAAAAAATGTAAACTAGGCATCAGGATAGCTTCGGAGGAAGAACCCATGTTTGAGTTCTACACATCAAGACTGGGTATCAGGTACAATGATGTGGTTCCTTTCTATCTCGAAAAGATTAAAAAAAATCCCAGGTTTGAGCTCAAGATGCTTCATTTCTTTATCAATACAGGAATCAGAGACACAGCTTATTATTGGAACGAGCTTCATAAATGTGTGAATGTTTATTGCGATCTCAAGAAAATATGCCCTGAACTGGACTCTTTAAATATTGGAGGTGGTTTTCCGGTTAAAAACTCCCTGGGATTTGAGTACGATTATGAATATATGACCGAAGAGATTATTGCCCAGATTAAAAGTATTTGTAAGCAGAATAAAGTGCCTGAGCCCGATATCTTTACCGAATTTGGAGGTTTTACTGTAGGTGAAAGTGGAGCCGTTCTTTATTCTATCCTTGACCAAAAACAGCAGAATGACCGTGAGTTATGGAATATGATCGATAGTAGTTTTATGACCACACTGCCCGATATATGGGCCATGAAGCAAAGATTTATTTTACTTGCCATCAACAACTGGGATTCTGAATACCAGCGTGTAAACCTTGGTGGACTAACCTGTGATAGTCAGGATTATTACAATGCTGAATCACATGCCAATGCTGTTTTCTTGCCTAAAATTTCGGAAGGAGCTCAGCAGTATATCGGTATGTTCCATACAGGTGCTTACCAGGAAAGCCTTGGTGGATTCGGAGGCCTGCAGCATTGTTTGATTCCTGCACCCAAACTGGTGATCATAGACCGCAATGAAGAAGGGGAGTTCTCAACTAAACTTTTTGCCAAGGAACAGAGCTTTAAATCAATGCTTAAAACTTTGGGCTATTGAATCTTGCATGATTACCAGGCGCTCAAAAAAAAAGATATTATGTTAAGACCATGCAAGTTCTCCCGCATAGGCGGGACAGGCACTCGGCCAACTGAGCCTGAAAAGCGAGGTCAACAAAGCTAATGAGTTAAATTAATTATATTCTGATGAAACCTGAAGCTGGTTAAAGCGTATAATATTTTTAAACACTAAAAAGCCTTGTTATGTATATACGAAAGTTCTTATCGGGAGTTGTTCTGCTGGCCATTATATTGCTGATTTCAGAATTTGTTTCTGCCCAGAGGCCATTCCGCGGGCGAATTACATACAACATCACCTACCCCGGAAGTAATATTGACCTTGCCGAGTTACAGGAATTGCCGGAAAAGGCATTAATTATAACCAAAAATGACCAGGTTAGAACTGAGCTGAGTGCCGAAAATGCCGGCTTATCGCAGGTGAAAATTTCTGATGGTAATACGGGTGAAGTATCTACAATGCTTGAGATCATGCGTGAAAAATACGTGGTCACTCGCTCAGCGCAGGAAATTCAAACGGCGTTACGTAATATGCCTCAGCCTGAATTTGAATATACTGATCAAACGCGTGAAATCCTGGGATATAGCTGTAATCACGTCATTGCAAAGGTAGTAGATGAAAATGGCGATGTTTATGAGTCCGACATCTGGTATACCAAAGAAATTCCTGGCAATGCTTTTAACTTTGACACTCCTTACAATGAAATTTCCGGGCTCATGCTTGAGTATGAAATGCGGGTCGGTCCTCTGAATATTCGTTATGAAGCTAATTCTGTAAGGAAAAGATTATTCGTGGGTGGAAGAAACTTCTATGTGACCCGCGACTATCAGCCCATCACCTACGATGAGCTTCGGGAAAAACTTCAGGGGAATTTTTAAAATTGGTAAAAATAGTTTTTACCATTCAGTAATTGGGTTATGATGTTTCATCAAAGAAGAGGTTGGTTTGTATAACCGACTGGATTCCTTTAATATCCGAAATCAAATCGGGTCCCTTTTGCTCATTTTTCAGATGGATGTAATATGAGAATTCCATCTGTTCATTGTCGCGCTCTCCCATAGTTTTAACATTTACCAGTTTCGATTTCCGGCAATATTTATTGAGCGTTTCCATAAAAGGATTTTCCGGTAAATTATTTGCACTTGCAACGATCTGTAACAAAAACTCTCTTTTCTGCGGCAGGGCAAAGTTCAGTTGCGATACGATCAGGTAAACAATTCCGATAAATAATGTGCCGAATATTGCAATGGAGTATAGCTTAACACCGGCGGCAAGACCTATGGAAAGGGCAAAAAAGATAAACATAATATCCGATGCGTCTTTCACTGCGGTGCGGAAACGGATGATTGACATGGCACCAACCATGCCAAATGCACGGGCAAGATTATTGCCGATTACCATAATTACAACAGCTGTTATCATCGTAAGCATGATCAACGAAACGGTAAAAGCAGATGAGTAATTCAGCCCTTTGTAAGTGTATTTATATAGCAGAGCAATAAAAATACCACAACACATGGCCACCATTATATTGGCAATAACATCCTTGGCTGTTATGCTAAAAACAAATATATTTTGAAAATCTTCAACCATATTTTTAATATGTTAAGCTGTTTTGGGTGTGAACATCATACCCAATGGTATATTTTGAAAGTGCCTGATGGCGCAGTTTAAATTCTTCAACCAGTGATTTTGCCCAGGTGGGCATTTCCGGGGTAAAATATTTGAACTCAACAATAAAATGATTTCTGAAAAGTTGTTTTAAATCACGTTTTTTAAACATATCGGCCAATTTAGGGGAAATAAGACTACGTATGTTCTTATCGAAAGTTATTCTTACCCCCGAATCAAAAACTCCATGATAGGCTTCTCTTTCATAAACTACTAAAACTGTTGGATTAAGATTTCTTTTCAAAACATGAAAGAAAAATCTGGATGCATCTTCAATGCTTCGGCCAGACTCATCGGCCTGAATGTATCTTTGAATATCAGCTGTTTCCATTAATTTCGGAACATCTTCCCAATCAGCAAAGGATCTGTGTTTCTGAATTCGGTTTTCGATTTTTTTCTTAATTTCAAAAACCGCTACTGCTTCCTCAGAATAATCATTATATGTGCGTATTCTGAATTTTTTCCTTAACTCAACACCCTCGGTTTTTTCCTGATGGCATTCCATATTATGTGTATCAAAATATATACTTCTTACCGTGTATTGTGGCAAAAAAGAGCCATTCCCATTTCCATTTCCGTTGGCATAAATATCGGGTCGCACGAAAGGTTTGATTCTTGATCTCAGGGGGTCAAGAATTTCGTAAGGAACCAGATATTTACGCTCATACCTCAGCATTTCTTAGTTATTGTAAATTTCATTCATAAATCGTCTTATGTAATCATTCAGATTGATAGGTCCTGAAGGAATTCTGGCATCCACACGCATGTCAGGATATATTCCGGTGGCATCCTGCGCATTTACCAGGGCACTTACAAAAATATGCTGTCGTTGGTTGAGCGTCTGCACACTGCTATCAAAATTGAAAACGGTAGCAGGAATGGGTCTTGCATCCATTGGTGAAATAACCTCAATCATTTGCCCCATTTCTATGTAGGGAATATTGTATAATTCAACCGGTATAATTACCACAAAACGGGTTGTGTCTGCTACTCTTAAAATGGCATCGAATTCAGAGTTCATTCCCTGTTTACGGATTATCTTTCCGCTTATGGGGCTGGTAATGGTAAAAGCGTCTATTAATCCTTTCAGATGCGCGATATTTTGCTCAAGTGAATTGATGTTTGCCCTTATATAATCCAGTTGTTCTGATTTGGCACCACTCAACAGAGCCTCGTGCTGACTCCTGGCTATGAGGTAGTTCTGGTAACTAACAAGGAATTCATTTTCAGATATTTCGTATTCTTCAGCTGGGATATGACCTCTTTCAAAAAGAATTTTATTACGTTGATTAATTCTATCCTGGGTTTCATATTGTTGTCGGGCAAGAATCATTTTATCATAGGCCACCTGGACTTCTTCGGGTTTTTGGCCGCTTGCATAAAAGGCAAGAAGCATTTGCTGAGAATTCAGTTCGCCTTCAAGTTCAAGTAAACGCCTGAACTCACTGCTTGAGTTAATTAGACCAATAGTGTCATCTTTTTCAATGTAAGCATTTTTGAAGATTTCATTCCTGATGCTAAATTCAGCCATATCGCCTCGCTGAAATTCTGTAACAGTATAATTTGTAATGCTGTTGCTGTAATTATTTCTCAAACTATTGATCAGATTCCCGTCCGATGTTTTGGCAAGTGTCCACTCACGGTAAGGGTAAACAATACCTTGGGCTGATATGGAATAGCTGAAGGTAAGGTACTGATAAGCCAGGTATATTATTGAAAAGAGTAAAAGTGGCAATAACCAGACGGCAATTTGTTTGATTTTCACAAGTTGGCTATTTAGACAATTAAGATGTATTAAAAACCCTGACATCCGAAATCATACTAAAAAGTCATGCCGGGTTAACAATTTATTAATATTGGCTGCAAAAATACACATTCTTTGCCTAATAAATATCCGTAATATAACTGATAACCCAAAAAATGAATGGCAATTAGAAAAATTAACTAATCGGGAGAAGTAAAATTGTATGGCTCTCTGAACTTTTTCTGATTATTATTTACAGATAAAAACCTGTTATTCATATACAACCGTATATCCTACTTTCTCTATGGTCTCAGCAATTACCGATTCACTAAGTTTGTCTTTATCGTAAACCACAAATACTTCCTGTTGCAGATTAGATGCAGTGACGGTTTCAATTCCATCAAGTTCACTCACTTTTCTTTGTATAAGAGCTTCACATCCTCCGCAGGTCATACCATGCACTGTAAGCACCAGTTCTACGCGTTGTTCAGGGTCTATTTGCTCAATTGTGACTTTATCGTTATCATCCATACTTTCCAGGTAATAGGGAGCTGCTAGCAATACCACTACAAATACTGTTACAATACCAAGAAATACCAGCGACTGTGTCCCTTGGCGAGGGCGACTGACACCACGTTTTTTGCTACGCTGCATGTTCTTAATGTTCTGATACCATAGAATGACCAGTAAAAGTAAAACCAATGCAATTATAAAAGGCCAGAAGGCTATGATTCTTGAAAAGAAGCTATCCATTGAAAGGTTTAGCTGAAAACTATAGTCCAATGATTTTTGGGCAGAAAGTCCGCCAAACAAGGAAGCCAGAAAGCTGAATGCGAAGAAAATCATGATAATTGGTTTTGGGGTTAGTTCATATCAAAAATAACAAAGTTTTTTGAATTTGTACCAGAAGGCAAGGCTTTCGAATTATTTTTTAAGACGAAAAAATTAGATCTCAGTAATTTGCTATTTCAAAATAGCATCAATAATTAATAGTATCATCATGAGCAGGAAATATAAATTCATGATGTAAAATGCCCGATTAACCTGAGCGGGCTTTTTAATTCCTGGCCATTTATAAAATGAAACGATCAAAGCACATGATAAGATAATTACAATTGCAGAAACAATATCTGTATTGATAATTCCAAAAATACTGAGTAAAATAGCTGTCATTGCCGTTGCGGCAGTCCAGGTAAAAGTAAGCCTTGATATCTGATCAGGGCTGAAAGTTCTGCTAATGGAGGGGAAACCCGCTTCTTCATAATCTTTCCCATATCTGAGCAGAATCAGCCAAAAATGTGGAATCTGACCGATAAAGAAGAAAAATGCAATAAAAATAATATCGGGATGTGTTAATGCTCCTCCTGCAGCAGACCATCCAATTACAGGTGGAATTGCTCCCACCACCGCACCAGGGATGATGGCCCAGGGGGAAACTTTTTTAAGGGGAGTATAAACTATATTATACCAGAACAATGTAAAAACAGCCAATAATGTAGCTTGTGGGTTGGTCTGATACCAGAGCAGAACTGCTCCACCTATTGATAAAGCTGCAGCCCATATGCTGGCTTGCAGGATATTTACCTGCCCTGAGGGTAGTGGCCGGTTCCGGGTACGTTCCATCAAACAGTCAGTTTTTGCTTCCTGAATATGATTAATGGCTGAAGAACCGGCTGCAATTAACAATACTCCCAGATACATCGAAAGCCAATTATCGGAAAAGAACCCGCTGAACAAAACAAAACCTGTCAGTGCTGAAAATGCCACTGACAGGGTTATGATGGGTTTGGTGAGCCGGATAAGTCCCAGCCACAAATTTTTACCTGAACCTTTATTCATTAAGAGATTTCAAAAACTCAACAATGAGTTCAATTTCCTGCTCCGTGATCTCTCCTTCATAGGATAGCATTTGCCCGGGGCGAAATCCAACAGTTATGTCAGCATCCGGATCGTAAATAGACCTTTTTACGTATTCCTCATCGTAAACAATTTCACGTTCCTGACCTCCGGTTATAACACTTATGGTTTCACCAAATCGACCGGCAAATGTTGGGCCCACAAGAGTGGATCCATCAAGTGAATGACATGCTATACATCCGTTACGTTCTAATAATTGCCTTCCAAGAAGTGCCAGATTTGCGTCGTCAGGAACTTCAACTACCATGGCATCAGGGTCTTCGTACCATGCCCAGAATTCATCCTGCTCCATCACTACCACTTCACTCAGCATATAAGAATGCTGCAGTCCACAGTATTCGCTGCAAAAGATAGTGTATGTCCCGGTTTTAGTTGCTTCAAACCATGTACGATTGTTGGTAAGTCCGGGTACCATGTCTTCTTTTATCCGGAAGGCCGGAATGTAAAATGAATGTAATACGTCTAATGCATTCAGGTTAACAATAACAGCAGTATCAACAGGCACGTAAAGTTTATCACTCACCCTGCCATTTTCGTAACGGAAGTTAAAACTCCACATACGTGCATTGGCAGTAACCTGAACGGCCTCGTCGGGAAATGTTTTCATGGGTATCCAGCCTACATAGCCATAAT
>SKVR01000136.1 GCA_007129355.1 Bacteroidales bacterium | reverse complement strand
TTAAGCCTGCCAGGGCAGGTGGTACCTTACCGGGGTAATCCCCGGGCTCGGTCGCCCGATTTTATAACCCTCATCTTTACATAAAGGTGGGGGTTTTTTGTTTTAGGATGAGTAGAATTCTTTTATTACAAGAAAATGCTTTTTTATTTCAGCAATGTTTTTTCTTACTATTATTACTGTCGCATAATTGCGCCAGATTCTTTCCCATTTTAATTTAAACCAAAAGCTAAAGGGTAAGCTTATGAGGTAAATGAGTCCCCATTGCCAGGAATTTACAATTAAGGTTACAGTTATGGCCTGAAGAAGATGAATGATAGGAGTAATGAAAATGCTTCCCACAAAGAAAACAGAGCTATTAAATTGAGGGTCTTTGATTAATCGGGTAATTTTTTTATTAGGGAAACTTGAATATAATTAGCTTCCGGAAATAGTCTTTTTAACGCGTGCTATATTTTATTAAGCTTTTTTTGTACGCTTTTATAAATAAATTGTTCGAAATCGTACATGCTTATGCAGCTAAATGATTTTTGTCTTATTGCATGTAGTTGATAAACAGATTGCTATTGTATTTGGCATAAATATAGCATTGTGTTCGGTAAACAATCAACAGATCACAATTTATAATCAATAATTAGAAAAAAAGTGGAATGAAAGTATTCGTTTAGGATATATTTTATGGTTAGTGCTGGTGGGCATTCCTTGTTTTCCGGCACTTATGGCCATAGCCACCTCCTGTTCATTTGATGTCATATCCCTTTTTTTGTGAAGGCCTGCATATGGTAACATGGATGAAAATAACTACATTGTTTCGATTGGCGGATGCTATAAGTACGCTGTATCTTTTGATAGCAGGTTGGCAGGAAATAACCACCCCTAATTGGGTAACCCTTTAAAATGGTATGTATACCTTATGGGTGTAAGCGTTATCCTGATGTGTTTGCATTTAGTATGACGCAACCGTGTTTTTGGTGACCTGAATCAAAAGAAAAAATAAAACAGGTAAAAAACTTATGAGGAATAAAGTTAATTAGCAATGTTAATGTTTATGAAAAGATTCTTAGTTACATGGTTTATATTTAGCTTTCTAGTATATTTGTATTCATGCATAAACACTAGAGAAATAGTAAAAAAATCAACTAACAATGGATGCTGGTAATTACCTAAAATAAGTTAGTTTGTTGTTTTAAAATGCTTGAATTTTTTTTTTATGATTAATTGTTTTATGTTTTTTCTCCGCAGGTTATTTATGCTGTTTGTAATATTTTCATTTTCCCATTTAATTTGGGCCGCAGATGACAGGGTAAAAGATGTTTACACTGTTGTGGAGGCTTTAGCATATCTGGAAGAAAAGCATGATGTGGTTGTTTTTTATGATGAAGGATGGTTTGATGAAATGACCATAAGGGGAGAACTGCTTGATTTACCGCTAACTGAGGCAGTCTATGCTATCATTAGTGGGAAAAATTTTTCTGTATTCTTTTTTCCCGGCAATGTTGCGCTCCTTCCCAGGGAGTCGGGAAACGATTACCGTCCTGATGCAACAGCAGACCAGATTATCATTGGCAATACTTTGGAAATGGGGCGTCATCCCCGGGTAACCATTACTGGTAGGGTAATTGACGGAGGTACAGGTGAACCTGTTATTGGTGCGGCGATTTTTAGTTTTAAAACTGACTCTGGAGTAGCAACCGATGCGGAAGGCAACTTTCAATGGCGTTTACCTGTAGGCGATCATCGCCTACGTATTACATCTATGGGTTACGAGCAAACCATGTACAATGTGTTGGTGGCTTCTGAAGGGCATGTGCAATTTCAATTGTTTGAAGGTACCATCGAACTTAGTTTATATACAATCACTGCGGAACGCGCTGAAGAAAATATTGCCAGCACTCAAATGAGCATGATCCGGCTGGATGCCCAAACCTTGAAAGAGTTCCCCGGTGCCTTTGGCGAACGGGATATCATTCGTGGGTTTACAATGCTGCCTGGAATACAGTCGGTGGGAGAATTTGGAACAGGTTTCAACGTTAGAGGAGGAAGCGCCGATCAGAACCTTATCCTTATAGAAGATGTGCCGCTTTTTAATTCTTCTCATCTTTTTGGATTGGTGTCTGTAGTTAATCCGGATATGGTTACCGGTGTTACCATGATGAAAGCAGGTATGCCTGCACGCTATGGAGAAAGGGCTTCTTCGATTACCGAGATTCGCAAGTCGGGAGTGCAGTTTGATGAGACCTCCCTGAAAGGGGGATTAGGATTGTTATACAGCAGGGCCCATTTAGAAACTCCCTTGTTCAAAGACAACGTTATGCTATCTCTGGGCGGCAGGTCATCTTACTCCAACTGGTTTCTTGAAAGTTTGCCTGATAGTGAATTGATGAACAGTGAGGCCAATTTTTACGACCTCAGTGGTGTACTTTCTTTTTATCCCAGCTCCAATAGTACGATAAGTATTTTTGGTTACCAAAGCCAGGATGATTTTTTACAGGCCGGAGAAACCGAGCACCATTACACCAGCCAGCTGGCTTCTTTCCGCTGGAGCTATGCCATATCTCCCACACTCTTTTCTCAGTTTACAGCAGGATACAGCAACTATTATAATCGCATGCGCGAAAGGCCGGAGTTAAGACCCAAAGACGCCTTCCACCTGGATAATGCCATACTCTACCAAAGCGCCAGATGGCATCTGGAATATGACCACAGCAATGTCTTTTCTCTCAATACCGGGGTGCAGGCTATCATGTATGATGTGAGTCCGGGACAGATTAAACCTGTAGGGGAGGAGTCTTTTATTCAACCTAAGGCCTTAGACAATGAAAAGGGACTTGAGATGGCCACTTACCTTAGTGGGCAGTATGCTATTGGAGATGACTTTGGGATTGAAGCCGGACTGCGTTTTGTGCATTTCCGAAACCTGGGTCCTGCCAGTGTTTTTCTTTATGATGAGGACAAATTGCGGAATCGTAATAACATCATCGATACCCTTTTTTATGATACTGGCCAAACGGTATGGAGCGACTGGAATCTGGAACCGCGGATAACCTTCAGGTATCTGTTTAGCGAAGTAAACTCTTTTAAAGTCAGTTACAACAGGAATCATCAGTACATCAGCCTGTTGTCGGCTACCGCTGTGATGACGCCTACCGATATGTGGCAGCTTAGCAACCCCTATGTAAAGCCCATTGTCAGTGATCAGATTGCTCTGGGTTATTATCATAATTTTAATGATCATACCCTTGAAACATCGGTAGAAGGATACATCAGGAGAATGCGAAATATGCCTGACTACATCAGTGGCGCTAGCTTACTGATGAATGAAACAGTTGAGACAGAACTGGTTAGTACCAACGGCTATAATTTAGGAGCTGAGTTGTATGTGAATAAAAAAGAAGGTCGTCTTACAGGGTGGATAAGCTATACCCTTTCTGCCTCTATGCGGCGTACCGATGAGACAGACCCCCTCCGCCAGATCAACCAAAACAACTATTTCCCATCTGATTGGGACAGGCCTCACAATCTAACGGTTAATACCAATTATTATTTGTCGCGCCGATGGCGTCTGAATACCACATTTACTTACAGCACAGGCCGCCCGGTTACGTTCCCCGAATTGATGTTCAACTTCCAGGGGCACCAGGCTATCCATTATTCAGACAGGAATAAATATCGCCTGGCCGATTACCACCGCCTTGATGTCTCCATCACCTTTGGTGAAAACCTTCGGGTGAACAGTAGAGGTAAAGGGAGCTGGACTTTTAGTGTTATCAACGTGTATGGAAGAAAAAATCCCTTTTCCGCGTTTTACAAACAAGACATTCCTCATGCAGAAAACAAGAACAGGCGCTACAGCCTTTATCAACTATATATAATTGCCCGTCCTCTGCCTACAATAACTTACAATTTCTCAATCTGAACCGATGATAAAAAGAAAATATTACGTATGGGGGGTACTGTTTTTAGTCTTGTGCTCCTGCACTGAATGGTTTGATCCTTCAATTGACCCACCAGAAAATGTGATGGCTGTAGAAGGGCTCATAACTAACGGGCCAGGCCCATACTCCATAAAGCTTTTTATGACATCAGCCTATGGTAATGCATCCGTTTATCAGCCGGTTAAAAACGCTCAGGTGATGGTGAAAGATCAAGACAATGAAACGACTTTCTTTAATGAAAATGAACCGGGTATTTATTTGTCGCCAAATGGTTTTAAAGGTATTACGGGACATGCATATACGTTGTTTATAAATACCTCTGATGGAGAATCCTACCAGTCTGAATCGCAAACCATCATTCCCGGAATTGTTGTTGACAGTCTTGAAGTAGCCTTTGAGGAAGTTATGAAGCCGATTCAGGATGCATTCGGAGGTGTGACCTATGAGCCGGTTGAAGGGGTAAAGTTCTATGCCGATATTCAACATTATGACCTGGAGGCTCCCAGGATGCGATTTGAAACACAGGTACATGTTCAGTATATGCTTGAAGAAAAGGAACCCTGGCCTGATCCGGACGATCCCGATCTTATGAATTGCTTCCGCAAAGTAACCCTCGGCAATTCGGTAAACGTAACTATCCCTTTGATAGATATGCCGGAAAATGCTTCCTTCAGACATGAGCTGGAATTTATACCTTCACAATTCCGATTTTATGAAGGGTCAGAAGACTGGTTTCTTCGCTACATAGACCGCAGGGCCATCATATTGCACCAATATACTCTGAATCAGGAAAGTTACCGGTTTTATCACTCTCTGCATGAGCAGATGTCGGCAGAAGGACATATTTTTGACCCCATTGCTACCCAATTGCAAGGAAATATGAAATGCATTAGTAACCCGGATAGGATGGTGCTGGGCCACTTCGAGGCTTCTTCTTATCAGGGTAAATCGTTTCTGTTAAATCCTGAGCCAATTACTGAAAACAGATTGTGGCTGCACAGAAGGCCCGACCTTGATTATCTGTTAGATATTCCGGACTCTTCCCATTGCATGTTGCATTTGAAACCTGAAGGCTGGATATATTATTGACCGGGAAGAAAAAAATCAGATATGATGCTACGTTTTTTACAAACTTTAAATACCTGTTCCTTGCACTATAAAATTCTTCATATTGGCTTACTTTTGTCCTTTTTGCTGCTGTGTAACCTTGTTTACAGTACCCGGCATGATCATGAAATATCCCGTGATTCTGTTATTGTGCATACCGACAGAGATGCTTATGTTTCAGGTGAACAATTGTTTTACCGGGTAGCATTGCTCTCCCGAGATGATCAACACAGCAATTTTGTATATATGGCTTTGCGCAACAGCCATCAGGAAATTATTAAAGGAAGTATCGTCCCTCTCAACCATAAATCTTCCTATGGCAGCATATACCTGTTTGATACGCTGTCAACAGGTTTTTATCAGCTTATCGCTTATACCGGCGATATGCGCAATCAACCAGAATATAAGTATTTTACAAAGCTCCTTTTTGTGGCCAACCGTTTTGATGTTGCCTTGGGAAACCTTATGGAGCTTGAAGAAGAACGGGATAAGAAATACAAAAAAAACGGGGAAAGCATCATAGACGTTTTACCACATACCATCTTTCCAGACCATTTGTCTGTTATAATCGATACAGACAAAGAAATTTACGGTCGCCGCGAACTTGTTGAGCTAAGGGTAGATGCAGATATGCCCCCAGGCGCCGTGGCAGAAATGTCTGTTAGTGTTACAGCAAAACAAAGTATATGGCCATTTCTTTATGATTATAAGGCTCATGGCACCTCTAGTATAATGTTGAACGCTTCTGATACAAAAGAGAACAAACTGGTTTTTCCTAAAGAGGAAAACGGGCCGGTAATTGCAGGAAAGCTTATGCATGAGTCTGTCGATGATTATGCTTATCAGGGCGTAAGGGTAATTTTGTCAACACCGGATACGATAACCACTGTTTCTTATACACACACCAACCAACAAGGCCATTTTTTCTTTACCCTTGATCCAGCTTATTATGAAAAGCCTTTGTATCTAACCCTCGATACGGCTACATACGAAGGAAAGGCACCTGAAATATATGTGGTGGATCCGTTCACCTTTAGTACGACTTTTAAAGGCTATACCGGAGGTATCGATCAGGAGATACCCCCTTGGGTCAGGGAAAGTCAGGACATAGTGAAAGTACAAAAGGCTTTCGAAACACTGGCGGGATCAGTTATTACAGAAAAGGATGATGAGCTATTTCCGCCCCGATTGTATTCTGTTCCGAAAAATGTAATCGATCCGGCGAGCTACATACCCTTGGATGATTTTCCAGAAATTGCCCGGGAGATTATTCCCTCTATCCGAATTCGCGGCCAGGAAAATAACTGGCAAATTCGCATGTTAAATGGGCAGACTGCCTATTCCTTTTTTGACCATCCTCCTGCTGTTTTTATCAACAATATACCTGTGGGTAATTTAGATGTTTTGATGAATTTCTCTTCAGAACAAATCAAATCCATTGAGCTGCATAATCTTCCCTGGCGCTATGGAGCCATGCGGTTTAATGGCATTTTATCCGTATTTACTCACGATCCGGTTTTACCTGTCAGTTTTTTGCCTCAGCCTTTTTATGCGTTAGACCCGGTGGCTGTGCAACCATATTCAACGTATGTACATCCTGATTACCAGGCCATAGATGAGGATGTGCATCGTATTCCTGACTTCAGGCAATTGCTGTACTGGAATCCGGCACAAACCATTGATGACAAAAAACAATTTTCTGCTACATTTCATACAGGAGACCTTCAAGGAACCTACATTATTTTAATCAGAGGGATAATGGATACAGGCCAATCATTTCAGACATTCAAATTTTTTGACGTAAAACAATAATCTGATATGCTTAAAGTATTTGTAAAATATTTTGCGACTATAATAAGGCCCAAAACCTTATTTGGTATGGTGTGTATGATGTTTTTTCTGCTGCCTGCCAGGGCTTATCTTCAGGGAAGCGATCAAAACATATATGATGCTGACTACCCGGTGCTTGCGGGTGAAATGGTATTTTCCACGATGCAATACAGCGGTTCGCCATATCTGTTTAATCGTTTTACAGGTGGAAACGTAATAATGCTTTCCGGGGCTGAAGTGCCGATCCGTTTTTTACGATATGATACGCTTAATGACGAACTTTTCTGGATGCAGCCCGGTGAAGAAGGGTTGGTTAAGGTGGATAAAAAACTTATAACCGGTTTTCATCTGGAGCATCCCGCGCAGGACAGCCTGATACGATTTTACCGGAATACTTTATTAGAAATAGATGGCCTGCGGTGTCATGATTGTTTTATTCAGGTATTATATGAAGGTGCGTTTTCGCTATACGCCAGGCGAAGCAAGCGGATTTCCAGCCGGTCAGAAGTTGTCACAGTGGGAAATCAGTCGCAAAGAGTTCGCATATTAAACGATGATTTTACCTATATGTTCGTTTACCCCGACGGAACAATGCGATTTGTTAGTCCTTCGGCAAGATCATTTGCCAATGCTGTTCCGGATATCTACCGCGACTTAAGAAGGGTTATGCGGAGTAATAATATACAGGTCAATAATGACAAAGAGCTGGTACAGGCTGTGAGATGGTTCAATTCATTTATTGAACAGCCGCAGTAAACAATTGAGTAAAATTAAGATTTATTTATCTTCATTTGGGTGCACCTGGCATGAAGAACCAGGGTTCTCGATTCAATACATTCATTATATAACCTTTAACAGGCGATCTATAATTTTTTTGAGTACGAATAAGTCTTCCCTTATATTTTTAAATCTTCTCATCAGTTTGATTGAGTTTTTCCACCCTCTGAATAACCTTTCCCAATTAAGTTTAAACCAATAACTCAAAGGCATGCCCAATAAATAAACAAGACCCCATTTCAAGGAGCTTAATAATATGGAAACAACAGCAGCCTGTATGAGATGAATGACAGGTGCTACCAAAATGCTTCCTACAAAGAAAACTGAGCTTTTAAATTGAGGGTCTTTGATTAATCGGGTTACCCTTTCTATAAGATAGACCGGAATTATATTGCTTATCAGAGAATAAATATATAGAGGTAAAGTAACTGTCAGAAACAAAGATTGCCAGAATATTCTGAGAATCTTATTTTTAATGAAAAGTATTTCCAGGTGTTCAGGTTTGATCTTATAATGCTGAAGTTTTTTGTTAAAGCTGTCTGCATGAATGCTAATTTTTTTAAACTCATCAGGGTTATTAGCATATAGGCTTTCAAGTCTGGAAATAAGGTTTTTTTGATTTTTTAGAATATCTCCTGTATTGTTGCTTTTGACCTTCGCGTTTATTCCAAAAAGCTGGGCAAGAAGATCTGCAACCGGGTATACAACTTCATTTTCTATATGAAGTGAATTGAGCTGAAGGCTGTTTTTTAGATCATGAAGAAATGTGTTTGTGGCTTTAGCTGGGCTATCAGCATATTCATTGTCATATGCTGAAATAAGAATAGGTTCGCCAAATTGAATAAAAAGTGAGCTTCCGGGTTCATGGTAACTTTCATAATTCAATCCGACAGGTATAATCTTAAGGTCTTTAATTTCAGATGTTTCATGCCTGTAACTGAATGCAATTCTTGCTATTCCTTTTTTAAGGTTTCGGACATTTTTAATACCCACATGATTTCCCTCAGGAAACATGGCAATAGGAGTCCCATTTTTAAGTACTTGAAAAGTTTGGTCAAAAACTTGCTGGTTATTGGATAGTTTTTCGTAACCATCGCGTATCCGGTAAACGGGCAGGATTTTAAGAAATTGTAGAATTCTGGCAATGGTATTATTCTTGAAAATATCTGCTCTGGCCAGAAAAACAGGCTGCCAGGTAAAAGAAGTAAGAATTGCCAGTGCATCCATCAGTGCATTCTGATGATTACAAGCAAAGATATTTCCTTCCTGAGTATTGATCCTTTCTTTTTGAATGTACCTTACTTTATAAAAAAGCCTGAAGCAAAAATCAACGTACTTTTTTAACAGGTAATATCTTATAGAAATTCTTTCAATATTATTTTTTCTTCTCATCTTTCAGACTTCACTTCTACCGTTTCCAATTCTTCTTTAGGCAGAGGTTTTTTTGACCAGAAATAAGCCATAACCAATCCTGAGATGATATGCCAGATGCCCCACCATGCTGCAATAAAGGCCATGCCTCCCAATCCATCAAACAATCGCGGATTAAATATTAGTACCAGCCCTAGACCTGAATTCTGGATGCCAGTCTCAATAGTAAGGCTCCTCCTGTCGGTACGTGTTACTTTGCCCAGTGAGCCTATTGAAAATCCTGTTAATAATGCAAGTCCGTTGTGAGCAAGAACAATAAATATTATCAAATGAATGTATGATTTAAAAAAACCCCAGTTTCCCATGAGTGCCATAAATACGAAAATGAGAAATATTATCATGGATATTTTTTTCACAGGTTCAATTATCTTCCCGGTAATTTTTGGAAATTTTTTGGAAAAACCTATGCCAAGTAAAACAGGTAATCCAAGTAATAACATAACTGTACGAAGGATTTCAAAAAAGTCAATTCGAATTGGGATAACCATATTAGATGTTTCAGAATATAGTTTTCCCCAAAACGCAAAATTTACAGGAGTCATAAAAACAGCAGCAATGGTGGCAAATGCTGTAAGGCTTATTGATAAAGCCATATTTCCTTTTGCCAATGATGACATAAAATTTGAGATATTTCCTCCTGGACAGGCAGCAACGAGTATCATTCCAAGTGCAACACTTGGTGTGGGTTGAATAAAATATATCAACACAAAGGTTAGAGCTGGTAGTGCAAGGAATTGACTAAAAATTCCTAGAATGAGTGATTTTGGTTCTTTTAGTACCATTTTAAAACTTTCCGGCTTTATCCCCAATGCAACGCCAAACATTATAAAGGCTATGGTTATGTTCATGATCAGTAAAGCCCCCGGACTGAAATTTAGTTTTACCCAATCGAGTCTGGCAAGTCCGGTTTCAGTATGCTGGTATAATCCTGTAACTATATTGTTTTCAGTTTCAATTATATACCTTCCCCTTTCGTAAACATGGTCTTTGCCATAAACAATGGCATCCGGTTTTCCCACAATAGATTGAATCTCTTCCTTTGCATACCCAATTCTCAAATAGCGCAATTTATTTTCCGATCCTTCTATGTCATTTTGCCTCCGTGGCAGAGGATATTTTTCAGTCATTTTTCCTTTGACCCTGATATCATGTATTTTATGATCTTTAACTACCACGTGTCCAAAATCTGAAAAAATATGTCGTTCAACTTTTTCAGTCTTTGAAGGATCTCCCATTATTTCGTTAACTTCATGAGTTAACATCCCTTGTTTTATCTTTATAAAAGCATCTGGATGCTTCTTTGCATTTACCGATAAAACTGTAGCCCATAATAATATAAACAGGGCTGTGACTCTGACAGACAGATAAAAAAGGGAATAGTTTTTTGTCAGCTTTTCCATAACCACAGATTAATTAAACGATTCACTAATTTACAAAAGAAATTCTTAAGGAAATCTTTTTATGAATATTATACAATTTGAGTGGACTTTTAAAAAACGGAAACCTGATTTGATTCCCGTTTTTTTCCTGTGATGAAAGTAAGTACATCAATACACAACTATTTTTTTACTTAAGTTTTCAGGACCACTTATTGTTACAATTTAAACTCCCTTGTTATGAGATTGCATATTTTACTTTAGTTTTGTGCCCGCGATGACTGAATCGCGGGAAAGCACCCGACCTGTAATGGCCGGGTTTAAAGCTGCCTGATTTAACCGTTATACCCAATTGTGCAATCTCTTTTAAATCGCGCCCTGCAAGATTAATCTTTACCCTTTGATGTTGTTCGGCAAATGCTGTAAGAGTTATAAATAGTGAAGTTGTTAAGAGAAAGAATTTTCTGGTAAAAAAAGTTTCATCTGTTTATAATTTTATTAATTCGGTCAGATGCCTGCCTGCCGGTTTACCCGCCTGTGGCGGGCAGGCAGGGAGCTCGCCAAATAACAGTTAACACAGCTTCTTATGCTCTTTGCGCATTATAATCATCCGCATGTGTGTCAATAGTATTGTCATGGCTCGGTTCATATGTTAAGAATTCCAAATAACCCGCAAGTTATTAATTATTTTGAATAGCCAAATCAAAAACATCTATTTTTACTAATTCAGGAATCCTTATCTTTGCAAATTATTTACGAAAACCAACAACTCTGCTTATAATTTGCGACACTAGGCAATTTTTAAGAGTGGTTTTTGAAGGTATTAATACAATTAAAATCAGATATGTCATTAAAACTAAGTGAACAGGAACGTTTCAGGCGTGAAGCCTTGAAAGAGTTACTGGATCTGGGAATTGATCCCTATCCGGCTGAAAAATTTGATGTTAATGTTACAGCAAAAGAAATATTGAAACGTTTTCCGGAAGATAATTCTTTATTTCAGGAAGTAAGTATTGCAGGCAGGATCATGGGTCGCAGGATCATGGGAAGTGCATCTTTTGCCGAACTTCAGGATTCAACCGATAGGATACAACTATATTTCAACCGCGATGAGATTTGCCCTGGAGAAGATAAAACCTTTTATAATACTGTTTTTAAAAGACTGCTTGACATTGGTGATATAATCGGTGTAAAAGGTCATGTATTTGTCACCAGGATGGGTGAAATAACCATTCATGTAAAGGAATACAAGATCCTGTGCAAGTCATTACGCCCGCTTCCGGTAGTTAAGGAGAAGGATGGTCAGGTATATGATGCTTTTAAAGATGCGGAGCAAAGATACCGGCAGCGTTATCTCGATCTTATTGTAAACCCTGAAATACGCGATACTTTCAGGCAACGGGCACGTATGATTCAGTCCATGCGCGACTTCCTTCTCTCTAAAGATTATCTTGAGGTGGAAACACCCGTTCTGCAGCCCATTTATGGTGGTGCTGCTGCCCGGCCTTTCAAAACCTTTCATAATACACTTGATACAACCTTATACCTTCGAATAGCTAATGAGTTATACCTGAAAAGGTTGATTGTAGGAGGTTATGATGGCGTTTTTGAGTTTGCCAAGGATTTTCGAAATGAAGGGATGAGCCGTTTTCATAATCCCGAATTTACTCAAATGGAACTTTATGTTGCCTATAAAGATTATGAATGGATGATGGAACTGGTGGAAGAAATGGTAGAAAAAATAACTCTTGACCTGCATGGAACCACCGAGGTAAAAGTGGGTGAGAATATTATCAACTTCAAACGGCCCTGGAAAAGATTTACCATGTATGAGGCAATTGAACACTTTACCGGTGTTAATATCTCGGATATGGATGAAGATCAGATGCGTAAAACAGCAAAAGAACTTGGAGTAGAAACAAATACTACCATGGGAAGGGGCAAAATCATTGATGAGATCTTTGGTGAGAAATGTGAAGCACAACTTATACAACCTACTTTTATTACTGATTATCCCATTGAGATGTCGCCACTGGCTAAGAAGCATCGTAGCGCACCCGGTTTGGTAGAACGGTTTGAAGCTATATGCAACGGTAAGGAGATATGCAATTCATTCAGTGAGCTAAATGATCCTATCGATCAGCGGGCCCGATTTGAAGAACAACTTGAGCTTGGTCGTAGAGGTGACCCTGAAGCAATGATTCTTGATGAAGATTTTTTACGTTCTATTGAGCATGGAATGCCACCTACAGCAGGTCTTGGAATTGGAATTGACAGACTTGCCATGATTATGACCAATAGCAACTCCATACAAGATGTTTTATTTTTCCCACAGATGCGCCCGGAAAAAACATCATCTGTTGAAGGACAAGATAATAAGGAGTTTTCTGATGCAGGTATTCCCGGAGAGTGGATAACAATACTTCAGCATGCAGGGTATACTACTGCAGCGTTGCTTAAAGAGGCAAATCCCAATAAAGTTTTTAATCAATTATGTGGGTTGAGAAAAAAGCAAAAACTTGATATTCCTGCACCTAAACCTGAAGAAGTAAAGAGTTGGATTGAAAATATGTAAATATTTGAAAGTTAATGAAATACCCGTCTGTGATTTTTATCATTGACGGGTATTTTCTTAAACGAATGATTAATTTTTTACGAAGCCCCTCATTTTTTCGAATCTAAATCAAATCAATGATTAATTTTGTCCTGATATAAAAATCATTTTGCTGAATATTCAAATTCATTTACCTTTTTTGTAAAGCCAGGTATTATGCCCTTATTAGGTTCTATTGTTAAAAATGCCATATCACTCAGAAGTCGTCTGCCGTCTTTTTTTAAAGTTAATGATCCTGGAATTGTTCAGGCACGTGAACTTCGAAAACTTTTAAGAAAAGCTTCCTATACATCTTTCGGTGAGCATTATAAATTTGATAAAATACTCAAAAACAGGAAGAATGTTATACAAGAATATCAGAAAGCTTTGCCTGCTGTTGATTACAATATGATTTTCAAAGACTGGTGGTACCGGTCATTACAGGGCGAAGCATATGTTGCATGGCCTGGCCGGGTCAAATATTTTGCACTAAGTTCAGGTACATCTGAAGCATCCAGCAAATATATTCCGGTAACTAACGACATGCTCAAAGCCATCAAAAAAACGAGTATTAAACAGATTTTTTCTCTTGCACGGTTTGATTTTCCAAAGGAATTTTTCGAGAAGGGAATATTGATGCTGGGCGGAAGCACACACTTACACTACAACGGTACATATTATGATGGTGATTTGTCGGGCATAACAGCTAAGAATATTCCATTTTGGTTTCAGCACTTTTATAAACCAGGTAAAAGAATTTCAAAAGAACGAGATTGGCCCACCAAACTTAATGAAATTGTAAAGAAGGCCAAAAGCTGGGATATTGGAGTTATTGTGGGAGTACCTGCCTGGTGGCAGATTTTAATTGAAAAAATCATTGATCATTACCAGGTGAAAAATATTCATGAAATCTGGCCTAATCTCTCCATTTTTGTGCATGGTGGAGTTTCCTTTACACCTTATGCCAAAGGATTTGAGAAACTGTTGGGTAAGCCATTAACCTATATTGAAACCTACCTGGCATCAGAAGGGTTCGTAGCCTTCCAAAGCCGTCCAAATACCAGCAGTATGCAGCTCATACTGGACAATGGTCTTTTCTATGAGTTTGTACCTTTTAATTCAGATAATTTTGATAATGAAGGAAATCTTAAATCCTACACCGAAGCATTAACCATTACTCAGGTTACAGAAGGTGAAGAATATGCTCTGCTTTTAAGCACCTGTGCAGGAGCATGGCGCTATCTTATTGGTGATACCATAAAATTTACATCAAAGGAACTCAATGAAATAGTTATAACTGGTCGTACAAAACATTTTCTTAATCTTTGCGGTGAACACTTGTCGCAGGAGAATATGAATATGGCCGTTAAAATGGCTGAAGATCAGTTAAATATTGAAGTGCGTGAATTTACTGTCACAGGAATAAAATATGAAACCATGTTTGCGCACAAATGGTATGTAGGCACAAACAGTAATGTTAACCCTGCTGAGTTGGGTTGCGCAATAGATGAAAACCTGAAAGTGCTTAACGATGATTACAGGGTAGAAAGGATTGCTGCCATAAAAGATATTATCGTTGAAGTATTACCATCTGATGTTTTTTATAGCTGGATGAGAATGAAAGGAAAAGAGGGTGCCCAGAATAAATTTCCAAGGGTACTGAAAAGTGTTCAGCTTCAGGAATGGGATGAATTTATTGAGACTTATAGAAAGAAATAAAAAAAATACCTGTGTTATGACGCCGGCCATACTGGAAGGAGCAATTCTTGGTCTTACACTTGCCTTTCTTATAGGGCCGGCTTTTATTGCACTTGTGCAGACAAGTATTCATCAGGGGGTAAAATCAGGACTACTTTTTGCTGCTGGAATATCCCTAAGTGATATTACACTTATCTTTTTGAGCTACCTTGGTGCCATACAAATTCTAACGGATGAAAGTAATCAATTTATTGTAGGTATAATAGGCGGAATAATACTGATTGCATTTGGATTGATAACCTTTTTTAAAAAATATAAGGTTAAAACTCAAAGAGGAATTGAAGTTAAGTTGACTGTTTCGGGTGGAGGCCGCTTCCGTTATTTACTTAAGGGTTTTTTTATGAATATTTTAAATCCTTTTCTATTAATTTTTTGGCTTGGGGTAATGAGTTTTGTTAGCGCCCGTTTTGGTGTTGGAACCAAAGAAGTAGTGGTATTTTTTACAGCAGCCATAACAGTTGTTTTTGTAACAGATACTGTAAAATGCCTTATTGCCAGCCATATTGGTCGATATCTTAATATTTCAGTTCTAATCTGGGTAAACCGGATTGTGGGCTTTTCATTAATGGCCTTCGGAATAATCATGTTTATCCGGGTGTTCCTGTATTTTGTTTAAGCATTACTTTTCAATGATTTATTTATAATTTCCTGAATAAACTACCAGAAAACCTGCCATATCTTGTATTCCTGATAGGATGGGTAATCAGATACACCAAAGATGAATGTACAGGATTATGTTTCCCATCACCCGGATATATGATTTGGGAAGTAATTAAAAACTTGATTAGTAGTTTTTTATTTGAAGATAAATTGTGTAATTTTGCAGTCCCATTTTGTGGGCCTTAATTCATCTATTGTTTAACCCGGTAACTGCGGTTACCACAGTCTTTTAATTATTAACTTAAATGTCAGAAGAAAACAAAAATTTAGCAGCAGGCAACGAAGATGCTGTTGAAAACACCAACGAAGAAAAAACAGAAGCTGCAAAATCTAAAGTTGAGGAAACTCCTGCTGAGGAAACTC
>SKVR01000162.1 GCA_007129355.1 Bacteroidales bacterium | reverse complement strand
TAAAATTTAACAGTTTTAAAATCAGGAATATAGCAAATCTCCGGGAATGAATATATACAGTTATCTGATACTGATTTTTACAACTAATTCTTTTTGTTTCACAGGCTAGTAAATAAAAACAATAAATATGCGCTTTAATAATATTTTTGCAATTCATATAATTACCGGTTTTTTATTGCTTGTTACGGCTGTTTTATTTTTTACAATTGAGTTTGTACCAATTTATGTTTTTGCCGGAGCAGTTATTTTTTCTAGTCTTATTTTTTACCTTACTTCCAATCTCAAAGAGGTAAATCAGTCATTGAGCATCAGTAATAGCAATGAGGCCCTTTTTAAAGACCTGGTAAATGCTCAGCCTGCCGGTATTTACAGGTTGGTACAAACTAATGTTGATGATTTCAAACCCGAACAATTACCTCTCCATAAGTATGAATTTATCAGTGAGCAACATGAAGCCATTACCGGCTTGTTAAATGCCGACCTATTTGCAAAACCAGAGCATATTTCAAGTATGATTCATCCTGAAGATTTGCAAGATTTTTTTGAACAAAACTACAACTCGATTAAAACGAAAAGTATGTTCAGGTGGGAAGGAAGAATATTCAGAGATGGCAGGATAAGATGGGTTCGGATCGAATCGAAGCCAAGGGTTATTGATGCTGAGCATACATTATGGACAGGGATCGTTATTGATATTAGTGAGAAAAAAGAGCTGGAAGAACTTATGGGCCACAGAAAGGTATTCGAAAGGCTTCTTCTTGAACTCTCATCTCAGTTTGTTAATCTTACTGCCGAAAAGTTTGATGATATCCTTAACCTTTCCATTGAAAGAGTTGGAAAATTCTGTAATATTGACCGAACCTATATTTTTTTATGGAATGAAGAAAAGGATATCCTCACAAACACCCATGAATGGTGTAACGATGGTATTTTATCCCAGATTGAATACCTGCAGGCATTACCGTGCAGCGAGATACCACAGTGGATGACACATCTGAAAACATTTAATCCCGTAAATATTTATGATGTTTCAAAACTTCCCGAAGAATGGAAAGTTGAAAAGGAAATTCTGGAGGCACAGGATGTTAAATCGTTGTTTGTTGTGCCCATTATCTCCAGGCAAAGATTGATTGGCTTCGTGGGTTTTGATTCGGTTAGAAAAAACAGAGAATGGGTGGACTACGAGGTGAAAATTTTGAAAGTTTTTGCCGATTTGATTTACAATGCATTTGAACGCAGAAATGCCGAAATCAATCTTAGTGAATCCAGACAAATGCTTCGTAATATTCTTGATACCATAAAAGTTCGTGTTTTCTGGAAAGATAATAACCTGAACTACCTTGGCTGCAATCAGTCTTTTGCCAGAGATGCCGGTTTGAAAGTTACAGAAGATGTGGTTGGTAAAAATGATTTTATGATGCCATGGACACATCAGGCCGCAAAATACCAGATAGATGACCGAAAAGTTATTCAATCGGGAAAACCATTGCTAAATTTTGAAGAAAAACAAACGGATGCCCGGGGAAGAAATAAATGGCTGCTTACCAGTAAAATACCATTACGCGATGCACATGGTGTTGTGATTGGTATGTTGGGAACCTACCAGGACATTACAGAACAAAAGCAGGCCGATATTGCCCTTAAGGCATCCGAAAAAAAATATAGGATTCTCACTGAAAATGCTTTCGATGGTATTTACCTTTTGGAGAATGAGCAGTTTATGTATGTCAACCAGCGTTTCTGTGAAATTTCCGGCTACAGTGAAAAGGAGATTCTGTCCAAAGGTTTTAGTATGTGGAAACTTTTAACCCCTGAGAGTAAAAACATTGCAGAGCAAAGAAAACAAGCCAGACTTGAAAATAAAGATATACCCGGTATTTACGAGCTGAAAATAAAGTCTCAGTCGGGCGAGTTGCGCGATATTGAAATCAGTACAACTCCTTTGGGTGGAATGGAAAAAGTACTCATTCTGGGAATCATGCGTGATATTACAGAAAGGAAAAACAATGAAACCCTCAGAAATGAAGTAGCCATTGCCAATCAAACAGTGCTGTTTAAGCAAAACTTCCTGGCCAATATGAGTCATGAAATCCGTACTCCACTTACCGGGGTTCTTGGAATGATCGAAATACTCTCCAGAACAAATCTTGATGAAAAACAACTTGATTATGTAAATACCCTGAGACTTTCAACGGAAAACCTAAGAGAAATTATTAATCAGATTCTTGACTTTTCGAAAATTGAGGCAGGGCATATAAAGCTTAAACTGAGAAATTTCAGTAAGCACAATATGTTTGAGAATGCAAAAAAACTATACTCAAGTATTTGCAGGAAAGATATCGTGCTTGAAACTTACCTCGATCCTGATATGCCTGAACTAATTGAAGCAGATGAGTATCGTGTCGGACAAATAATAAATAATTTGCTTTCAAATGCAGTGAAGTTTACTCACCAGGGAAAGATCTGCCTGGAAGCCAGACCTGAAAAGTTTCTTGATAAAGAAAATTTTCTCATCAGGGTGAATGTAAGCGATACGGGAGTTGGCATTAGGCCGGAAACAATGGAGCGGTTATTTCAACCCTTTGAGCAAATTGAAACAGAAGACACCCGTAACTTTGATGGTACAGGACTGGGGTTGTCCATATGCAAGGAACTGGTTTCATTGATGGGTGGAGAAATAGGCGTGGAAAGTACTCCGGGTAAAGGAAGTACCTTCTGGTTCACTTTTAAGGCAAGGAAGATAAAAAATATACAAATCCAAACGTATCAATCAACATCAGGTAAGATCAAAGATGTTAAAGAACCTTTGGCTCTTCGTGTTTTGTTTGCCGAAGATAAAGCTGTAAACCAAAAGGTTGTAATGATCATTCTTGAAGCTATGGGACATAAAGTAGCGGTTGCAAAAAACGGGCATCAGGTTCTGGAAATTTTCAAACCTGGTATATTTGATCTTATACTGATGGATATTCAAATGCCCGGAATGGATGGCGTTACTGCTACCCGTGCTTTAAGGGAACAATATAAGGAATTACCACCCATAGTTGGTCTTAGTGCTAATGCGTTTGAAGGAGACCGCGAAAAGTATATGAATCATGGAATGGATGATTACCTTACCAAACCTGTAAGCTCAGAAGATTTTGAATCTTTGATAAGCAGATTGTTCAGCCACAAGGTTACAAATACATGAGAATAATTCCTGTTAAATATTTGCTTGTTTTCTTCTGTATTATGCATACAGGGATAATTCATGCATCTGACCCCTTGAAAGTGGGAATTTACGATAATCCACCCAAAGTTTTTCTCGATGAAAGTAATCAGCCTGCAGGGCTCTTTGTTGATATCATTGAGTATATTGCCAAAAAAGAGAGAGTTGAAATTGAGTATGTTTTTGATTCCTGGAGTGGTCATCTTGATAATTTATACCATGGCCATATTGATATACTTGTTGATGTAGCATATTCTGAAGAAAGAGCAGCAAGATTTGTATTCAACCGGGTACCGGTAATTGAATCATGGGTGCAGTTTTTTGCAACTTCGGCGAATTTGATTAACGAGATAAAAGAGTTAAATTACAAAACCATTGCTGTGCTCAGGGGTTCGCTGCAGAGTCAATATTTGCGTACAGAATTGACTAAAAAATTTGATATTGAGTTTCTTGTGAGAGAATTTGATGATTATGAGCAGGCAATTCATGCCATGCAACAGAATCGGGTTGATCTTTTACTGGCCGACAGGTTCTTTTATTTTTCGCCCCGCCGGGATACATTGCTCGCACCTACCCCAATCATTCTGAATCCTGTTCCATTATTTTTTGCCTTTCCTAAGTCTGCAGATCAAGCAATCATTAACGCAATCGATGTCAGATTGGGGGAATTAAAAAATGACCCAGGATCAGTTTATTATCAAAGTTTGAATAAGTGGCTTGATTTACCCGACACCGGATACAGGCCGTTTTATTTTATCCCGGTTCTGTTAATTGCCGGTGCACTCCTTTTCCTGTCAGTATGGATGATTGTAAATCTTTATAAACGAATTCTGCATAAAAACCGCGAACTGAAATTCAAAAGCAGCATCCTGGAGTCGGCCAATAAAATGCTGGAAGAATTACTGGAGGAAAGAAAAAGGGGCGAAGCATCTATTAAACAAAGTGAAGATGCTTTCAGAAGTTTGTTTTTGATGTCGGCTGATGCTTTCTTTCTGCTGAAAGATGGCGCCTTTATTGATTGTAATGACGCCACTCTGCATTTTTTTGGGTTTGAAAACAAAAGTGACCTTATGGGGAAAACACCCTGGGATTTATCTCCTGATTTTCAGCCCGACGGAATCAGGTCGTCGGTAAAAGCCAAACAAGTAATCACTAAAACAATTGACGAAGGAAATCTGAGATTTGAGTGGAAGCATAAAAAGATGAATGGAGAAGTAGTAGATGCAGAGGTAGTATTGACATTGATTTCCTTTAAAGGAGAAAAGGTTCTGCATGTCAGTCTTCGCGATATTACCGAAAGAAAGAAGATGGAAAAAAATCTGGTGGAAAGTGAAGAGCGTTACAGGTTGTTGTTGGAAAATATGAATGATTTGGTTGTTAAAGTAGATACAGAAGGGAAATTCTTATTTGTTAGTCCGTCGTACTGCAAATTGTTTGGAAAGTCGCAGGAAGAACTTTTGAATAAAACATTTTTACCTCTTGTACACCCCGATGACAGAAAAGCTACAGAGGATGCAATGAAGAAATTATATAGCCCTCCCCATAGCTGTTATGTTGAGCAACGTGCCCTTACGGTTGATGGCTGGAGGTGGATTGCCTGGACCGATTCTTCAATACTTGATGAAAACAATAACGTGATTGAGATAATTGGGGTAGGCAGGGATATTACCAAACAAAAAGAAGCAGAGTTTGAATTGCGGGAAAATGAGAAACGTTGGATGCTGGCGCTCGCAGGAACAGGAGATGGTGTTTGGGACTGGAATATTGTAACTAACCAAACATATTATTCCACGGGCTGGAAAGATATGCTGGGATATGAATTGGATGATCTGGAAAACAATTTTGAGACTTGGGGAAAACTTGTCCATCCCGATGATTTGCCAGAGGTTATGAGTACCATTGATAAGCATTTGAAAGGTGAAACACAGGCCCATACTGCTGAATATCGTATGCGGGCCAAAAATGGAAATTACAAATGGATTCTCGGCAGGGGCAAAATTATTGAGAAAGATAAAAAGGGAACCCCCGTAAGAATGATTGGAACGCATAGCGATATTACACCCTATAAAGAATCTCAATTGTATCTTGAAGACAGGGTTGCTTTGCGTACCGCTCAGCTGGAAGCTGCCAATAAGGAACTGGAAGCATTTTCTTACTCGGTTTCTCATGACCTGAGAGCACCCCTGAGAGCCATTACAGGCTTTACTAAAATTTTATCATCTCAATATGAAAAGCAATTTGATGATGAGGCCCGGCGACTCTTTGGTATCATAAAAGATAACGCCGGAATTATGGACAGGCTGATTACCGACCTGCTGGAATTTTCACACATTGGACGAAATAATATAAAGCGTGTTGAAGTTAATATGACAGAAATGGTCAATGAGATAATTGGCGAATTACTTAATGACCGGCAAAAAGAAAAAATTAAAATTACCATCGAAGAATTACCGGAAGCCTTTGTTGATAAAACCCTTATCAGGCAGGTATGGATTAACCTAATCTCCAATGCCATAAAATTCTCAGCCAAACAAGAAAAACCAGAATTTAGCATCAGATGCGAAATAAGTAAAGATAAGCTGACCTATTTTGTTAAGGATAATGGTGTGGGGTTTAAGTCTGAATACAGCCATAAAATTTTTCAGCCTTTTCAAAGATTACATAATTTCGATGAGTATGAAGGTTCAGGTGTGGGTCTGGCTATAGCCCAAAGAATAATATTCAGGCATGATGGGCTTATCCGGGCAAGCAGTGAACCGAATGATGGAGCCTGTTTCAGTTTCTCATTACCAGCCAGGATAAGTGAATAATTTCTGTTATTTTCAAATATTTTTTATTACCTTAATGTTGTAACATGAAAGAAAAATTAAAAATTCTTATCGCCGAGGATCTCCTTACGGATTTTGAACTTGCTGTAAATGAGATTAAGGAAGGGGATATTGAAGTTGATGCTATAAGGGTAGATACAGAAGAAGATTTTCGCAGAGCTCTCAGGATTTTTAATCCGCAGATTATTATATCAGATTATTCCATGCCGGTTTTTGATGCGGATCTTGCATTGAAAATCAGTCTTGAGCATAACCCCTATCTCCCTTTTATTGTGCTCACAGGATCAATCAATGAACAAACTGCAGTAAACTGTCTTAAGTCAGGAGCTACTGATTACATTCTTAAGGAAAGAATAAAAAGGCTTCCATTTGCCGTAAAAGAAGCTATGGCCCGCTATGAAATGCATGTTCAAAGAGAACAATTTCTTGTTAAGCTCAAACATAGTGAAAACCGTCTTAAACAGGCTCATAAAATTGCCAATATCGGAAGCTGGGAATTTAATTATAATGATGGGCTGGTAACAGCATCTGAAGAAGCCCTGAAAATTTATGGTGTCGATCAGGAATGTATGCTTATTGAAGATGTTAAAGCAATGACTCTTGAACAATACAGGCCGATTATTGACCATGCAGTTAAAGAGCACATTGAAAAGGGTAAACCCTACGATGTTGAGTATCGTATCAAACGAGCCAGCGATGGAGAAATCAGATATATTCATTCATTGGCCGAATATGACCCGGACAACGAACGGCTGGTGGGGATTATTAAAGATATTACAGAGAAAAAAATAAATGAACAGCTCCGGCAAGAAATTTTAATTGCATACGAATCAGCCAACTTTAAAAGAGATTTTCTTGCGCAAATGAGTCATGAGATACGTACTCCCCTTACAGCAATTGAAGGAATTTCGGAACTGCTGGGAAAGACTTCACTTGACCCTGTTCAGAAAGACTATTTAGAAACCTTAAGTTTCTCTGTTGAAAGTCTTATAAATACTACCAATGAAGTTCTTGATTTTTCCAAAATAGAAGCAGGAAAAATAATCATGAACCCCGTTACATTCTCACCTTCAGAACTTGGCTCAAGAGCTGAAAAATTCTTCAACAGCATATGTAAAAGACCCTTAAAACTTGTGGTGGAAGGATTTGATAAACTGCCGGAATATATCAATACTGATAAGCAAAGGGTTTTCCAGATAATCAGCAACCTGCTTTCAAACGCAGTTAAGTATGCAGAGAAAGGGGTTGTAAAACTCATTGCAATAGTTGATGACAGATTCGATAATGAGAGGATAAGAGTTAAGATTCAGGTGATAGATGAAGGGCCCGGGATTCATCAGGAATTAAAGAAAAATCTTTTTAAACCCTTCTCTCAGCTTCAGATGCAAAATGAAGAAATGAACATACAAGGTACTGGACTTGGTTTGACTATCTGTAAAGAATTATCGGTGCTGCTGGGAGGTGAAGCGGGTTTAGATAGTGAACCGGGCAAAGGAAGTTGTTTCTGGTTTACTTTTACAGGCAAAATACAGGCAATGGACGATATTTCTGCATCCCCGGATATTGCGTCAGATGTAAAAAAATCCCCTGGCCTAAAAATTCTTCTCGCCGAGGATAAACTCATTAATAAAAAAGTGATCTCGCTCATGCTCAATTCTATAGGGCATGAAGTTGTTGCAGTATCGAACGGTCAGGAGGCATTTGACATTTGCAAAACTGATAAATTCGACATGGTTTTGATGGATGTGCAGATGCCTGTGATGGATGGCATTGAAGCCACAAAACTGATTAAAACCCAATGTCCTGATCCACCACCTGTTATTGGCTTGAGTGCCAATGCCCTGATTAAAGACCGCGAAAAGTATGCACGGGCCGGAATGGATGACTACATAACCAAACCTTTTAAAACCGATGATATCGTTAAGATAATTGAAAAGCTGAAAATATAAATCTAATTTTGGTCTTTGAATTTACCAGGTGTATTGATGACTGAAGAAAACAGAAAAATATACTCCCTCTCCGATTTGGGTAAAAGCCTTCGCTCAGTTATTGAGCGTGCTTACACCAATACTTACTGGATCAAAGCAGAAATTGCAAAGCTGAACTACTATCCCCGTAGTGGCCATTGCTACCCTGAATTGGTTGAAAAATCAGGTAATGTAATTCACGCCCAAATGCGCGCTACCATATGGGCAACTGATTACAGCAGGCTTAACCGGTTGTTTGCCGAGGTTACAGGCGATAAACTGAGAGAAGGTATTTCAATCCTTTTCAGGGCTTCGGTTACATACCATCCAGTATATGGTCTTTCTCTTCAGGTTCATGAAATAGAACCGGCTTTTACCTTGGGAGAAATGGCCCTTGAGAAAACCAGGACTATCGAAAAACTCAAAAAGGAAGGTGTTTTTGATAAGAATAAAGAGCTTCCCATTGCGTTGCTTCCTAAAAGAATAGCCGTTATTTCAGTTGAAACCAGCAAAGGATACCACGATTTCCTGAATATTATTATATCAAAATCTGAGCGCTACCATATCTGGCATTACCTGTTTCCATCAGTTCTCCAGGGAGATAAAGCCGTTGAGGGCATCCTTTCGCAATTGCGTATTATCAAAAAAATTGCTTCCCGCTTTGAAATGGTTGCCATTATAAGAGGTGGTGGCGGCGACATAGGGTTGAGTTGCTATGATGATTACAAGCTTGCACGTGAAGTAGCATTATTTCCGCTGCCTGTTATAACCGGAATAGGTCATTCTACCAATGAAACCATTACCGAGATGGTGGCATGGAGCAATAAAATAACTCCCACCGATGTGGCGTATTTTATTCTGGAAAAATTCAGGGATTTTGAGCATCGTATTAATGACGCAGCAAATAAACTTCAATCGAAAGGTATGCTGTTTCTTCAGCGGGAACAAAAACAACTGTCCGGGTTTACCGGTAACCTGGTGAGAGGGGCTACCCATTTGTTAAACCTGCAGAAGAGTCGACTGGGTGATAATATCAGCAACCTGACTCATGCATCAAAATATTTGCAAAGTGCAGAAAAGGAAAGAATTACCGGACTGGCCATGCAGATTACGGTCAGGCCTGCTCAATCTATTTTCAAACATTACTGCGATCTTGATAATCAAATGATAAAGCTGACATCAGCCATCAAAGCAAAACAAGTATTCGAGTTCAATCGTTTGGAAACGCTTGAAAACAAAACCGAACTTCTAAATCCCAAAAATGTATTGAAAAGAGGATATTCAGTTACACGACTGGAAGGTAAAAGCATTCGCAATGCTGAAATTCTGAAAGATGGCGATATTCTTGAAACTCATTTCCACAAGGGAAAAGCAAAATCAATCGTAAGAAAGTAACCTGGTTCCTATTCCCGAATCATTTATTTCATCTGTTCCAGGTTAAGGTTATCAATTGGCTTATATTTGCTTTCATTAAAAAACCACCGTACATGTATTTGTACGGTGGTTTTACAGTTAGAGTGTTGTCTCAAACTACAATGTTATACCTTAGATTTCAAATTTAGAAGGTTCCAGGTTTGTATCAAGTAAAATTTCCACAATTTCCATATCAAGCGTTTGCGGACCAGCCTGTTGCTCAATACGGTGGGGAAATTTAAGCACTACAGGTTCTGTACTTTTTTTACCAAAGAGTCTGGCAAAGAAAGAGGGCTTTTCACCTTCTCTGACAACTAACTCCCTGTAATCAGAAATTTTTGCAGAGCCCTGGGGCGATTCAGTCATGATTTTCAGTCCACTGTCAACGTCGTAATACTCATAGGTTTTTTGCCCCTGGAGTGTAACAACTTCTACCTTGTATGCAACTTTCCCATCAACAGATTCAATACCTGCAAGTGTTTTTTCTATACCATAGTCCTTATAGTTCATCTCCATGTTCATGATGGCCTGCATTTTCATCATTTCAAATTCAGGACCTTCGGTAAATTCCTGTTTTCCCATGGGTGAAGTAACCAATGCCTTTTCCCCGTTGAACAGCTGGGTTGACATTACATTACCACCCATGGCAGTTTCAATTCTTAAATAGTGAGGAGCCTTTTGATAAGATGTAAGAGTAATTTCCATACCCATCATGGAGGTTTTCATTATCTGGGTCATATCTTTTATATTATCAAAGTTCTCTTTACCTCCAATAGCGTTGTAATATTTTTCCAATACTGTTTCTACGGAAACATCAGTAGGAGCCTCTGTCAATTCAGCAGGCGTCCATGGGCGGCCGAAAGCATCAAAGATTTTCACTTCTCCGGTGGCACTGAATCTCTCAAGGGTAGGCACAACTTCTTCCTTGTTTCCCACGGCAATTATGATGGCATTGTCGGGCTTCAGATATTTATGTGCCATTTGCTGCACGTCTTCGACACTCACAGCTGAAAGCTTTTCGAGGTATGTGGCATAATAATCTTCGGGTAAATCATAGCGCTTGATGTTCAAAGCAAAATTGGCTATGGTTCTCGGACTTTCCAGTGAGCGGGCAAAGGAACCGTTCATGAAATTCTTTACCAGTTGCAGGTCTTCTTCTTTAACAGGTTCATTAATAAGCCTGTCCAATTCATAAAGGATTTCAACAACTGTACTGTCAGTTACACTATTTCGTACTTCGGTTTGTGCAACAAAGCGGGCTACCAGTTGATCAGTAGAAATGTTGGAACGGGCACCATAAGTATAACCTTTATCTTCGCGAAGATTTTGCATTAAACGGCCTGAGAAAACACCACCACCCAGTACACTGTTCATTACACTCACTTTGATGGCATCTTCATGGCCCGGAGTAAGTACCAATGGATAAGTAACCGCTACGTTTGACTGGCTTGCACCAAGTCTTTCGGCAAAAGCTACTCTGCGCCCTTCAGGAGCGGTGGGAGTAGGGTATGTATGCGTGGGTACATTGCCGCGTTCCCACTGATCAAAATACTGATCCATGAGTTCTTTGGCTTCATTTACGTTGATGTCGCCAATAATTACCATATAGGCCACATTGGGCTTGAAATAGGTGTTGTAGTATTCTTTCAGTAAATCAACGTTTATGTTATCAAGGGTTTCTTCAGTAGTTACTTCACCATAAGGATGATCAGGGCCGTAAACCTTGGTTACCGATACATTCCGAAGAATTGAGCCCCCGTCGGTAGGAGTGTTTCTCAAGCCTGTACGAGTTTGCGATAACCTGCGCTCCAGTTCTTCTTCAGGAAAAGTGGGGTTGAGTAGAATATCTGACATGAGATCCAGCAGGGTGTGCTTGTGGCGTGTAAGTGAAGAAGCAAACATGCCGGTTGAGGCGGTCGATAAACTGGCTCCGATAAAATCAATGGCTTCGTCAATTTCCTGTTTGCTGCGGTTGGTGGTTCCCTCGCGCATCAAAGCTCCGGCAAAACTAACATAGCCTTTGGCATCGCTCTCCAGAACAGGATCAATGTCAAGGGTAAGCTGAAAGGAGACCACAGGTACCTGGCGGTTTTCCACAACAATAACCTGGATACCGTTGGCTGTAATAAAGCTTTCAAACTCGCCAAGCTGAACAACGGGTGCAGGGCCGGGCTGGGGTCTCTGGCTTCTGTCTAATTGTGCATGAACTGTCAGTACCAGAAAAATACTGAATAATAAATATGAGATTATCTTTTTCATATATTTTTTATTTTATCCTTTGTCTGTTATGGCAAAGGGGTTATAATATCTTTGTTTTCGAAAATTCAGTTTATTAGCTTTCTCTCTTTGGCAGCCAGTATAATACCACTCTGTTATCTTCCCTGAAATATTTTTGTGCCACCCTCCGGATATCCTCGCGGGTAACATTCATATAACTTTCCAGTTCAGTATTAATCAGATTTGCATCGCCATAAAGCAGATGGTAGCTGGCCAGGTTGGTAGCTCTGCGGGCTATGGTGGTATTGCTGTTTACAAACTGACTTTCTCTTTGATTTTTCAGTTTCTGCAGTTCTTCTTCTGTGATAAGTTCAGTCCTTACTCTTTCCATTTCTTCGTCTATAACGGCTTCAATATCATGAAGTTCAACGCCCATATTGGCAAGTGCAAATGTCAGGTTTACACCAGGATGTTCCAGTCCAAAGGGGAACGATGCCACCTGGAGAGCCTTTTGCTCAGCGTCAACGAGTCGGCGGTACAAACGGCTGCTTTGACCCTGTGAGAGTAATGTACCCAGCATCTCAACGGCATAGAAATCGGGAGTTCCCTGTGCCGGAATCATATATGCCTGAATAACAGCGGGAATCTGTACATTGTCATAAACTGTATCGCGCAGTTCAACGGTTCTGGGTGGTTCGGCATCTTTTGCCGGTCTGCGGAATTCTTCGGTTCCTCTCGGGATGTCGCCGAAATATTTTTCAATCCATTTTTTGGTTTGACCCTTGTCGATGTCTCCTGTTACCACAAGAACTGCATTATCGGGAACATAAAACATATCATGAAATGCCTTGATATCATCATCGGTGGCATTGCGGATGTGTGGATCGGCACCCAGTACGTCGGTTTTGTAAGCGTGTTTAGTAAATGCCCTTGCCATGGTTTCACTAACCAATCTTCCGTAAGGACGATTATCACGGGTTTGTTTCATCTCTTCCGTTACAACGTCTTTTTGGGTTGCAATACCGATGGAGTCAATAACGGGGTGAAGCATACGCTCCGATTCCATCCAAAAGCCGAGTTCCAGCTGGTTGGATGGGAGCAATATGTAGTAATTGGTTACGTCAAAACTGGTAAAAGCATTTAACGTACCTCCGGCTTTTTCAACCAGTTCTGAAAACTCCCCTCGTTCAATATGCTTAGAACCTTCAAACATAAGGTGCTCAAAGAAGTGTGCAAAGCCGGTGCGTTCGGGGTGTTCATTTTTTGCACCTACATGATACATAATGTTTACTACCACATTTGGAGTGGTATTATCATGCTGCAGGATTACATGCAATCCATTATCAAGGGTATACTCCGTAAACTCAATTTTCGGAGTGCTGCTGAAAGCAGTAATACTTACCAGCAAAAATAGCAGTGAAAAAGTTAATTTAAGCTTCAATTTCATAATTGCATTATTTGGATTAATAAAAGGAAATTTCAGAACAATTAATTGGGTTTTGTTTTCAAATAGGAATTAGTAGGTTTTTTGAGATGAAAATTACATTCTCACAAATAAAAACCACAAAATTTTTTAATAAATCAGGTCGAGGTCCAGATCGTTTTTTAATTTCTCCACATCCGGATTTTTTTCAACCATTTTCTGAAACTTATCTGCCGGCAAATAGGCTTTATGAACCTTAGGGGTATCGGTGACCTTCACTTCCAGATTTATGGCGTAGTTATTCAAATTTTTTCTAAGGAAACTCAATATTCCAGGCTTTTGTTCAAAAATGCTTTCTTTTTGAATAACATTGTCAACGGTTATTTCAATCACATTTTCACTGCTGATCCTGGGCTTATGGGTATTAATGGCAGTAAAAACCGTTACGCTGGATTCTTTGTAGCGGTCTTTTAATTTATCCCAGATAGAAAGCAGCGAATCAACGGAGAAACTTTCTTCCGGCCGGTCTTCAGTGCTTAAGGTTTCGGTAAGTTCATGTTTTTTTTTTTCGTCGTCCTCCGGTTGGGGTTTATTAATTTTTATACTTGCTGGTTTGCCCGGTCTTGATGCAGGAGAGGGTGTGGGCCCGGGAGCTGTTTCAGTAGTTTTTTCTGTTTCCGGCCGGGTTGTTTGGGTATGCTGTGCCGGGGATGGCGGCACCGGAGGAATTTCCTTTTTGTCTTCTGCTGGTTTGGGGGTTGCAGGTTTTGGGATTGCCTGATCAGCAGGGTTGTTTTCAATTTGCTGGTTCTGTTGCAGCAGGGCTGCAGTTTGCAATAAGGCCAGTTCTATGTGCAACCTTTTATTGTTACTGGTTCGGTAGCTTAAATCGCACCGGTTGATAACGTCAAGTGCCTTAAGAAGAAAAACCGGATGGCTTTTTTGTGACTGTTCGGTATATTTGGTCTTTATGCTATCACCCACTTCCATAAGGGTGACTGTCCTGGGATCCTTACTAACCAGCAGGTTTCTTAAATGCTCAGAGTAGCCCATGAGAAAATGTGCTCCGTCGAATCCTTTTTCTATGATCTCATTAAATAAGAGCAAAATTTCAGTGGTGTCACCCGCCAGAATATGGTCGGTCATGGCGAAAAAATAATCGTAGTCGAGGACATTGAGATTTTCGGCTACTGCTTTGTAAGTAACCTTGTTTCCCGCGAAGCTTACAATCTGGTCAAAGATGGACAGGGCATCGCGCATGGCGCCGTCGGCCTTGCGGGCAATAACATGCAGGGCGTCGTATTCTGTTTCGATGTTTTCATTATCAGCAACGTACTGCAATTGTTTGGCAATATCGTCGATAGTGATCCTGTTGAAGTCAAAGATCTGGCAACGCGACAGGATAGTAGGGATAATTTTATGTTTCTCGGTGGTAGCCAGTATGAATTTGGCATATGCCGGGGGTTCTTCCAGCGTTTTGAGGAAAGCATTGAATGCGGCCTGCGAGAGCATGTGTACCTCGTCAATTACATAAACTTTGTACCTGCCAATGTGGGGCGGAATACGAACCTGCTCAACCAGGCTGCGGATATCGTCAACAGAGTTGTTGGAAGCGGCATCCAGTTCGTGCACATTAAAAGAGTTGGACTCATTGAAGGAAACACAGGATTTACATTCATTGCAGGCTTCTACATTTTCTGTGGGATTTTCGCAGTTGATGGTTTTTGCCATGATCCTGGCACAGGTGGTTTTACCCACTCCCCTGGGTCCGCAAAACAAAAAGGCCTGGGCCAGATGGTTGTTTTTGATGGCATTTTTCAGGGTGTTGGTAATGGAAGCCTGGCCCACAACCATATCAAAGGTTGCAGGGCGGTATTTTCGTGCAGAAACAATAAAATTCTCCATGTGGTAATCTTCTGAGTATCTTTTTAATGTGAGAATGTCATTCTCCAAAGCAAAAGTATGGCTTTTTGGCTAAGGATAAAAATAAAAAATGTGAATTAGGACAGTAAGAAAAATAAATTGCTGATAATTTTTTTATGTCCCCTTTCCGGCCCTTTGGGGGTGAAAAAACTTTTCTAACTTTGCCACACCCTTAAATCAACTAAAAAAAGCAAAATGGAAAGAATTCTTGTTATAGGTTGTGCCGGCCAGATTGGCTCGGAGCTTACACTTGAACTGAGAAAAATTTATGGTGACTCCAACGTGGTGGCCACCGATATTAAACCCGCCGCTAAAGAGATCACCGAAGGCGGACCCTTCGAGATCCTTGATGTGCTGGATACGCATCGTTTGTTTGGCACCGTGAGCCGGAACAAGATCACCCAGATCTACCACCTGGCGGCTATACTCTCGGGCAACGCTGAAAAAAAGCCTATCGCCAGCTGGCACATCAATATGGAAAGCCTGCTCAATGTTATGGAACTATCGCGCGAGCTAAGCCTGTCAAAGGTTTTTTGGCCCAGTTCTATTGCTGTTTTCGGTCCTACCACTCCCCGCGAGAACACTCCTCAATTCACCGTAATGGAACCCAACACGGTATATGGTATCAGTAAGCTTGCAGGTGAGCGCTGGCTTGAGTATTATTTCCATAAATATGGTGTCGACGGGCGCAGCATACGCTACCCCGGACTGATAAGCCATAAAACGGAAGCCGGTGGTGGTACAACCGATTATGCAGTTGAGATCTTTTACGAAGCCATCAGAGAAAAAAAATATGATTGTTTTCTTTCGGAAGATACCTATCTCCCCATGCAGTTTATGGATGATGCCATAAAGGCCACTATAAACCTGATGGAAGCGCCGGCAGATAAAATTCAGGTCAGAAGC